>NZ_LARW01000063.1 GCF_000971055.1 Sphingomonas sp. SRS2
CCTGCCCGATAGCCGGAATATGGATGGTATTATCGCAGCGGAGAGCCGCATGCAGTGAAAGCTGCACGTGCGGTTCGGCGGGGGGATCAGGGCTGACTCTCTGAGCAGCACCAATCCTACCCGACTGAGCGAAAACATGGGACCGTGCGAGGCCGACTGCCCTGCTTCGATCCTCGACCTCCTCTCGCCGACCGACAACAAGCATGCTCTCGACTGGCGCGAACGGTGCCGCGCCAACATCGCCCGGCGCGCGCGCAAGCTCTCGGACGGCGACCGCATCCGGCTCGAGCAGCCGGTCACCTTCAGCGACGGCCACGTCGCGCAGGAGTTCGTGGTCTGCAAGCGCCAACGCAGCCTCATGTTGCGCGACCCGGCCAACGGCTGCTTCTATCGGATCAGCCGGCTCATGGAGCGGGCCTGGTCGATCGTGCCCGTCACCAAAATCCACAAGACGGTGTTCGCCTGAGCATCAATCCGTATATCCTCGTGATGAAGTGGATCATGTCATGACAATCGCCATCGAAAGGAACGGCCTCTCCTCCAAGCGCGGACTGCTCTGCAGTCGCGAGAACGCCATGCGCGTCGCGGGCCGGATCTTCGATCATTCCCAGGAACGGGTCAGCATCCTGCGCACCGCGGACCCGCTGCAACCCTTCCGTGTATCAACCGACCCGGCGACGCCGGGCCTCATCGTGCTCGAAATGGTCGCATGAACCGCCTTGTCGTCCTGGCGCTTCTGCTGGCGGCCGCCAGCACGCCTAGCGATGCCGCCGAGGACACCTCGTTCAGCGCCAAGGCGCGCGCCCTCGACGGCGATACGGTCGCCACCGACTTCCGTCTGCTCGGCGTCGATGCGTTCGAACGGCGTCAGCTATGCGAACGCGCCGGCGCCTGCTGGGAATGCGGCAAGGCCGCGCAGGATCTCGCCGCGCGCACCTTACGAGGCGGCGACGCGCAGATCCGCCTGTCTTCGCGCTCGAGCTATGGCCGCCCGGTGGCCACCGTCTCGATAGATGGTAGAGACCTCGGCGAAGTCATGATCTCCGCCGGACTCGCCATTCCGCAGCCGCAATATCTGCGGTCCGATCCCGCACGCTCCGCGCGCTACACGGCCGCGTTCGCCCAGGCGCAGCGGCAACGCGCCGGAGCCTTCGCCGGAAGCTGGCTGGAACCCGCCCGGTGGCGGCGCGGCGAGCGGCTAACCTGCGAACGGTGAGGGCGGGGACAAGACAACCGGCTCGATCGCCACATAGGGCCGAACAAGGCGCCGAGCGGGAATCGCCTGACTTTCGCACACTGCGGAATGACCGGCTCGGGCCGATAGGCGAATGTCCGGATTGGAGCCGGGTCGCGGGGACAACCGACGCTCGCGCGGGGGTCGGCAGCCGACCAGACCCGGTCGTTCAAATCGACCATCTTCTACGTCTGCTCCTAACAGAAGCTGCCGATGGAATGCTTCGGAGCGGGCTGCCAGGAAGCTGCAGGCCCTGTGAGCATGTTCGCTCTCCGTTCTTGAGAGGCATGTCGGCGCCGGTAGCGCTCTCGCAAACGCGGCACGCGAACGCGCTGCTCAGTCAGATATAGAGCTTATAACCTATATGCGTGGGTTGAAATCCCAATCGATCATAGAAACGATGTGCATCCGGCCGGGCCTTATCTGTGGTCAGTTGGACGAGGGTGCAGCCACGCTCCTGACAGGTTTCGATCGCCCATGTGAACATGGCCTCACCGATATGTTCGCTCCGTCGCTCCTTTGCGACGCGCACGGCCTCAATCTGGCCTCGCATCGAACCACCGCGTGACAATCCGGGAATGAAGGAAAGCTGGAGCGTGCCGATAACGGCACCTTCGTCGTCGGCGACGACGAGAAGCTGGTTCGGATCAGCCTCGATCTGCGCGAACGCAGATGTGTACTGAGGTGATACTCCGTTACCCGCGCTTTCCCGCCCTGCGCCCAAGATGTCATCGGCTAGAAGATCGATTATTGCGGGAAGATCGACAGAGGTTGCTCGTCGGTAGATAATTTCAGCCACGAGAAACCCTCAAAACTGGCTACGATTATGATTGCTGTCCGCCCAGCTTAGCGGACGAAAAGCCGATGACCACCCCTTCGACGCCACGACCCGGGAAGTGTTTCGTAACACCTCCCCTGTTGTGGGAAGATATGTAATATCGCAATCTCGATCTGAACCGCGACTATGCCAAGCTCGATGCGCCGGAAAACGCGCGCGATCGTGAGGCTGCTGCGCGATCTTGATCCCGCGCTCGACATGGATTTCCACGTTAGCGATGGCTTCGACCACCAGTATGATATCACCTTCACCTATGCGGGTTGGGAAAAATATGCCCGGCACCGCGCTACGGCTGATTGGCTGGAGCAGCGCTTCGACCCAGTCGTCAGAGATGACCTTCGGCGCGCCGGGCACATCCCCGGCGTTTATCCCAGCGCGGTCGATGCCCATGATCCCGCCAAGGGCATTCGGTTCAGCCCGGAAGGGCCGCGCTATTCCACCGGCTATGGCGACTTCATCGGCGTGCCGACCGTGTTGGTCTAGAACCATGCGCTGAAGCCGTATCGCCAGCGTGTATTGGGCAGCTACGTATTGATGGAGGCAGCATTGCGCCTCGCGGGCGAGGACGCACAGCGCATCGCCGACGCCAAGGCGACGGATCGCTCCGCTCGCCAGGCCGAACTGATGACCCGGTGGCAGCCGGCGCAGCAGCCGTCGGCTTCATCGACGCATTCAAGAGCGTGGCGTTCGAAACCTATCGCTTCCCCGCGTCAGGCCGGCTTGAACAGCGCTGGCTCGGCCGCCCGATCCACTTCAGAATGCCGATCATCGGCCAGACCGCGACCGAACAGGCGAAGTTGCCCACGGCATGGTGGGTGCTCGCGGGACAGACCGAGGTCGTCGAACGGCTCACGCTGCACGGCATCCGCTTCGAGGTGATCCCAAGGCCGCGCACATTGACGTTCGACCATGTCCGGATCCTCGATCCGAAACTGAAGCTAACGAGCGAAGGGCGGATACCGGTTGAAGCCCGCCTTGTGCACGAAGATCGCACCACGACACTTCCGGCCGGCACCTTACGGGTGCCCAGCGATCAGCCGCTTGACCTCCTTGCGGCCGTACTTCTGGAACCGAAAGTCAGGATTCGCTGTTTGCATGGGGCCTCTTCCATGCTGCGCTGCAGCCGGGGCCGGGCATCGAGGATTCTGTTCTCGCGCCAATGGCAGACCGGCTTCTGGAACAAGATGTCAAGGTGAAAGCCGAGTTTGAAGAAAAGCTGGCAACCAATCGCGCGTTTGCCAATGATCCGGATGCACGTCTCGCTTGATTGGCTCACCGGCTTTTACCGACAGATCCGTATTCCGCACGCTATCCAGTCATGCGCGAAAGATGGTGAGCAGTTTGGCGACTGTTGCCATCCGGAGTGGGATGAAACGGCGACAGGAGCTTGAGCAACCAAGCCAACAAGGTCACCCTTCAAATGGCGAAGGGCACGCCGAAAAGCCGGCCTTAGGCATTGGGTGTGGTTTCAGGCATCTCCATGGTCATTCTCCTATCGCGACATTGGCATCTGCGAGAGGATTGCCGACGAGAACGCGCAGGAGTGGCTTCTGGAGCTCTTGCCGATCTGACGCAGACGTTCGCATCCGAGGAGGCGATGTTTGGCCCCGACAAGAGCTGCCGGTTGATATGGTCAAGGGCACCTTTCGGTTACGCGCCCCATTCTGGTCATGGTCGGAACCACCACGAGCACCCCAATCCCGTCATGGCTAGGCGATCAGTGGTGCGACAGTGTCGACCTGCGCTTGATACGCGATTGAAGGCCCAAATTCCTGGGTCATGTTCGTTGGAGCGAAACGTCACATAACACCATAAGCCGCCGTTACGCCTTACATTTACGAACGACTGCTTCGTTCCAGACGCCCGTGTTCGGCTCTTTCCCGAAAACGGGCGCGATTGGGCTCAGATCTCAGTGTTTTCGGCAAGGGCAAGCACGTTCTCTACGTCGATCCCGAGATAGCGCACCGTATTTTCTATCTTGTTATGACCGAGAAGGATTTGGACCGCCCGCAGATTTCCCGTCAATGGCCGTAATTCTTGACTACAAGCTTGAATGACGGCTTTGTCCCACCACTCGTTATTCGGGACGGTGAGATGGTATTCAACCTCTCCCAAATATGCGCGCAAATGTGGAGCGACAAACATTTGTCGAACGGCGGCCCGTTCATTTCCGACGAACTGGCGAATGTGCTTAAGCAGTCAGGCCTTACTTGATTGAGCCTGAGCGAACATGGCGTGGAAACCGTCGCGTGATGGCTGCTTCGCAATCAGTATGACGACACACACATGAATCGCGCCGCTGATGGTCCATCTCGATCACTGGCACACCGTTGCCTCAATCCGGTTGCGCGAAAAACACTGTCGGATTGGGAAAGTGTCCGGCAACCCGATTTCGAGGGATTTCCGTCACCCTAGATCAACACCCGCTACACCTTGTCCAGCGTAACGTCGTCGGGCCGGTGATCATGGAGCTCGGCAGTGCTGGGAGAACTGTGGTTCGCCATCGCCACGGCCGTCTCGATCCCGGCTGCGCCGGCATGCCAACGCACCGTGAACGCGCTTCGCTGAGGAGAATGGATGTCAATCGTCCGCAACATATGAGGTCCCATCACGAAGGCTCGGCGCACTACACCGACGCGTTCGCCGAGGCGCAGTAACGACGCGCCGAGAGGCTAACCTGCGAACGCTGAAGGCGGGCACCAGACAGCCGGCACCGGACAAGGGATAAACCAAGAGGGCGCGCGACCGAGGCGCCTGCCGCGCGTGCTTCAGGCGCTCAGCCCGGGATCGGCCCACCAGGACTGACCCTGCTGAAAATCCTCCGACATGGAGACCACCGGGCCATCGGGTTCATCCGCCACATAGGGACGTACGAGAGCCCGGGCCTTGAGCTTGCGCCGGCGCATCTCGCCCGCGATCCGGCCGCGCGCCTCGAGCAGCTCTTCCAGCCACATCAGATCGTCGATCATCTCGACCACGCCGCGGCCCGCGAGGCAGAAATAGATACAGCGCTGGAAGTCATCGCCGGCCGGATTGCTGAGGATCGAGGCCAGCTTGCGCTTGCCGCCCTGTTCGCCCTCGTGGATCCAGCTCACCGCCTCGCGAAGTTCGCGGACCGAATAAAAGGCGTCCTCGACATGCATACCGATCGCCGCATTGGCGATCATCCGCCGGGTCGGGCGGTTCTGCTCGTCCAGGGCCGCATCGCGCAGCGTCACGTCCAGATCGAAATGGTCAAGATAGCGGGCGGCGGAATCGGTCATCGGGTATCTCCTTTCGTAGGGAACGTAATATGAACACGGGTAGGGTCAAGCCGAGTACGATCGCGGTCATGATAGGGCTGCCCCATCTGTCCGAGGGCAAGCTGCTCGATCGGGCGAGGCGGCTCCAGCAGCCCGTCCTCATTTCGGCGAACGCTCTGTCGCGCTGGTCGAGGCGCCGCGGCTGGCGGGAATGGACCGGCTGGTCGTTTCGCCCGCTCGGCAACGCGGCGGGCCTCCACAGCCTCTGCCTCGACAGCGCCGGGTTCAGTGCGATGGTCACCTACGGCGGATATCCGTGGACCGTGGACGATTATATCCGCCTTGCGGCGGCTTATCCGTTCGGCTGGTGGGCCAGCCTCGACTATTGCGTCGAGCATCAGGTCGCCGGCGACCGCGACGAGGTGCTCGACCGAATTTCGCGCACGATCCGGGCCAATATCGAGTGCCGCCTGCGCGGCGACGACCAAGGGATTCTCGACACCTTCATGCCAGTCATCCAGGGGCGCCTGCCGTCCGACTATGAGCGCTGCGCCGAGGCCCTGTCCTTGACGATTGAGCGGGCAGGACTGGTCGGCGTCGGATCCATGTGCAGGCGCCCTATCCACGGGCCCGAAGGTCTGATGGCAGTCGTCGATCATCTCGACCGCGTGCTCCCGCGCCTTACGCGGTTGCACCTTTTCGGCGTGAAAGGGGAAGCGCTCCCCTATCTTTCAGCCTTCCGCCACCGTGTCGCCTCGATCGACAGCCAGGCTTACGGGGTCGCAGCCAGGACCGCGGCAAGGCGCCATAACCTCGCGAAGACCGACGCCGTCGTCGCCGATCATATGGAGCACTGGGTCCACACCCAGCATGCGCGCCTGCGCCAGCCGCAGCGCCAGCTTCCCATGCAGCCGCTGACGCCGGATGCCGGGCCGCCCGACGATCCCTGGGAGGCCGCGATTGCCGAAGCGCGGCAGCAAATCCGCGAACTCATCGAATCCGGGGAACTCGATCATGACGAGACCACCGCCCAGTGGATCGAGCAATGGGCTGCCGACATCTATCGCGAGCGCATGACGGGCTGAGCCTCGGTTGGGACTGAAAAAAGCTGGAGAACGCGTTAGAGGACCAATGCGGAAGAAAACATTATGCAGGCTTGGACGATTCAGGACGCAAGGGCGCGCTTCAACGAGATGCTTCAAGCATGCACGGTGAACGGACCCCAGATGATCACCAAGCGAGGTATCGAGGCGGCGGTTCTGGTGCCTGCCGCCGAGTGGCATCGGTCTCAACGCCGCGTGCGGCCGACACTCAAGGAACTCCTTCTGGCGCCCAGCGGACGTGGCGATCTCGTTATTCCGCCAAGGGGGCGGGGGACACGCCGCCCGACTTCCTCCTACTGATGTTCCTCCTCATCACCGATATCGTTTACGTCACCATGTCGCTTCTAGCTGTCGTCGACAGCGCCCCGCTGACGAGACCAGCGCGTCTTGGCCCGCAGCCAGAGAAGAGAGGGGATGCGAGGGCAACCTGACGGGAGTTAGAGCTCCTGCAGATCGAGGAGCCCCCCATGCCCCACTCCTTCATCGTCACCGAGCGGATACCCGTACGCTCGAATCGCGCGGAGGTCCGCAATCCGATCCTCACATTGCCTGCGGTTGCCAAGCTGCGGGCGCTCGACCCTAATACGCGCGCACTGCTGCAGGACTTGCTCCTCGAATTGCAGCAGGATGCGAGGCAGCGCGCAGAAACGAGCTGGCGCAGCCGCAAGCCGCCCCTCGCCTCGTACTGGGCGGCCTGCGGTGTCTATGCGGGTCACATTGCCCGCGCCATCGGACCCGGCGCGGGCCGAATCCGATCAGCCAGGCGGGGATGATCGCAAGGGCGCTTCGATTGCACACCTTAAGCGCTCTGCAGGCTGCCGTCAGTGGTTGACACCATCCGGGGCGCCTCCGCGGGCCAATCTCCTGTTTCGAGGACGGGTGGCCCCTCGAAACCCGCGAGATCGATCGTGAGGGAGAGTCGCTGCGCGCCGAAGCAGACGACGTCACAAGGAACGGCGCGCAGCGTCTCGTCGATCCCGCCAATTCCGCCCCGAGAGATGACCACATAGCTTATCCTCGCCGAGGAGGACTCGACCAAGGCTTCGACCGCGCGTCCGAGACGCCGTCCGTGGCAGTCATCGATCTCCATGCCGGCAAGACCGGTCGCGGTGAAAAGCTCATCGCTCGACAGCGGCGGCTGGCCCTATCGGCGGACTTGCCGCCCTCTTCATATCTGCGCTGCTCACCCAGCCATCGCCACGCGCCCACCATGTTCACGACGGTTAGGAAGCCGTTCGTCGCGAGCAGATTGGTTTGCCCGGTCGAGAGACCCACCAGCGACCAGCAGATCGATCCGATCGTGAATACGAGGAACCCCGAGCCCGTGACCTTCGCCCCGAGATTGGCCGCGGTCATCATCGCGGCGATCATCGTTGCGATCGAAGCGATCCAACCCGCGATATCTTCCATCCATTTCCTCCGTCGCCCCGGCTCCTCGCTTCGCGAGGACGCAATACACTCTCGATCGCTTGCTGTCGTCTTTCGGCGACGTGCCCTTCCATCCCGCCGGGCAGAAAAGAGGGAAGCGGGGCTGGGAGCGCGAGCGGAATGACCGCTCGAGATTCCCGGAGGACCCCATGAGCTATGATGTGGCATTTCGCTACGGCCAGGCGCTCGACCCCAGCGCTCTGATCACCATCGGCACGACGCTCCATGCCATTCAGGCAGCGATCACCGATTGCCGCAACGCAGGCATCGAGGTCGAAACCGACCCCGCCGTCATTCTGCTCGTGCGCCATTTCTCGCAGGTCTGTGCCGATCGGCCAGCTGATGCGGAGCTACGCCGCGACTGCATGGCGCGGATCGCGGACCTCAGAAACCGGCCAATGCTCAAGACGCTCGCCCTGCGCGGCGTCGCCTATGACGAACCTGCCAAGCGCCTCTTCCATTCCGAAGGCCGCGCCGCGATGCGCCGCCTTGCCGACGCGCTCGGCCTTGAGGAGGGAAGCTTTGACATCCGCTCCAACAAGGCGGGGCCGGCGGTGTCGGGCGAGATCACGCTGCATGCCGACATGCTCTGGGTCCAGTTCTCGCTAGGACCGTTCGGGCCCGACCGCGAGGTCTGCTTTCGCAAAGTCCGCAATCGCCAGGATCATATCGGCGAACGCAACCATTGGGCGTCGGTCCGGGAACTGGTCGAGCCCGATCGTTTCGCCGCGCGCATCCGCCGCGATCTCAATCTCGCCGCCGCCACCCCCGCCGCGCCGCGGCTGGTCGCCTGAGGAAGGCGCGGATGCGTATCCTCCTCACCCGCACCCGGATCGGCACGGAACCACCCAGCTACTCCTTCCGGGTCTATGTCCCCTTCACAGAGATTTCGCTCGAGCGCCAAGCGCTGATCTCGATGCACTCAGACTACGGCATGGGTGCCGGCCTCCTTGCCCGGCTTCCGGACGTCATCGCGCCGATGTCGCATCTCGGATCCGCGCCGGGCCTCGACAAGCACAACCTTGGCAAGCGCATCGACGGCGTTGCCGATCGCCTGGGGGCGATCCTGCTCGGACAGGTCTTTCCCGAGATGGCGGAGCAACCCGTTCAGTTTCGTCTCAGCGTGCCGGCCGCCCCCGCCAATGCACGGCTCTTTGCAACGATCGACAACCTGTCGGGACGCTACGAGCCGCTCTCGCGTGCGCTGGAGAACCTCACCGCTGAGGGCCTCGGATTTCACCGGGAGAGCGACCGATGATCTCAGAGCCGTTCGATCCGGCCGATGAGGCCACCTGGATCGCTCGTGGCCGCCGGCCGGACCACGCCGCCATCCTGGCCGATGCCTGGCGGCGTTTCCCGGACCTGCCCAACGACGCCGATCGGGAAGCCAGGCGCGCGCGGATGCGGCAGCGGGCGCTCGCGCTGCGTCCGGTCATGGACGCCATGTCCAAAGCCGCCGATGCGGAGCGGCAGGCCCGCAATTTCGCCTTCACCGAAACGCGGATTGCCAGCGGCAAGGGCGACGATCGCGATCGCGCCATCCTGCGCGCGCGCAACCTTCATCGCTACGACTGGGACCGGGCCGTCCGCTACGCGTCGGGATGGTTTGCCGCCACCGCCGGGTGGGAGCCGGAGGCACGGCGAGGGCAAGGCGAGACGCCCGCGACCCTGGCCTACGAGGAGGGCTTCGCCGATGGCGGCGGCAATCGCGACGACCTCTTCGATACCGCGCGCCGCGCCTACGACGCAGCTTCGTTGCCCGAGGCGCAGCCGGTTCCCACCACAGGGCGGCCGCTGCCGAGCACCTGGCCCAAGCCGACCGACGATCCGGTCCCCGCGCGGTGGGCGCGTCGCCTCCTTATCCTCGGCGCGCCCGAAGCGGGATGGATCCGCGAAAGCGCGGCCGCGAAGATCGAGTCCCCGCTCCTGCTCCCAGCTCTCCAGGCGAGCGAGGGGCAAGACGAACTCGCCATCGTCGTGATTTCGAGCACAGGCTTCCATGCGCTCCAGAATTCCATGCCGGACGCGGCCGCGATCGAGTCCTTGAGCGGCGACGCTGTCTCGTTCGATCCCCGACTGGAAGACCAGCTTCGCAGCCTTCTCGCTGGCCGAGATTTTGACGATATCCTGATCGCCGCCCAAGGCGACTATCTTGCGCTCCTCGACCTGCATGCGGTGGCGCTGCCGCTCTGCCGGACCATGGAGCGCACCCGCAACACCTTGCTGCAGCAGCGCGCCCACTTCCGCATCTGGCTGGATCGCGGGCTCATGCCGGGAGAAAGCCTGGGCGCCGGCCACATCCGCTGGGGCAAGGCGGTGAAGGGTCTCACCGGCAAGCTCGGCGAATTCACGGCCCGTTATGCCGGGAAGCAGCCCGGCGGCGGCCACCGCATCACCGTCGAGACGCCGGACGGGCAGCTTGCAAGCGGCTATGTATCAGCCCGCGGCGAACCGCTGTCCCCCGAGACCGTCATCGGCAACCGGGCTCATCTGCGCAAGGCGATGGCTTCCCGCCTGCGCGCCTTCGGTGGAGCCACGCGGCTTGTCGCAAATCGCGCGCCTGATCTCCTCGACCTTGCCACGGCCTGATCCCGCGCGCGTGCAAGGGGGAGGGGGTGTCCGGGAAATGTGCCGGCGGATTGAGCGGCCGGTGCCCGCATTTTCGTCCACTTACAGGAACCCGATCCATGCCCGAAACCAATGTCGTCTCACTCCCTGCCGCCAGCGCCGCCGCCAAGCTCCTCCCGCAACTCGAGCACCTCTTCGTCGCACTCAGCGAGAGCGAATATCATGCGGCCACAATTTTCGCGTTCGATCCCGACGCGCATCTGTCAGCAGGCCAATTGGCGGCGGATGATCACGAGCCGCGCGACCGCCCTCTCGCCGGCGATGCGATGAGCCTGCGCGGCTGGATCATCCTTGCCCGCGCCTGCTGCGAGGCCAAAGACCAACATGACGACAGGGCGCGTCTAGAAATCTTTCTCGCCGAGCGCGCGACGCCCGTCGAAACAATCCTCAAGCCCGAGATCGGTGCGCGTGTGCGTCTCCGCCGACGTCCGCGCGTCGGGGGGGACCGCTATGCCGGCCGCGACGGCGTTATCGTGAAGACGCATTTCGCGGGCTTCTACGTGAAGCTCGACATGACGCCGCGTGAGCGCAGCCAGAAGACCGAGCTGGTCGAGACAGACTATCTCGAAGTCCTGACTCACCCCGCGACCGCCTGAATTCGCTCCCATCGCGGAGGAGGATTTCATGATCGATGCTTCAGACTTCTACGCCGCCATCGAGCGCAACATCACGCGGAGCGGTCAGCATCTCTTCCTGATCTTCGCCGACGGCGAGACGCCCGCCTTCGCCTACACCATCGGAAACGCGCTGCAGGGCCTGCCGGAACTCCTGCTCATCGGCAACTACTCGCCCCGCGTCGCCGGCTCGATCATCAACGAGCTCGGCCGGAAAATGCGCGGCGCGCGCCGGCCGCTCGAAGGCGACATCGACGTTGGCGGCCGCTTTCCTGCCCGCGTTCGGCAAGCCTCGGCCCAGGCGCGCCAGCGCTTTACGCTCCAGGCGGGGCGCTACCTTCGCCACGAGGAATATGACGTGCTGCAGGTGCTACTGTGCGATCCGGACGGGGTCTATCCAGGCGAACCGGGCTGCGCGGCCGCCTACGACGTGCCGCTGGCCTGAGGTTCGCCGCTCGGCACCCCCAAACGATTGGCCGAGGACCTACAGGAATCCGTCGGTGCAAATGCGAAGGAGCTTCGCTCATGAACCCCGCTCTCGCCAATGAACTGGCCGCCCGCGCCGCCGATGGCTGGCATCCCGTCACGCTCAGCGA
The DNA here is from genome assembly GCF_000971055.1 of Sphingomonas sp. SRS2. GTDB lineage: Bacteria > Pseudomonadota > Alphaproteobacteria > Sphingomonadales > Sphingomonadaceae > Rhizorhabdus. Next base: position 11,684 of record NZ_LARW01000063.1, read on the forward strand.
AATCAAAGCGCAATTGCGCGGTCTGGGCTATGCGCTCGATCGCACGCTGGACTGCCGGTCCACGGCCCAGATCATGACCGGTCCACGTGCCGGCAAGACCTACCCCACGCTCTCGACCGGCATCAAGGAGGCCGACACCGGCCGCAGCGCGTTCCATGTCGAGGCTCGGCGCGACGCCAAGTTTCGAGCGCTGCAGAAACTTCGCTTTGACGTCGGCCTCTATGCCGTCCTGGGCGCCGCGATCATGGATCTCTAATCCTAGGCCGATCAGTGCAGCATTCCCGGGACAAGGGTCGTCGAACGCTTCGACCCTGGCCCACACCCCCCAATTCCTCATCTGGAGACCGATGATGTCGGAGCCCACCCATTTCGTTCAAGTCTATGCGACCGTTCGCGTCAAGCTCGCCGTCACGGCCGCCAGCCACGAAGACGCCATGCGTGCCGCCGACGCGGCCCTGTTCGCCAGAAGGTTCGGCGTGCGGTTGATCCCCACCGCCGAGGGCGCGCTCGACGCCGACTATGCCGAGGAAGTGACCGGCTATCTCGTCGACGAGGCCGGCGACACGGAATACCTGCGCAGCGCGAACTATGGCCAGGACTATGCGCCCGACTGGGGCATGCGTAGCCGCTCGAGCGAATGACCAGAAAGCTGCAACATTCTCCCGCCAAAGCGGCAGGCAGGTTCTACAAACCCGCATCTTGACGATTTCCCGGGTTTTCCCTATGTTCCATATTATCGGGCAAATACGAGCCCTCATGATCCGGGAAAATCGTAAAATATAGTCGGGACGGTAAAATCAGTACGAAGGCGCGACAGATATCCCAAGCGGTGGATTAGAAAATTCGGCCTAAATCGTTGGTAGTTATATCCGAACCTATTTTCGCACAGGCATCACTTCCGGACGTAGAGATTGGAGCCCAAAGCTCATGGCGAAGAGCATGGAAATCGTTCCTTCAGGTGAATTGCAGAAACAATTCGGCCGCTACTCTGACGAGGCGATGATCCGTCCCGTCGGCGTCAGCAGGAACGGGCGGTTGCGTTTCGTCATGGTTCCTATTGACGACTATGAGCGCCTGCGTCGCCGTGAACGAGTTGCAGGCCGTGCGGAGGATTTGGATGAAGAAACCCTCGACGCGATCCGGGCCGTCGAGCCCGCGCCCGAGTGCGACGAAGCGGAAGCTCGACTTAGCGCTTCCTAAGCCGGGCGAGGTTATCAATTACAGCTATCTTTGGGAGTACGAATACAAGGACGGTCGCGACGAGGGCGTCAAAGATCGCCCCGTTGCCGTCGTGCTAGTCACCCAATCCGATGATGGGTTCGATCAAGTTCATGTCGTGCCCATGACGACCCGGCCTCCCACCCGTGGTCAGCAAGCGGTGGAAGTCCCCCAGGCAGTAAGACGTCAGCTTGGTCTCTCGGGCGAACGCTCATGGGTCATCGTCACCGAATGGAACAGGTTCACTTGGCCTGGTTACGACATACGGCCGGTGCGCGGCCGAGAGCCGTCGATAAGTCATGGCTTTCTCCCCTCGGGACTCTTTCGACAGATCCGCGATGCCCTGATCGCTGCGGCGATCGGACGACCTGTCGATCGAGATCTCTGAGACCCTGCGCCGCGCACGACGATGAAAGGCTGCAAAGAAACAAATTGGGGAGGTACTGAACGTGGACAATGAGGATCGTGGACGCGGCACATCGGATCGGCGCATCGCGCTTCTCATCGATGCGGATAATGTCTCCCACACGAAGATCGCGGCAATGCTCGCGGAACTCTCCAAATACGGCACGGCGAACATTCGGCGTGCCTATGGCGATTGGGCCAAGCCGGGCCTCAAAGGCTGGACCGACAAGCTCCACGACTTCGCCATCAGGCCGATCCAGCATTTCAGCTATTCGACGGGCAAGAACGCGACCGACATCGCGCTCGTCATCGACGCGATGGAACTGCTCTATACGCAAAGGCCCGACGCGTTCTGCATCGCATCGAGCGATGGCGACTTCACGCCGCTGGTCATGCAGCTCAAGGCCAATGGTCATGAGGTCTATGGCTTCGGCGAGCGCAAGACGCCCACGCCCTTCGTCAACGCCTGCACCACGTTCCTCTATCTCGATGGTCTCGAGGATCCGAGCCAGCCAGCGGCACCTGGCGAAGCTCCCGACACGCCTGTCGCGGCCAAGACCGAAACCAAGGCCGAGGCAAAGGCAAAGCCCAAGCATTCGGCCGCCAAGGCCGCGGAAAAGACCCTGGCACAGAACACCAAGCTCGTGACGATCCTGCGCGGTGCCGTCGAAGCCTCCGCGCGCGAGGACGGCTGGGCGCTCATGTCCGCGGCGGGCAGCGCTGCGAAGCGCCAGGCCCCCATCGATCCTCGCAACTACGGCGTGAAGAACTTCACGGCGCTCTTCACCGCGACCGGGCTGTTCGAGATCCTCAAAGGCGAGAACGGACAGAGCTACGTCGCCGACAAGCGCAACAAGGATCGCACCCCGCGTCCCGGCGGGTGATGCTCCCGGCGCGCCGATAGCGAACACAGGGGCCGGACGAGCAAAGGGAAGGGGGATCGAGTGGGCGGTGGCCAGACAGGCCGAGCCCAGGAGATCCCATCATGGCAACAGTCGTTTCGATCGACCCTTCCGCCGATCAATGGTCCGTGCCGATCGGCAAGCACAGCCGCGGCGCGCTCATGCTCAATCTCGAGCGCCTGCTCGCCGGCCGCCTGCTGATCCAGGGCAGCAGCGGCGCGGGCAAGAGCCGAACCTTGCGCAAGATCATCGAGGAGGCCTTCGACTTCACGACCATCGTGCTCGTCGATCCCGAGGGCGAATTCGGCAATCTCGCCGCGCATATCGGCGCGACGTCGCTCAAGGGCTGCGAACTGACGTCGGACGGCCTGACGGCGGCCGCCGCGCGCGCCCGGCAATACCGGCTCTCGCTCCACGTAGATCTCACCGATCTCGACCCCGACCAGCGCATCATCAAGGCGGCCGCCCTGTTCGCCGGGCTGATCGGCGCGCCGCGCGAGCATTGGAGCCACACCGTCCTCGTCTGCATCGACGAGGGCCATCTGCTCGCCCCCCATCACGCAGGATCGGCCCGTGACGCGGAGACCCGCCGCCTCGGCGTCGCAACCCTCACCGACCTCTGCGCCCGCGGCCGCAAGCGCGGGATCGCGCCGGTCATCGCCACCCAGCGCCTCGCCAAGCTCTCCTCCTCGGTGATTTCCGAGCTGCAAAACTTCCTGGTCGGCCTCAACGTCTTCGACCGCGACATCGCGCGCGCCGCCGACCTGCTCGGATTTTCCGCCAAGGAAGCCGACCGGCTGCGCAAACTCGCGCCCGGTGAATTCTTCGCCATGGGGCCGGCCATGTCGCCGCTCCCCGTCCTGGCCCACATGGAAGAGACGATCACCGAGCATCTCGGTGCGACACCCCGGCTGACCGCCGCCGCCGCGATCGACAGCGACGAAGCCGAAAGACTGCTCGATCTCTCCGCCCTGCGCGAGGTTTCGAGCGGCGGCCGGGACACCACGCTGACCCTCAAGGGCACGCGGGCGCTCGACGCGTTCCTCCTCGATCCGTCCGCGCCGCACGCGGCCTCGATCATCGGCGCGCTCAAGCGCATCGCCCCCAACGCAACCACGGCCGACGATCTTGCCGGCCACCTCGGTTGCCCACGCGAGGCCATCGACAATGCGCTCGACATGCTGGCTGCGATCGCGGCGGTCGATACCATGCCGCGCGGGGAGGACCGCATCGCCCGGCTGCATGCACGGCTCAGGGCCAAGATTAGCGACATACCCGTGGTGGCGCTCGCATGAAGCCGCTCGATCTGGGCGCAGATGTCGTCGAGCTCGCCCCCGCACCGGGCCCATTCCCCCGACCCCAGCCGCTGCGCGAAATGGCCTTTCGTGCCGATGCCTGGACGCCGGCCGAGAGTGAACGGCTCCGGACGCTCTTTCTCGACGATACCGCGATCGCCGACATGGCGCTTGCGCTCGGCCGGGGCAGGGCGGCGGTCGCCGAACGGATCGCTCTGCTCGGGCTTCGTCGCAACTCGGCAAGGGCCTGGACCGAACTCGACGATGCCGAGCTGACCCGCCGCTATGGCGGCGAACCGACCGCGACCATCGCTTCCGATCTCGGCCGATCCTGCTCGGCCGTCTATGCCCGTGCCCGGATTCTCGACCTGACCGAGGGCAATCCTCCCGAATGGTCGCCTTGGGAAGATGCCCAGCTCGTCGAAGGGTATCGCCGCGGCGTGCCGCTTGCCCAGATCGCGACGCTGATCGGCCGACCCTTTGGCGGCCTGTCGAGCCGGGCTGGCACTCTCGGCATCGTCCACGCGAACCATCCGCCCGACTGGTCCGCGCAGGAAACGGCACGCGCGCTTGAGCTCGCCGAAGCAGGCCACCGCTATACCGCGATCGTTGACATGCTCGCCAGGGAGGGGTTTCCGCAGCGCACCATCCGGGGCTTCGGGCTCGCGATCCGCAAACTCGGATACGGCCGGGGCTGGGGCCGGGCCTGGACGCCCGAAGAAGACGCCCTCCTCCAGAAAGCCTATGGCGAGGGCACCAGCCTGACGCCGCTGCGGCGGCAGCTCGGCCGCACATCCGGCTCGCTGCGCCACCGCGCCGAATATCTGGAGCTGCGCGGTCGTCATGCCAACCGCAACGGATGGCGCATTGGTCCGGACTGGACCGAGGCCGAGGAGGCGCGGCTGCGCGCGGACTATGGCCGTGTTCCGACCAAGCTTCTTGCCGCGCGCATGGGCCGGACCAAGGCTGCGCTCACCTCGCGGGCAAACAGCCTCGGCCTCGTCCACGGCTACATCCGGCCGTTCAGCGTCGAGGAAACGCGCGCCCTCGAGATCGCTTTCCGCACCGGGGTTTCGATCGCGGATCTCGCCGTCGCTCTCGACCGCAAAGCCATGTCGCTCAGCAAATATGCGACCAACCACGGCTACCAGTTCGGGCGCAGGCCGAGACGCACCGTGACGCTGGAGGCCCTGCTCGCCGCGGCGTGATTCCGCCGCCGCCAGCCGGCTTTCTCGAACCATTCACTCAGACAAAGCGCGTCAGCTTGCCCAGCCGGCCTGCGCTCGGGAAACCCTCATGCCGCCCCAGGATCGATACATCAGGAACGTCCTCAAGCTGTTCGAGGCCCATGGCCATCGCCATGATCGCTACACGCTGTTCTCCGATTGCATGGAGCTCATCGCGATCAGCATCTCGAACAGCGTCGACATCCGTTCGCGCGACCATCGGGAGGCACGCTATCTCCAGATCGTCGGCCGCTATGATCGCCCTACGATCGAGATGTTCCCGCGTATCCTGGGCGAGATCACCATGGCGCTGGAAACCGCGCCGGGCGATGTTCTGGGCAGCATCTTCACCGCGCTTGAGATCCACAACAAAAGCCGGGGCCAGTTCTTCACGCCCTATCCGGTCTGCCAGATGATGGCCGAGGTCACGCTCGGCGATGCCCAGAGCGCCCGGGCGCTGATCGCCGACAAGGGCTATGTCCGCGCGATGGAGCCCGCCTGCGGCGCCGGCGCCATGGTCATCGCGCTTGCCCAGGCAATGCTCGCAGCCGACATCAACTACCAACGCCATCTCCACGTGACAGCGGTCGATATAGACCCGCGCGCGGTGCACATGGCCTATATCCAGTTCTCGCTATTGCACATCCCGGCCCATCTCATGGTCGGCAACTCCCTGAGCAACGACGTTCGCGAACATTGGTTCACCCCGGCTCACATTCTGGGAGGTTGGAGTGCGAAGCTTGCAAATCAGCCTCGCGTAGTCGAGCCGCCGCCGCGTTCCGCGCCACAGAGGGCCGGGGATCGCTCATCTCCTTGCACGCCACCGCCGGACGCAAAGCCCCGAACGATTGGAGAACAGTTTACCCTGTTTTGATTGGCTGCAGGGCCTTCGCGGCTCGCTTTCAAACATCTCACCGCAAGATGAGTTCCTAGTCACCAATAGACCTTAAACTTTGGGTCGGAGAGCTGTTCGGGACTATGTCTCACCACTAGATAGTCACATTGATCACTCAACCTGATCAAATGCTCCGCGGTGCATCGACAGAAGGAAAGCCCTTTTTCGACCGCCAGTCGGGTGCGTTAGGCAAGATCATGCTGCAATCCGCCCAACAATTTTCGATCGATTGAAGGGTGCACAGCGGGGTCATCACGATGCCAACGGTTGTTTCGGCACCAAGATAGGGCAGGGTGCTCGCCTCGATTTGCTAGGCAAATATTGTCAAGCGACGCGACGACGCACTTTGATCTGACTGTCCCTGTTCCAAGCCCGCCTTCTTCGAGAGGAATTGCCTAGATGATTTTATTGGGCAGGCGGCCCTTCGGTTGATTTTGCGCGTCCGCGACGAGCGGGGGCGGCTTTCGCCGTCTTTGCCGGCGCGGCTGCGCTGGCCGTCTTGGGCCTGCGGCCGAGACCGATGCTTTTTGCGAGCGTACGGCGCTGCTCGGCATAATTGGGCGCGACCATCGGATAGTCGGCCGGAAGATTCCACTTCGAACGATAGTCAGCCGGCGTCATCTGATAGTGTGTCATCAGGTGACGCTTGAGCATCTTGAGCTTTTTACCGTCCTCGAGGCAGACGATATAGTCCGGCTTCACCGAGGCGCGAACCGAAACGGCCGGTTCATGCTTCACTACCGCTGCGGCCTCGGTTTTGCCGAGATTGCTCAGCGCCGCATGAACATTCTGAATCAATAGCGGCAGATCCGAGACCGCGACGCTGTTGTTCGTCACATGAGCCGCGACGATGTCGGCGGTCAGGGTAATCAGCGTGCTATCGCCTTCCGACAAGTCGCTCATGATGATCTGCTTTCCTTCGATTTTCAGAGGAGTCCCGAAAACTGCTCGCTACCGGGAACGGAGCGGCTTGTGAAGCTTCCGGCGCGTCGAAAACGCAGTTGCCAGTTGCGCACGGCTTGCCCCGCGCCACTCCTATCGCCGTAAAGCAAATATTCCATGAACTGCCACCAGTTCAATCCATGTCACAAGAAGAGGGGAATGGGCCGAAAGGACAAGTCGGAGGGGCTAGAGCCGCCGACGTCCCTTCAACCCGAGGCCGGACATGGAAACCTCACGCAGCCAGCGCTGGCGGGAAAGACGCGCCTTGTGGGCAACAGACTTCCGCACCATCAACCCCAGAGCCTATTCGGTCGATCTCATCGAGCACCGCATGGCGCGCGCTTTCATCGCCGAGCATCACTATCTGCCCAACTATCCAGCTGCGCAAGTCGCCATCGGTCTTTTCGGACGCCGCGCCGTTCTCGAGGGCGTCTGCGTCTTCGCGGTGCCGGCGACTGACGCCGTCATCACCCGACACACCGGCTTTCTGGACCCTACCAAAGGCACTGTCCTCGCTCGCCTGATCCTTCTCGACAGCGTCCCCCAGAACGGCGAGAGCTTTTTTTGCGCGCGCGCGTTCCGGCTTCTTCGAGAGGCCCGCCCCGCGATCGAGGCTGTCGTCTCCTATAGCGACCCCGAGGCTGGCCATATTGGCCGGGTTTACGCCGCCTTGTCGGGAGCGCACCGCGGAACTACGCGTCCGCGTATCGTCCTTCGGACTGGCGATCGCACGATTTCCGACCGTACGCTGTCGAAAATCCGCCTCCGCGAGCGCGGAATGGACGGAGCCATCGACCAGATTGTCCGGCTCGGTCTTCCCGCTCCCGCTCTTCGCGAAAGACCGGAAGCCTGGCTCCAACGCCTCCAGACTGAAGGTCTCCTCACGCGCCATCGGCATTCGGGCCTCTTCACTTATTGTTTCGAACTCACGCGCGCCGCGCGCCGTCAGGGCCGTGACCTCCCGCGGCTGCCCTATCCGAAGCTTCTGCCCATCGCCACCTGAGCGCGCATCCGTCCCAATAAGGAGTATAGTCATGTACGTTGCATTCAAAATCAGCGGCAGTTTCGCCGTTCCGGTTGGAACCCAGGCGGTTGAAGGCCTGGCGAACCTTTTCCGACTTCCTTCGGGCGAGGTGGTCTCGGTCCATCCGGTTATCGAAATGGCGAGCGCGCTGGAGAGCGATGATCATCGCGACCTGACCATTGCCGAGGGAACCGAACTCGGAATCCACCTCGACCTCGACGACCGCGACTCCAGTCTGCAAGACAGGGCCTGACGCGAGCCGGCGCGCTCGCGGCCGATGCTGCCGAGAAAGAAGGTGGAGTGGGATTGGTTCGGTGCGCAGACTGGCTGCGCGAGACCGGAGTACTTCCATGCTGGCGACCGATCGTTCCGCGTTGACCGCGGAGTCCCGTGAAATCGATTATATCCGCGTGTCCGAACCGCCGCCGATCGTGCTCGCCTATGGCATCGGCGTCGACAGCACCGCCTTGCTCATCGAGCTGGATGCACGAGGAACGCCGCCCGACCTCGTGATCACTGGCGACCCCGGTGTCGAGAAGCCAGAGACCTACGCCTATCAGGAGATGATGGCCGCCTGGATGGGCGCGCGGGGCATCCGTTACGAGACTGTGCGCTACACGCCGCGGCGGTTCAAGCACTGGCCGCCTTATTACGACCTCCTGGCGAACGTCCTTACAAATGCGACGCTGCCGAGCATCTCGCTGGGGCGCCATAGCTGCAGCTTAGGTCTGGGCTTAGCTAGTGTCCTGTTAGTTCGCCGTGAAGGGAGGACAGGCCGGGCGACGCGCTAATCCAAAAAGCTGGCGGCGCCCGGCCTGTCCTCCCTTCACTTAAGCACTAAGGTATCGGATCGGCGATCCGTGAGGCGAGCGCCGGCAGTTGATCTCAAAAGCTGCGTTTTGATCAAAGAGGGCACGCGTAGCGACGACAGCGAGCCACTGCCTTTCGCCCTATTCTGAGAAGCGGAACGGCCGCCAGGCACCATCAGCCAAGGTTTGTATTTTCCGCCAGATAGCTCTTCAGTTGCGGCAATTGTGTATCGATCAATTGCAATGCTGTGTGGAGAACAAGCCCGGGTGTGTGGCGTAACTTTCGGCGCGAAGGCTGGGCTGTCGCCCTCTCAACTATGATCTTTCTGGCGTTGTAGGACTTGGCCCGCAGAAACAGGCGCGAGGTTTCGGCGTGGATCTCCTCACCATGGGGATCATACTCCCGCTCGTGTCCGCCCCACACGCGATAGTCGGCGAGACGGAAGGCGCAGATTTTGTCGTCGACGATGACATCATCCGCTTCGGCGACGCAGAGCGCGCGAACCGAGGCACTCACTTGTTCGCAAAGCGCCTGATATGCCGAATGCTCGAGGGCGAACTCGGGAGCGGCCTCCGCTCGTCCTTCGAGCAGCGTCTGCGGGCCCGCCGTCTCACCCGCCGCGCGCATCTCGGCAACATAGCCGGGCTGATATTGTGTGTCGGCGTCCGCTTGCAGGATCAGGACATCCTCGGCGACCACCCCTTCCTCGAGCGCCAACTGTGCGACGAGATCGATGCCGCGCCGGCGCGGGGGAACGTATCCGCGCTCGGGTTCGTACGTGAGTTCCACGGTACCGGGTGGCGAGGTTTGCTGGATATCGCGCGAGAGTTCGAACGTGCGATCCGTCGATCCATTGTCGACAAGGACCAGCGTGCCGTCCGGCTTATCCGTAGCCGCGCCCGGGCCAAAGCCGAGCGAAGCGCAGGTCGCCACTAGCTCTCGTTGCTCATTAAGGCAGGGCATGACGATATAGGCGCGCATTCGGACCTTTCAGAATTCCGGTGCGGTCGCGCTCAGCCTCCGGTCGACGACCCTTCACGACGAACATGCTTCATAATCAACTGAGAGTGACCTGCTGGCGTCACGTCCGCAAAGCCGGCTTCTTCGGCGGCGCGCCGCGAAGCGATGTTGGATTTGCGCATATGGGCGTAGACGACATTATATTCGCTTGCATCGCACGCGGCACGATAGGCGAGACGGCCGATCTGACGCCCCTGGCTTTCCCGGTTCAGAAAAATCTGGAGCGAGGCATGTTTTCCGATCGGGGGTTCTTCAATCAGGTTGATGAAGACGGTTCCCGCGCGCTCGCCGTCGGCCTCGATAGCCCAGGCCTCGCCACCTGGGCCTCCGCCGCGTTTGGGCGTGCCTTTGCTCGGGACCAATCGTACTTTCTCCGGATCGATCGGCCCGAGCGGCGAATGCGCAACGACAGGAGGCGGCTTCGGCGTCGGGCTGGCCCTTCGGCGCCGTTGCCTCTGCTTGGCGGATGAGGGCTTAACGGACATCTAGCCGCGCAAAGGCCGCGCGCAAACGCTCGTCCGCCGCCTGCCAATATTCGCTGGGGAAGAAGCCCGGCGAATAGGCAATTACGACATCTTCGAGCCGCGATGCGAGCCTGGCGCCGTGCAGCGCATCGGCAAGGGCATCGACCTTATCAAGCACCGATGCCAGCGAAGGGTCGAGCTTTCGGCGCCGGTCGAGCCAGTCGCTGTCGCCATCATAGCGATTGTTGAAATAGTCCATGTCGATGTGAAGCAGGATCGGTCCAGGGCCGATCCCTTGCAGCCAATCTCCAAGGTCAGGCGTGATGCGATATCGCCCCGGACCGGTCTCGCGCGCGACCGGAACGAGATCGACAGCGGGGCGCAATGCGCCAGGGTCGAGCAGCGTGTCCTGCTCCTCGGTCAGCTCGACACGAAAGTCTCTAGTATCGACCGCTTTCGGCGGCTGGCAAAGATGGCGAACCTCGGTGGTCGGGAATGCGTGGAGGAACGGCGTTAGAAAGCTGCCCATGCCGATGGCACCACTTCGTATCGCGCTTGCAACGCTATTAGGCTGGGCAAGGTCGACGAGATGGCCAGTCATAGGATCGCGCCAACCCGCCTGCTCCACGAACAGCCGCGGCGCGCCCAGATCGCGGTGATCGTCAACATGGAGCACCACGATCGGCGCAGCCTGTAGGCCGGCCCGCTCCAGCCATTCGCTCCAGCTGAGAAGCGTCCAACTGTCGTAGAGCGTACTGAGAATGCGACCGCTACGGCGCATCGAGAGCGCCATATCGGAACGCTCAAGGCCCTCACCCCACCACGCGAGTCCGGCGGACAATTTGGGATCGACATGCCGCGCGGCATCATTGGGCCAACCGAGCGTCAGCTCCCAGCCCCCGGTAGTCCGTTTAACGCAGGCATCCTTGTCACAAAAATAGTCGCGCAGCGTAGCATGACGCTCGGCTGCTGTTCCCGGAAGCCGATCGAAAGGAAGGGTGATCACATTGTCGGGCATCAGGCCAATTCGCGTTCGGCGGAGGCTTTGAGGACAGCAACCAGTTCGCGTCCCAGTGGGGTCAGCGGACAGCTATCGAGGGTCACGAATGCGTCGCGAAGATTCTCCTCGGTGTCACGGAGCTGATTGATCGCCCGATTGTGGAGGCGGGCAGGCCCTTCGTCCCTGACATGAAGCCAGAAACGCCGCAATTCGACAAAGACGAACACGGCGTGAAGCAGGCCTGAAGGTGGGCGAAGATCCTCTCTCCACGGCGAGGAGACCAGCGCCGCGGTGGAAGCCACGGTCGGCGCAAGCCGCTCCAGGAGATAGAGTTTCTGGTGCCGGTGCTCGTGCAACAACGAGTCGGCGAGATCGTAGGCGTCGATCGGATCGTCGCCCTGCAGGACCGACACATAGAGAGCACCTGGGACCGAGTTGTCGCTGAACGAAACGATCTTGTCGGGATGCGCAAGCGGATCGCGGATAAATTGGATTGCGCCGCAAGCCATTCTCATCTCGCGCGCCATTGCCGGGCGCCAGCGCTCAATGATCTGCAGCGCCTCCTCAACGATCGGCTTGACCTTAGCGGTGGTCGCCTCATCCTCAAAATAGATTGCCTCGCCAAAGGGAATGCGAAGCCAGGGATCGGGGAAACCGATCTGAAAGCCGGAACCGTCGCGTGATGGCTGGGCAAGCAAGTCCTGCAGATAGGATGCGTCGGCTTGGATTGCTGCGCCGTCGACGGCCTGAACTTCATAGGCGGCGGTCTGAATGTCGAGTGTGTGCCGCCACGCGATGGCGCCCGGAGCACTCGCCAGTTCTTCCTGCTCGGAAACGGACAGCGCATCGAACGCCGTGATCGCCGGACCGAGTTCGGGGTGGGTGGCACGCAACTCGCGGACCGTCCCCAGCAGCGCGTCACGCGCGGCTGACCGCGCACCGGCGCAGAGATCGTCCATCATCGCCGTGGCACTCTCCGCGAGATCGAACGCTGCTAGGTCGGTGCCAGTGGGCAGGGCCGAATCCAGCGCATCATCCGAGGGCAAGAGCAGTTCCGCGAGGCGGACCCGCGCATGTTCGACCAGCGCGAGCATCTCACGACAATAAACGGTCGGATGATTGAAGCCGTCGGTGCCAAAGCGGTGGGGGAGCGATCCGCCCCCGCAGATTTCGACAATCGGACAGGCTTGGCACTCGCGGCATAGTCCTGCTTTGCTGAGCAGCGCGCGATGCGCTGCGATCCGGGGCGAGGTCGCTATGTCTGCGATCGGCGTATCCCGTACCGAACCGCCAAGGCTGGTCGCTCCGTCCTGGGTCACCTTGAGCACGTCGAGATCGTGATAGCTTCCGTCGGTCTCAATCGAGATAAGGCTGACGTCCCCGAAGCCAAATGCGTCAGTCCGGGAAGGCAGCCCGGAAACGGCATCGAGCAAAGCTTCAAAGGTTCGCACCGGCAAATGCGGATAATGGTCGAGCCACAGATCGAATGCGCCGATCAGCCAGCGCTCATAGAGCGAGGGATCGAGCGCGCGGCCTGGCGGGAGGCGCAAATGGTGGGCGTCGGGTAGCAGGAAATCGAGATTCGGCGGATGATGCGCGTCGAAGAAGGCGAAGAGATCCTCCGGCGAGGTCGCGGTATCGATGACGGCGATGACGCCTGCAAATAGCCTGGGGCGCTTCTTGAGCCGCTCCAGCGCAGCGAGAACCTTATCGAAGCTCGAGCGCCCCTTGCGCGTCGTTCGATGCTTGTCTTGTGCCGCGCGCGGCCCATCCAAGCTCAGCGAGACACCGATGTCCGCTGCCTCAAGTTGATCGAGCGCGGCATCGTCAAGCAGCAGCCCGTTGGTCTGGAGCCCGACATCAACCTTCGCGGTTGTCGCGGCACGGATTTGGGCGGCAAACGCCGCCAGCTTATCCGCAAGGAAATACATGAGCGGACGGGACTGATCGGCCCGACTTTTGTACCAGCGGTTCAACCCCTAAATGCTGAACAAAATATTGAACCGATCGGATAGCCAATCAAGTGTCCCACCGAACCTACCATCCGTCGAACTCGCCCCGAGGGTACTAAGGTAGCAGCCAGTCGTTCGGGAGATCACACACCAGATTCGGGGTTTCAGGAACAGTGCATGACTAATCGGGGTTTCAGGAACAGCCGTCCCGAATTCGGGGAATCAGGAACAAGGCTTCAGGGGGTACCCACCCACGCGCCCGATCAACACTGTCAGGCGACAGATCGGCGCAGCGCGCGCGCTTGGCACGCGAGCCTTAGAAGCAGCAAAGCGCGTGGCGACGAAACCCGGTCGGTTCGGGGGTGATGGCAATCCGGGCCCAGAGCTTGAAGGCTATGCGTGTCGGGCTACTGGCCTGAACTTGTAACATTCTCAGCCTCGATCGGATCGGGGGCATCAGCCAGCTTTCGCGGTTGACCACCCTTTTGGCCATTGGCGCTCGACGCGGCATTCTTCGCCGCGGTCCGTACCTTTCCGCCCTCGGATCCAAGCTGGTGGGCCATCCATTTTTTCGAACCGAACACACCTCGCAGCAGGCCGGGGACATAGATATCGGCGTCGAGTTTTGGCCAATGAAGCCCAAGGCCCGCAGGGCTGATTTCGATTACAGCCAGACTGTCCGGCGAGGCGTCGGCCAAGCCCTCGGCCAGGTGCGCCGGAAACGTTAGTTCAACCCCCGTATTGAGGCCAACGACCACACGGGCGCGGCGACGATCATAACGCGCCGACACCGCATGGCCGGCTTCGCGAAGCGTCGCCATCCGTTTACCGGCTTGCGCCGTCTCGTCCTCAGTAATCCTCATGCCGACGCCCTCTTAGCCATCGCGGCAATGCGTCGGGTCCACAGGGAGCCGGCTGCGAACCGTCCTTTTAGCTGATCCGAACCCGTTGTCGCCTCCTTTGGATTATGTAACGAAGAGCGTCGCAAAAAACGACGGCATCCGCCGTCGAATATACATCGACCGCCTCGCTAGTGCGGCTCGACCAGCGTTTCCGAAAGCAACGACCCGGCCAACCGGGTCGCTCGCGGTGATCAGCGTCTCAGGCGCTGCAGAACCAAGATTGCAGCAGCGCAACATGCGAAAATCAGTCACGATCATTGGCGCTGGAATGGCCGTCTCGACCGGGTCGCCCCTGGCTATCCCAGGGCGTAGATCGGCCATCACGCCCTCGGCTTGCTGGAGGCAACATGACAATTCCCGCAATTGAACGGATCGCCAGGCTCAACGACCGTTGCCGGCAGGGCCTCGATCCCAACGCTCGCATCATGGTGACCCGTAACTGCCTCGCCCGGTTGACCGGCGACGATGTCGGAATCGCGGAAGTCCTCGCCCAGGCCGAACTGCTTGCGGCCGTGCGCCGCTATGCGTTCAAGCCCGGAGACGGGCCCGAGCGGGATTTCGGCGGCTTCGATCTGAAGGGCGAACGCATCTTCTTCAAGATCGACTACTACGACCTGGCGCTGGAATTTGGCTCGGACGATCCCTCTGACGCCTCGATCACGCGCCGCGTCCTCACCGTCATGCTCGCCGAAGACTATTGAGCCCGCCGGCTCCAACACGACTGCTCCTTCGAACGCCACCGCCACCACCTTTCCGGTCCTCAGCGCCAGGAAAGGCAAGGGGGAAGGCGAGCATCAGGCTCGCCAGAATGAAGGCGCGCGGCCGAAAGGGCGAGCCTGCCGCATTCCACGAGGAGATCCGCCTTGACCGCTCCGCAACCGACCCCCGTCAACACGCTGCCGCTTTCCCTGATCGTGAAGGGCGATAATCCCCGTCGCTATTTCGACAGGAAAAAGCATGACGACCTCGTAGCCTCGATCCGCTTGCGCGGCATCCTGCAACCCATCCTGCTTCGCCCCGCGCCCGGCAGGGAGGACGTCTTTGCCATCGTCGCGGGCGAGCGCCGCTATCGGGCTGCTCTCGAAGCCTACGGCGCGGATGCCGAGGTTCCCGTCATCGTCCGGGAGATGACCGACCAGCAGGCTCTGGACGCCGCCATCGCTGAAAATGACGACCGCGATGATCCTTCGGAAACCGAACAGGCCGATGCCGCCGTCCGCTACCTCGCGGCGTGCCAGAACGATCGCGCCGAAGCCGCCAGGCGGCTCGGCTGGTCACGCAGCAAGCTCGATCGCCGTCTGGCGCTGGCGGAGCTGTCCGAAACCGTGAAGCTTGCGCTCGACGAACGCCGGATCAAGGTCGGTCACGCCGAGCTTCTCGCCGCAATCCCCGCCGACAAGCAGGACAAGGCCCTGGAGACGATCCTCGCCTCGGGCCTGGACGTCAGCAAGACGCGCGATCTCCTCATGCGCGTCACGCAGAACCTCGCCGCCGCTTGCTTCGACAAAACCGAATGCACAACCTGTCCGTTCAACTCGGCCTCCCAGCGCACTCTCTTCGAGACCCATGTCGACGACGGGCACTGCACCAATCCCGGATGCTTCGAGCTGAAGACCCAGACCGCCGAGGCGATCCGCTTCGAAGAGCAGGAGCGCGCCGAAAAGGCGGCACGGGCCGCGGCTCCGCCCGCTGCCGACGAAGACGACGGTGACGGCGAAGCGGATGACGGTCTCGACGACAGCGAGTCCGAAACCGAAGTCTCGTCCGTCGATCGCGCCGAAACCCCCGGCCGAACCGAACCCCGCCCCCTGGCTCCGCAGACCCCGCTGCCATCGACCGCCGGCGGTTCGAGCGCTCACAAGTCGACCGTCACCGTCAAATCGATCGCCGGGCGCACCAGCGACCTGCGCGAGGCGACCTGGCGGACTGCGGTGGCCCGCGCGCTCGCGGCCAATGTCGCCCATGCCCATACCGCCATTCTCGTCGCCGCGATGTCGGGCACGCTTCCCCAGATCAAGGCGGAGACCCTGAAGGCCCGTGCCGGCCTCCTCGTGGGCGCTTCCTTCCCGGACATCTCTTATGGCGACAAGATCACAGAAATCCGAGCGCTGTCCGAGCCGCAGGCAGCGAATGTGCTGTCCGCTGTCGGCGCCGCCTATGCCAAGGACGTGCTGACCTTCGGGCATGTCGCCGACCTCGCCCGCGCTTTCGACGTCGATCTGCGCGACGTCTGGCAGGTCGATAAGGCCTTTCTCGAGCGCTACACCAAGGACGAGCTCAAGTTCATCGCCCAGGAATCCGGCCTGGTCGCGCATGTCGGCGAAAAGGGCTTCGCCAAGCTGCTCAGTGCCAAAAAGGCAGACCTCATCGCCGGCATGCTCAACCGCCCCGGCTTCGACTGGGCCGGACGCCTGCCCAGTTCGATGACGCTCGACGGTCAATATGGGCCGCCGCCGGTGAAGGCCGCGCCGCCGGCCGCCGCCCCGATCAAGCAGCTCGCCGCATAACCCCCCAACGCTCACATAGACAAGGATTTGGACCCATGTTGATTTCCAACCTGCTCCCACTGCTTGCGCGCTACTCGCTCGGCTTCGATCTCGTGGCAGGCCCCGAAGACACGGTCACCCTGACCGTCATTCCCCGCAAGGTGGAAGGCGCCGCGCACAAGCTCGAGACCGGCGAGACCCGCCCGATCTCGCTCACCGCCAGCGCCGCGGAGATCGATGCCGAACTCGCCAAGGGCGAAGACGGCGCGCTCGGACAGCTCATCACGATCCGCAAGACACTCGCCGACCAGCTCGCCGAACAGCGCGAGGCCGCTGATGCCGCCCGCACCGCCGCGGCCGAGGCCGCCAAGGCTAAGGCCGCAACGTCCACGCCGAAGCCCGCCTCCACGGCCGCGAAGGTTCCGGCTACCGCCAGTCCGCCCGCCGACGCCAAGGCCGAGGAGCCCGCCAGCCTCTGGTGAGGCAGCCCCTCGAACCTCTCCCGAACCCACGCCCAGGAGGCCGCCATGCAGATCAACCACCTGACCCGAACCTACCGATATGACGGCATCGACCTTCCGGTGCCGCCGCATCTTGCTGACGATGCCGCCGGCCTGCGTGCCTACCATGCAACCCTCTATCCGCCGATCCTCAACGCCGAGATTGTCGACGCCGGCGTATCGGGCGCTGCGCATGTCATCGAGTATCGGCGCGCCGTCGGCACCAAGGGCTGACCCGTGCCCCGCTCCCAGAGCGCGGCCATCCCCGCCGCACCGCGCAAGACGCTCCTCGAATGGATCGAGCACGACGATGGCAACACGACCGGCTTCCCCCAGCTTCCCTGCAGCGCCCAGGCCCTCGCCCTTCACGCGCGAATCCTCCCCGAAGTCCCTCATAAGGGCGAAGCGGCGGAGCCGCTTCAGCCCCCTGTCGGTCTCAGGCTCGCCCCGCTCGGCTGATCTCGCGGGCCGGTCCGTCGCGCTCTCCGTAGACATCCCCGCCACCTTCGATCAGCCGCTCAGCAATCATCACAAGCTGATGGGCCGGTGGGTGGCCGCACGGGAAGGAACGACCAGACGATACACGCGCGTCGGCGCCCGCAAGCGAATCGAAGATGTCTTCAATGCCGCGGTGCTCGAAATCTTGGCGCCAATCGAACTCGTCGATCTGCGGGTCGCCGTCCTCGCCGGCGAAAACGACAATCCGCCGGCAATCGCCTTGGTCTGCGAGAGCCTGGGGCAGCTGGATCTAGGCTGGATCGAAACCGGTGACGCGCCCGTTCCCTGGCGCGCCGCCGCCTACGCGGCCCTCGGGGAGACGCTCGGCACCGCGCTTCCGGTCTTCGGCTATCAGGATCTCTTCGATGAAATCTCCATGTACTATTGGGACGGCGAGATCGACGACGAGAGCGCGCGCCAAAGCCTGACCGCCTATCACGGTCTCAGTGCTGAAGAACTCGCAGAGCAGACACTGCCCTCGGAGATGAACGCGCGCCGCCCCGACTGGATGATCGGCACGAACGCGGCGAAGGCCGCCAGCCTCCCGAAAACCCTTCGCGCCGCTCTGCGCCGACTTCGCGATGGGCACAAGGCGCTCGACCGCCTCGCCTCGGAGCGCAACGCCTGGCACTTCGATACCGACATTCTCTACGAATATGTGCCGGGCATCGAGGAATGTTCGTCTCTGCCACCGCTGACGCTCGTTCCGTTCGAGCAGTTCGCGCGCGAGCTCGATGATGTTGCCCGCCACGGCATGGAGATGGGCTTCATGGATGTCTGCGGCATCTGCCCGCTGCCCGAGGTGAGTCGGATCGACGACTGGTTCGAGAGCCTGCGGCTCGGCGTCCAGTTTCTGCTCGCCGCCCAGCACCTCGTCCGCTTCGACCCGCCCAACCCGTGAGGCCCTCATGTCCGACCACAGCAGCCACTTCGAAGCCACCGGCGGCGGTCTCCTCCTGACTAACGCTATCCTGCTCTATCAAGCGGGAACGTCCACGATTCCGAACGCCTACAGTGCGCCCAGGAACGATACGATGGCTTTCGCCAGCATGCATGCCGTCGAGCACGATGCGGAAGGCCATCCGACCATTGCCGCCGGCGTGCCCTTGTCGCGCGCGCAGCTGCGCCGATGGACCGAGGCCCTTGGCCGCACGGCGGTCCCTGAGATCCTGCCCGACACCGTGCTGGTGTCCCATCCCGACGTGCTCGCCTGGTGGGTGCCGGCACAGGTGCGCCCCGCCTATTTCGCGCTGTCGTCGCCACCCGAGGGGCTTCGTGCGCTCGCGCGACGCACGACCGTCACCGTGCCCTATCCCGCGCATCTTCTCATCGCCGCGCGCACTGGCCTTGGCGTCTACGCGCTCCCGTCAAGCGAGCGCCCGGCGGCCGACACACCGGTGCTACACTCACCCATTCTCAACGTCTTCATCCAGGGCGGGCTCTGTTGGGGCAATATCCCGAGGCCGAAGACCCTCGGCGTTGCCGCCATCGCGGAATACGAGCGGGCCGTGTTCGACTCCTGGTCGACCCACCCCAATCCCGGCCAGGAGCACACCGTCACCGGCAAGGGCGGCCTCGTCAGGCTCTGGGATGATCTCGCCGCACGCGGCGCCAGTCGTTTCCCGGTCCGACGTCTCAAGCCCTTCCATCCTGCCGCCCGACCACGACAGGCTCGCCCACCGGCTAACGCCGTCACCGTGGGCAGACTGATTGCGGCCGCTGCCGGGAGATGACCATGCTCGCCGACGATCCCACCGCGGCGGCGCTGATCGCTGCCGCTCCTTGTTATCCGGTCCCGTCCACGGGACGATCGCCCGCGCTCGATGCGCTTCGTGACGGTCGCGCCGGGCATGGCCTGGCCGTTGGTAAAGACGGCGTGATGCTCATCCTGCGCCGCCCCTGGCTGGCGCTTGACGCTCCCCTTTCGCCGCCCTTCGCCGCCCATATCCCTTATGGCAGCATTGGCGAACCCAAGGCCGACTTGCGCTGCGGACTGATCCCAGGCGAGCATCTGGCCGCGATCCTCGACCACTTCCGCGCAGCGCTCCCCAATGAAGCGGCCGCCTTCATACTGTGGAACGAGGCGAGCGGTGAGTTCGCGGTGAATCTTCCGGATGTCGACGAGGCGACGCCCTCGCGCCTCGTTTACCGAACCCCGGTGCTGCCGCCCGATTGGCACATGGTCTGCGACATCCATAGCCACGGGCGGGGCTCCGCATTCTTCAGCGCCACCGACGATGCCGACGATACCCATGCCACCAAGATCTCGCTCGTCGTCGGCCGGCTCGACCATCCGGCGGGGCCGGTAATGGCCGCCCGGCTCTGCGCCGGGGGCATGTTCCTCGCCGTGCCGCGCAGCCCATTTTCGGGAGATGTTCCATGCAGCCTGACAAGCCCCAGCGCCACTATCTTCCCGCCATCTTCGACAATCGCGCGGTCCGGATCCTGCTCGTGGGATGCGGCGGCAATGGAGCTCAGATGCTGATGGGCCTGGCCTCGCTCGACACGGCTCTGCGCGCGATCTCCTCGCGTTCGCTGGAGGTCACCGTAGTCGACGACGACATTGTAACCGAGGCCAATCTCGGCCGTCAGCCCTTCTATCGCTGCGATGTCGGCAACTCGAAGGCGCGCACCCTCACCGAACGGATCAACCTCGCCCACGGCCTGGCCTGGAAGGCGGTTCATGGGCGAGCCCCCGATGCGGTCGAAATCGACGGCACCGACATTCTCATCACCTGCGTCGACACCGCTTCGGCCCGCCGCGAATTGGGCGCCGTCCTTGGCGATGGCAGGACCGTGCCGACCTATTGGATGGACCTCGGCAACCGCGCCAGCGACGGACAATATCTGATCGGCTGCCCATGCCGCCCGACGGGCAATGTGAAGCTTCGCCTGCCGACCGTGCTCGAGGCCTTCCCGGAGCTCGCCGACGAAACTCTAGCTGAGGACGATGCTCCCTCCTGCTCGGTGGCCGAGGCGCTCGAACGCCAGTCCCTCTTCGTCAACCGAGTGCTGGCCAGTCACGCGCTCGCGCTGCTGTTCGATCTGCTCGGTCGCGGTTCCATCGGCCACGCCGGCGCCTTCATCAACCTCGCCAGCGGCCAGGCCGTGCCGATCCCGCTCCCGCGCGGCGACTGAAGCCCGACCGACTACCACGCCCATCCCGTGCCCATCCAAACCCGGCGACCTTCGCCCGGGGATGAGGAGAACTTGCCATGACCGTCATCGGACATAATCGCATCCGCGGCGCCGACAATTTCGACGGCTACGAGGTGCTCGCCCACCCCTTGCCCGACCGCGAGGATCGCGTCTTCCATCGCGGCGAGCCCGGGGCGTCCCAGACCTCCGTGACCTATGGCTCGCATGACATTCAGATCGCGAGGCCGACCGGTCCTGGAAGCAGGAGCCTCCTTGCCATCCTGATGCACCATGGTGGCGGCCGTCATATCCTGGAATTCTACGAGGGGGCCTTGCCCGTCACCGCGACGCTGCTCGCCCTGCCCGAGCGCGCCCAATATGCGCTCGCCTATGCGTTGTTCAAACAGGCTGATGAATGCGCCATGGCCGCCCGCGCGGACGAAGCCAGCCGCTGGGCCCAGGCGTTCGTCGATGGCCGCATCCGCAAACGCCGCAGGGGCGGCCAGCGCTACGTCAACATCGAATCGCCGGCCGAGAAGGAACGTCGCTGCGCGTAGCGTGGGTTCCCCGGCCGTTTCACTCCTCTGCGCCGACGCCGTCCGTGTGTGCGCCGGCCCGAGCGAAAGAGGAGAAGGGCAGGGGAGGGGTGAGCCTGTTCGCTCTTGCCCAGGAGACCCCGATGCCCCTTCCCAATGTCATCCACAGCCAGGTGGATCCGGCCGCGATCACCAAGGTGACGCGCCTGTTTAACAACACGCTCGGAACGATGCTCGCCGAGCTTGTCCAGAATGCGCGCAGGGCCGGGGCGACGAGTATCGACCTCGACGTCGCCGAGGCCGAGGACGGGAAATGGCTCGTTATCGCCGACGACGGCGCCGGGATCGCCGATCCCGCGGTGATCCTCGCGCTCGGCCGTTCCGGCTGGGACGAAGAGATCGCCGCCCGCGAAGACCCTGCCGGCATGGGCGTGTTCAGCCTCGCCGGCCGCCAGGTCGAAATCCGCTCGCATCCGCGCGCCGGTGGTGAAGCCTGGCAGGTCTCGATCGCGCCCGGCGACTGGGAATCGGGTACTCCCATCCCGGTCGCCCGCTGCGACCAACCTTTCGGCACCGAAATCCGGCTCCTTCTGGATGACGAATGGGCGAAGACGCTCGAAGTTGCAGCCATCGGTGCGGCCCGCTATTGCCCGACGCCGATCCGATTCAGAGGCTCGCAGCTGGCGCAGTCGGATTGGCTCGCCGACGCAGCCGTCATCGTCGAGACCGACGGGGTCCGGATCGGCCTCTTCAACGCAACGCGCGCGGCCCACTATCAGCCGCTCATCAACTTCCACGGCCTCACCGTTCCCTGCACCCTGCCTTCGGTCGACGAAAAGGAGCGGAGCTGGTGGGCACGGATAGACATCGTCGACGCACCCGCCCTGCAGTTGGTGCTCCCCGCTCGAGGCGAAATGGTCGAGAACGATGCTCTCGATGCGCTTCGCGATACCGTCCGGAAGATCATCTACAGCCATATCGCCTCGCTCGGCAGCCATCGCCTGCCCTTCGCCCAATGGGCCGAGGCCCGGCAGCTCGGCGTTGATTTGCCCGAGGCGACGCCGCTCCTTCGCGGATGGACACCGGCCAAGGCCGATCTCAACAGCGTGAGCGATGGTTCCGGCCTGATACCAGCTGGCGAGCTCGTCCTTATGGAGCATTTCGGTGCGCCGCTCGAGCAATGCGCGGCCTTCGCGCTCGCCCGCGACGGCCGCTTCGAAGGCCGCCTCGCAGACCCTGACGATGCGATGGCGGGATATGGCTGGTACGACGCTCTGCCACGGATCACAGTGCTGAGGTTCGAGATCGAGCGCGACGGCGCCGCCCATGTCTTCGACAGCGATACCCTGTCTGACCTCGAAAGCGGGACGGTCGACCGGCTCGCGCTCGTGGTCGAGATCACAGGCTCGCGGCCCGAGACGCTGACCGTCGCGGCCCCCGTCGTCATCGACTATGACGATGCACATCACTGGGGCTTCGAGGAGGCGAACATCCTTCTCGCCTCGCGCGACGCGATCTCCCCGGATGAGCTTGTCGAGCTGCTCGAAGCATCCTGCTTCTGCGCCAGCGACGATCGCGAGGCTGACAGCTGGGAGACGCAGAACGACCGCTTCCTCCTTGATGCACGGGAAATGGCGACCCGCCTGCTTCTTGGCGACGACGCAGCGCTGGTCGAACGGCTGCGCGCGATCATTTCCTACAGGGCGCAATGGTTCGTGCCAGAGGGGCGGCAGTTCGCGGCGGTCATCGGGCGCAACGCGATCGACATCCGCATCGAGCCCGTCACCCCAGCGCCGGCATCCTGACCGCGGCTTTAGAAAGGACCCTTCTATGCGATCGATCAGGGCGGCCCGCCCGGCAGACCGCGCCGCCGTGCACGAGGCGATTGACCATCTGCGCAGCGCGCGTCACCTTCTTGCGAGAAGCGGTGCGCTCCGCGCCGCCGCGGCGGTCCGCCAGGCGCTGCGCAGCACGGAAAGCGCGGCCCGGCGTGTCGGCCACCGCATCCGCAGGAGCCAGGGATGAGCCGTTACGAACTGAAGCCGAGGGCGGGAAACGGCGTCATCAAGGCCGTGATCGGCTGGGACCGTCCCCTCCAGACCTTCTTCGCCCAGGTGTTCACGCCTACCGAGGAAGAGCCCGAGGAAGGCGAGGCAACGATCTGGCTCGGCACTGAACCGGGCGAGCTTCCAAGCCCCGAGGCCGCCGTCCGCGTCGTTGCGGTCTATGCCGAAGTTCCCTTGACGCTCGCAGCCGATCTCGCGGCCGATATGGATGCCACCGTCGGCGTGAAGGACGGCGCCCACCAGGCCGAGGCCAAGAAACGCCTGTTCGGCTCGATCCACTAGACCTCGTCGCAGACCCTTCGCACGGCAAACCCGAAGTCCACTTATGCAAATCGGGGCATGGATCGAGGCCCACAAGCTGGTCGCGACACAGGGCTGCCGCTCAAGAAGCGAGGGGGGCAAGGCTCGCCCGACATTTCGGCCTCCCGTTGAGCCGGTCGCCCCGAGGCCGCGGACGCGGGCCTCGGATGGGGCGCTTGCGCGCCTGCTCGGCCGAACGGCCGAGGAGAGGAGTGGGGAGGAGGAATTTGGCTCGGACACGGTGTTCGAGACCAGCTTCCAGGAGACTTTCCCATGAACATCGGTTCGATCAAGCAGAATGACGCCGGCATTTTCGTCGGCAAGATCGCGACGCTGACGATTGCCATGACGATCGCGCTGCGCGAGGTGCACTCGGCCAATCCAAAGGCGCCGAAGTACGAGGTGCTGGCGCTGTCGGCCTCGCGCTCTTGGGTGCAGGTGGGCGCGCTGTTCGAGCTGTTCTCGAACGGCACGGGCGAGGCGTTCCTCAACGGCAAGATCGAGGACCCGAGCCTGGCCGCGCCGCTCTACATCTCGGCGTTCCGTCAGGAGGACGGCAGCTACAACATCGTGTGGTCGCGCCCGACCCGCCGCCGCGATCTCGCTGCCGAGATGGCGCCCAAGGCCGACGATGGCCTGCCGCCGCTGCCCGGTGCCGACGAGGCCGCCGAGCGCGGCCAGGGCGCCGAAGCCGGCCTCGGCCAGTCCTCCGCCGAACACGCGTTCGCGGCCTGAAGCTCGAGTAGTGACTGATCAAGGCCCTCGCTCATCCGAGCGGGGGCCTTTTTCTTTTCCGAGAGTCAGCTTGCCGCAGGACTTTGACAGCATTGCCCGATCCCCGGACAACTACTAATGTGTAAGAAAGTGACAAAAGGTACACATCATGCGAACCAATATCGAAATCGATGACAAACTCATGGCCCAGGCCCTTCAGGTGACCGGCCTCAAGACGAAAAAGCAGGCGGTGGAAGCCGGCTTGCGTCTCCTCCTCAGGCTCCAGTCCCAGGTCCAGCTGCGCTCGGCCCGCGGCAAGTTCGAATGGAATGGCGACCTCGACGCCATGCGGACGGACCTATGATCCTTGTCGATTCCAGCACCTGGATTGATTTCTTCCGCGGAACGCCGTCGCCTCAGGCAGACCGCCTCGAAATCTTGCTTGGTAACGAGCCGCTCCTGATCGGCGATATCATCCTTACGGAAGTTCTCCAGGGCTTTACCAGCGACCGGGATTTCAATCGTGGCCATGCCCTGCTGCAGTCGCTCGAGTTCATTGAGATCGATGGTCCTGATGTTGCCGTGGAGGCAGCGCGCAACTTTCGGACCTTGAGAGCAAAAGGTGTCACCGTCCGCAAAACGATCGACACGCTGATCGCGACCCGGTGCATCGTCTCGGGCTTGACCCTCCTCCATAACGATCGGGACTTCGACCCCTTCGTCGAGCATCTGGGTCTCAGGGTCCTTTCCTGATCGTCCGAATCTGGCAGCTCCGCGTGTGCCAGGCGCCTCAAACCGGCGATCAGCCGGCAAGCCGCGCTTGCGCCCGGTCGAGGTCGCGAACGAGTTTCGCGCAGCCTCGATGCCAAACCTGCGCCGTCTCACCCGTCGGAAGAATTCCGCGCGCTCCACCTTGCGCGCGGCCAGCCGCAGTTCGCGCTTGATGCGCTTGCGTGAGAGATCCATCAGCCGCGACGCAGCTTGCACATGGAGGTCGGCATCCTTGCGGCCCTCCGCAAGCTGATGCTGCACCCTTTCGATTTTCGCGATCGTGGCTTCGGCCACCGCGCTGTGGGCCGCCTCGATCTCGGCGTCGCGTGACGGCTCGGCCGGCATCTCGAGGCCGCGCATCATCAGGGGCAAGTCGATCGCCGCCGCGCCCAGCGACAGGACGATGACGCCCATCGCGAGCAGGATGGCGAGGTCGCGCGCCGGAAAGGCCGTCGTCCGTCATGGCGAGCTACCCGGGCTCGTGATGGCCCGTCACGCGAATCGAGTCCGCGGCGCCGGCCTGGATGGTGGGTAACTGCTCACCCGGCATCACGACGATGATCCCGTTCGCGGTCAATTGGATGAGATCCCCGATCGTGGTCCGGCGAACGCGCGTGACGGCCATTGCATCACCGCGCGCCTCGACGAACTCCAGCCCCAGCTCGAGGATGGTCGCGCCATCCTCGAACATGTCGTCGGGCGAGATCCGCCACCCTTCGAGAAACAACAGTGGCGGAAGGAGCAGAAGGAAGACGATGTCCGGATCGAGCATCACCCGCCAGTCGGCGACCACCCCGATCACGGAGCCAAGAGATTTGGACAAGCGGCCGCGGCACTGAAAATGGCGAAAGACGGGCCGGCATTCTACTCGGCACGACGGTGAACAGCAATGTCAGGACAAGCGTGATGGTTGCCAAAAGCGAAACGTCTGCCCAGATTATTCGGGACTGTTGCCCTGTCTAACGCTGGGGCCCTTTGCTATCAGCTTCAATCCCTCACCGGCCTGCGGCCGTAAAGCGAAGAGGGGTTGAGGATCCCTGTCCATTCGCGACGGGAGACCAGAATGTCCGACATCATCGACCTCGGCGGCGCCCCCGCCAACGAGGATTGCGCCCAACTCGGCCACACACCCCACTTCGAGCGGCTGAACCGGCTCGAGGTTGCCGCCTACCGTGCCGCGATCATCGCCCGTTTCGGGCCGCCGCCCGAGGGCTGCGCGCTCGTAACGGTCACCAACCGCCACGACTTCGGCGTTTATTGTTCGCTCGGTCTCAAGGTCGATGCCGGCGCCTATCGGCGGAACCCAGCCGTCGCCGCCTACACCGAGGCCGCGCAGGATGGCCTCGCAAGCTGGACCGAGGCCGGCTTCGCTCCGCCCGTGCGCTATGAGGACGGCAACGCCCCGACGATCGACCGAGACCGGATCGATGACATCGTGACAGGCGCGCTCATCGCCACGCGGCCGAATGGCGATGGGCGCTTTGCCATCCCGGACTTCGAGATCCTCCATCGCAACCTCGCCGCCGCCTATCCGGCCAGCGCCGAGGCCGCCCAGAAAATTCTCGAGGAGATTTGACCATGAACGCCGATACTCTGGCGGCCGCTTCTGCCACGCCCGATCCGATCGACACCAACCTGCAGGCGGCGCGCCTGGCCGTCCAAAGCGTCGAGGCGCGCTGCAAGGAGGCCTTTCTCCCGCTGCTGAACGCGCATGGCATCGCCCGCGTTGAAATCCATTATGACGGCGGCGGCGACGAAGGCACGGTCGGCGAGGTCCACGCCTATGATAAGGACGGAGACGCCGCGCTCCCGTCCATCCTCTGCGACCATCACAGCCTCGAATATAACGGGCAGGCCTCGACCCGCACCATCGCCCTCGAAGACGCGCTCGCCGCTTTTGCCGAGAATGCCGTCTGCGCGCGGCACGCCGGCTGGGAAGACGGCGAGGGCGCATGCGGGACGATCGCCATCGAGGTCGCCAGCGGCGCCGTCACGCTGACGCATAACTGCCGCTTTATTGACTATGACACCACCGAGGCCGAGATCTAGCCATGTCACACTGCTATTATCATGCGCTGAGCTCGGTTCGGCGATGGGGCGGCGATCCGGAGGACTATCTCCCGCTCCACCAATGGTTCGACGAATCCAAGAAGATCATCGCCGATCCGCGCCATCGCGCTTTGCGCCACCATGCTGAGGGTATCTTCCTCTTGGAGGCTATCTTCGGCGTCACGATCCGCAACAGCGATGGCCGCGATGTCCCGGTCCGCCTAATTGGCGAACTCCATGTCCAGGAGGATCTCGGTCGGATACCGTCGTTCGCCGACTGGGCACGGCTCATCCAGCCCATGCCCTGGATCCTGCGCGGGAACCCGGCGGGTTCGCCCGGGCTCGACCCCGATCTTGTCGTGCCTGTTCACGGTTCACGCGCCGCCATCCCTGATATAGCCTGATCGCATGGACAGGGGCCCCTTCAGCAAAACCGCCGCGCGCAATGCCCTCGACCGCCTGATCGAGATCGCCCGATCCGACACGGGCCAGGCGCGCCGCGTTGCGAACTTCCTCCTTGCCTGGTGGAACGGTGAGGATTGCGGCCATTTCCCGATCGCCGATCTGTTCGGCGTCGATCCCACGATCGCTACCCATATCACCACCATCGTCGGCTTCCTCGGCCAGCACGAGGGGGCAATCTATCCCGATGCCTTTGATCGCAAGGCCGAGATGATCGAACTGGTCCATCGCTGGCGCGACTTTGAGACCGATTGACGACAGCGCCGGCCGGTTTCTGGCCTTCGGCCAGCCGCCACTGCGTCCTCGCGGCGATCGCGATGAAAGGGAAGGGGGAGCTTAGCGGCTGGCCCGGGATGAACCGAGGCCGCCCACGCGGCGCGCTCCCGCGCGCCCTCCCCACGAGGCTTCCTCCATGGCCAATCACTTCACCAAGGCGAGCTTCACGCTCGCCGTCACGCCCGCCGAGGCCGACGTCCTCCGCCAGATCGACGACGCCATCGAGGCGCTCGACGATACTTCGCTCGACCCGGATCAGCGCGCCGCACGGTTCGCCGCGCTGGGGCCGGGTTTCGAGGCGGCCTTTCCGCCGACCGACGAGGAGCCGTTCTCGGGCTTCCTCGAAATCTTCCCCGACCCCGACTGTCCGCGGCTCGGCTTCACCGTGCAGGTCGACCCTGCCGGCGACGATGAAACAGTCGGCGTCTGGATCCACGGCGATCAGGTCGACATCGAGGCCGCCGCGGCGCTTATCCAGGCGGCGGCGCGATCCACCTTACCCTTCGCGTTCGAATATGCGCTCGACTGCGGTCGCATGCGGCCCGGCGAATTCGGCGGCGGCTTCGTCGTGATCCGCGAGGACGACATCGAATTCGCCAGCTCGGCCCGAGGCCTCGAAAAGGCCCTGACGCGCCGCGTCGGCGAGCCCGAGAACGGTATGATCATCGCCACGCGCGATGCCGAAGAGGGCCTCCTGTTCTGGAACAGCAAGACAGGCTTCGGCTCGCTCGAGACCGCGACCGTGTTCTCCGAGGCCGAGGCCGCGAACTACGACCTGCCGATCGCGAACGACCAGCCCGAATGGCTGGCCATGCCGGCACCGCTTGCGTGAACGAACTGGGCGGACGCCGTCGAGTGCGCCGCTCAGGCCCCTCAAGCCGGAGTATCTCCATGCCGACCTATCACGTCGTCTTCACGGCGCCCGTCCCCGACCGGATTCTCGCCAAAGCCGAGGCCGAGGATGCGCGTCGCGCGCGCAGCTGGATTCTCTCCCAAAGCTGGTACGACCGCCGGCGCATCGACTGGACCGCCAAGCGCACCGTCGTGCCGGAGAGCGGCCAGTCTCCCGTCCGGCACGAAGCCGTTCTCGAGCTCAACTGTGAGAACAGCCCGAGCCCGGCAACGGGATCGCTCGCCTTGCAGGTTGCTATCAGTGCCCGCCAGAACGACGATCCGCTCGAGAAGGCGCGCCGCGTGCTCGACCTTCCTCGCACCGGCAGACCCAAACGGCGTGTGCTCAATCCTGACAGCCTGTGGGATCGCGGCTCGTTCAGCACTATCAGGAGCAGCGGCGTCATCGGTCCCATGCCGCCGAAATGGCCGGAAGGCCGCATGCTCACGGGCTATTCGAGCCACCTCGGCAGCTACGGGCAGGGGGGAGTCGGGCTCTCCGGGTGGCAATGTAACCGCGGCTCATGGATCGTCCTGCCGCTCACGGGCTCGGACGGGTGGATCTGGCTCACTCGCGAGCAGATCGAGCCGGCCCAGGATTTCCGGTCGCTCAAGGCCGTCATCGACCAGCGCATTCTTGGCGTGCATCCCGATCAGCTTGCGGATTTCACACCGTGGGAGCATCGCTATGCCGGCCATGATCAGATCCTCGACATGCCCGACTTCGGTAACGAGAAAGCGACCATAGAGCGCTTCGATGCGAATGAGGCCGGCTTCGTCCTGGAAGCAGCGAATGGCCTCACCCGCTGGCGCTTCGCCATGGGCGACGATCTGCCCCGTCCGATCTGGGCCGGCTCGCGCGAGCCGCGCCTGCTCGCCGAAGGCGAATCCCTCGCCGAGGCCTTCCTGCTCGCCCATGACTGCTATCTCGATGTGTAGCCGCGCAAGCAGCGGCCTTACGCCGGATCGGTTGAATGTACCCCATGGAGCATGTATATGCTAATGTATATGCAAGGAGGCCCTCATGGCACAATCCGACCTCACCCCTGCTCGAGAGGCCAAGCTTTTCCGCAACAACAAAAGCCAGGCGGTGCGAATACCAGCCGACTTCGAGTTTCCCGGCGACCGCGTTTTGATCCACCGCGAGGGCGACCGGCTCATTATCGAGCCAATCCGCCGCAAGAACTTGCTGGAAGTGCTGGCCGGACTGGAACCCCTTGGGGCGGAGGATCAGTTCCCCGATATCGATGATTCGCTGCTGCCAGCCAAGGCCATCGTCCTGTGACCAACCTCTACATGCTCGACACCAACATCGTGTCCGACCTTGCGCGCAATCCCCAGGGCGCCGTCGCGAAGCGGATCGCGGATGTCGGGCCGGACACGATCTGCGTCAGCATCATTACCGCCGCGGAACTGCGTTACGGTTGCGCGAAAAAGGGATCGCCGCGGTTGCTCGCTCAGATCGAAGCCATTCTCGACAGCGTGCAGATACTTGCGCTCCAAGTCCCCGCCGACACGGAATATGGCGGCATCCGCGCCGAACTCGAAGCCGCGGGCAAGCCCATCACCCCCAACGATCTCTTCATCGCTGCCCACGCCTATGCCCTCGAAGCGGTCCTAGTGACCGCCAATGTGGGTGAGTTCTCGCGGGTACGCGCGCTCAAGGTCGAGAACTGGCTGGACGGGGTCCATTGACTCATGGCCGGGCCGCGCCTTTGGCCTGACCCGAGCTCCAAAAACGACAGCCCATCATATCGCCATGGGCAATCCCGAGGCCGCGGACGCGGGCCTCGGATGGGGCGCTTGCGCGCCTGCTCGGCCGAACGGCCGAGGAGAGGAGTGGGGAGGAGGAATTTGGCTCGGACACGGTGTTCGAGACCAGCTTCCAGGAGACTTTCCCATGAACATCGGTTCGATCAAGCAGAATGACGCCGGCATTTTCGTCGGCAAGATCGCGACGCTGACGATTGCCATGACGATCGCGCTGCGCGAGGTGCACTCGGCCAATCCAAAGGCGCCGAAGTACGAGGTGCTGGCGCTGTCGGCCTCGCGCTCTTGGGTGCAGGTGGGCGCGCTGTTCGAGCTGTTCTCGAACGGCACGGGCGAGGCGTTCCTCAACGGCAAGATCGAGGACCCGAGCCTGGCCGCGCCGCTCTACATCTCGGCGTTCCGTCAGGAGGACGGCAGCTACAACATCGTGTGGTCGCGCCCGACCCGCCGCCGCGATCTCGCTGCCGAGATGGCGCCCAAGGCCGACGATGGCCTGCCGCCGCTGCCCGGTGCCGACGAGGCCGCCGAGCGCGGCCAGGGCGCCGAAGCCGGCCTCGGCCAGTCCTCCGCCGAACACGCGTTCGGTGGCGGTGAGCCCCAGCAGGAAAGCGGCCGCCGGCAGCGCCGCCAGCGCGCGACCGAGCAGGCGGAGGAGCCCGAAACCGTCAGCTGAACCCCCGCCGTGCTCGGTCCCACGCCTCCCCGGCCGGGCACGCCCCTCGCAGGGCCCGCTTCGCTCTCCCCGGCGAAGCGGGCCCTGTTTTTCGTTCTCGCCCAGCCTATCGGCGTCCCGGCCGGGGGTGACGGAGTATCAGCATATAGGCCGACAGGTCATCGACCTGATCGTCCGCGATCTCGAAATTCATGATCTCGGGGAAGTTGTGCGAATGCCGCAGCCATTAGGTCAGCGTTTCGGCCGTCAAGCCTACGTTGGCGACGACATTCCCGGAGCGCGGCGCGTCCGGATTGGGAGAAACCGTTCGGGAACCACGGCACGACATCCCGAACGATGCTCTTCGGCAAAGGCCTTGCCCCTTGCCGCCGAAGCGCTCGAAACCGAGGCCGCGGGCGGCGAAGCTGCCATGGCCCCACATGTCACCCCGGTTATCGCCAGGGGGACCGCGACACCGAGGAGATGCCGGCTATCGGCCACGTGCCCTACTTGCGCGGCAAGGCCGCGAACAGGAGCTTCAGGTGGAAACCGTTCACAGGCGTCTGATCCTGTGCCGACAGCATCGGCGTCGCGCCGGCGCGATAGATCAGGCCCCAGCGAACATGCCGGCCGCCCGTTCCAGCGTACCCGCCGATATCGCGGAAGTTCGGTCCCAGCTTGAGCGGTACGAGCCGTTCCGCGACTCGCGTGACCGAGCTATCCGTCGTGTCCCGCAGGAGGAAATAGGGGCGATTGTTCGGCCCCACGGCGCACCGAGGCCGTTCCGTCCGCGTCACGCATCGATACCGGCGTCGCCGCCGCGACCCTGACATCACCAGCGCTGGCCTGAAGCACGTCGACCGGTGCTGGCGCGGTCCACCGGAGCGTAACCTGTCCGTCGCCGCACACGGCCGTGGGATCCGACACGCGCGCAACCGCAAACCCAGCGACACCGCCGAGCAGCATGATAGCCAAGGCGGCTGAAACGGTTCGTCATGATCGTCCAAGCCTTGAGGATCTCGGAAGCCCGCGCGCTCAATAGCGCTGCTGGCGCTCGTAGAGATCGCGATAATGCTGGATACGGGTGACGCGAAGCCCCTGCATACCCGAGCGATCGACCGCGCGCTGCCAGCCTGCGAACTCCTCCAGCGTCAGGCCGTAGCGCTCGCAGACTTCGTCGATCGTCAAAAGGCCGCCGTTGACCGCCGCGACGACCTCGGCCTTGCGCCGCACGACCCAGCGCCGGGTGTCCGGCGCGGGCAGCGTCTCCATCGTGAGCGGCTCGCCCAGCGGTC
Organism: Sphingomonas sp. SRS2; assembly: GCF_000971055.1. GTDB lineage: Bacteria > Pseudomonadota > Alphaproteobacteria > Sphingomonadales > Sphingomonadaceae > Rhizorhabdus. Next base: position 44,143 of record NZ_LARW01000063.1, read on the forward strand.
CAATCACACGGGCCGGCCGGAATTTCTGGTTCTCGATCATTTCGTTCTCTCTCGCCCGGCGACGCCCGCAAGCTCTTCTCCGATGGTTCTCCCCCCGTTATGCCGCCGTCATGGTTGTCACGGCCTGAAGCATCAGGGTTAACGCCGGCGCCCTGGTCGATGCTCTGCCTCGGCTCGGCGCAGAGTGACGATCTCGTTTTCGCAAGAAGCGCCGCCACCGGCCGACGGGTCGGTGAACGGCCCGCACCTCAGGCGATGCCAGGCGGGTGCAGTACGCCCACGCACGCGGCGGCAGCGGTGATTTCGCGGCCAATCCTTTGCCGCCCACCTGGGCGGTTGGCGAGCCGCGACCGGCCGGCGCCTGACGGCGGATCACGAAGGACTGACGGGAGCCATTCTCCTTTCGCGCACTGTCCCGATGATCTCGGCCCAGCCCGCACTGCGGGGCAACGCCGCGCCAAGGCTGCGTCGATGGCAAGCTCTCCAGATGCCGGCGCGAGCCACCTCATCACCGCGCCGAACATTCACAGGCCATCCGGCCACCCGCTTGGTGGAATGAACGCTACGCCCGTGCGGGACCGCCGCAACCCGCCATTTTCCGACCGTGTTGAGGCCTTGCGGCCTCTGCCCGCACCACTCGAAAAATGGGGGTTTCCCCGCGCCGCGGCGCGGGTGCGGCGCCCCCTCGATCACGGGCCTTCGCGATTGTTCATCCCAGCGGGATCGGCCCGCTGGCGCAACGCGAAAGGTTACGCGCATGAACAAGGTTTTTCTCTCGGGCCGCATCACGTCGGACATCAGCCGCTTCGGCACCGACAGCAAGGGCGGCGTCAGCTTCAGCCTCGTCACGTCCAAGCCGGTGATCAAGGACGGCCAGGTCCAGAAGGACGACAATGGCTATACCGAGACCTACGACGAGTTCCACACGGTCAAGGCCTTCAACGGTCTCGGCAAGTCCGTCGCCAACCACAAGAAGAAGGGCGACAAGCTCATGGTCGTCGGCGAGATCCGCTACAGCCGCAACGAGCGCGACGGGCGCACCTATTACAACACCGACATCGTCGCCGAGGAAATCGAGTTCCTCTGATCCCTCCGGGCGGCCTTCGGGCCGCCCTTCTCATTTTTGCGAAAGGCAGCACAATGTTCCATCTCGCCACCTTCGATGAGATCGCCGGGGTCGACCACGGGATCGAAGTCACCAACCCCAGCATGGTCGCCCGAATTCGCCGGGCCGCCGACAGCCTGGGCCGCTACGAGATCGCCGCCCGCCTGGCCCAGGCCATCACCGAGGCCGCCGACGCGGCCCACACGCGCGCCTTCGAGCAAGCGCAGTTCGGCGAAGCCAGCGCCGACGCGATCGTCGACTGCGAATATTATGACGAGCTCGCGGCTGCCTGGTCGCTGGTCGCCGCCGAGCACCAGCTGATCACTCCCGAAACCATCCTCGCGCACGACGGGTCGGTCCACTGACCCGTCACACGCCCCTCGAACGGAGCACCATCATGATCCAAGCCGCTTCCGCACCATGTGTCGTCGCCCATAGCTACGGCATCATCATGCACCATCGTCTCGCCTGGTGGCTGGTCGAGTTTCCCGAGCTCGACGCCGCGCCGGTCCGCGCCCGCAAGCTCTCGGGCAAGCTCACCGCCGGCATGACCGACTGGCTCCGCGCCGAGACCGGCGATCCCGGCCTCGCGGCCGATGTCGCCGCGCTCAATCCCGAGAGCCGCTGCTGGTCCGGCGAATTCTCCACCGTTCCCACCATGGGCGGCGCCGATCTGTTCGACATCGATGCCCATCCCTGGGGCAGCGAACCCGGCGAACTCGAGACCCGGCTCGCGCGCACCATGATCGATGCGACGCTGCGCCCGGTCCCCAGCGGCTTCGTCTCGGTCTTCACCGCGCTTCCGCCAGAAAACCAGCCGGTGCTCGCCATCCGGCTGAGCGGCTACACCTGCGCGACGTTCGATCTGCTGACCGCGCGGCATATGCCGACCTATCGGCCGCGATCGCCCTGGCGCGATATCTCAGGCGATGCTGTGTCGGACAGCGGCAGCGACATCATCGGATGGTGCGCGGCAGCGGACTGGATCAGGCCGACCTGAAACCACGCCCGCTTGGCTGGCCCGTGCTTCCGGTCGCAGGGCCACGCCTGGGCCGCGCGGCGGCCCAGGCCGAAGAAAGAGGCAAGAGGGGCCTTCCCTTCGTTCACGCGACGGAGGGGAGTTCCTATGTGCAGACCCGATGAAGAGACCCGGCCCCGCCGCATATGGGTGCGGGGCAGTAGCGTCTTCCATGGCCACCATGGCTACGGCCTTGTCGAGAACCCATGCGATCCGGACGGCTGGGTGCTGGCCTCCTTTGCCAGCGCGCCCGCGATCAAATGCGCCCATGACCTGCTAACCCCCGATCTTCGCCCGCTCGCCGTCGAGGATCTCTTCGGGCCGAACTGAACCGACCGCCGGGGGCACGCGCCGCTGCGCACGCACGCGATTGCAGCGCAATGACGACGCTCCGAGTTGGTTTCATGGTGCTTCACTGTTGTGTCTCACCATGTGCCGCGCTTTGTACCGCGGGCTATCCTTTCTCGTAACATACGGGCGGATATGAGGCCGCGGTCCTGCGCGCGATGCGCCTGCAATGGCCGAGAGAGCCATGCTTGTCGCTCGTTCCAGGAGGGGTGGCAGCTGGATCGGCGCATCCCGCCCGCTCGGCGCGGACGGGACCGGGGCTCTATTCGCTAAGCCGCCGCCCGCTTTGCAAGCGGACCCCGGCCAAGCTCACGGAGCCAGGCCCCTGGCCTGTCTCCGCCCGTCCGGGTCACGATCCCGCTTGCGTGGTTACTCCCCGCTGAGGGTTGTACACCCCTATTCCTCTCTTGTGTCTGCCTAGTGTGGCATGCGGGGTTGGCGGTCCGTCGAGCATGAGCGGTCCCCCCCAATTTTTGCGCGCGGCCGCTGGCGCGCCCACCCGAAAAAATCGGTTCCCCCGCTCCCCGCGCGGCGGCGTTAACCGGGGTCCGGCCGCAGGCGGCCGGCTTCCCGGTTAACGTGCCCGACCTCCCTGACCACCGCATGCCCTGAGCAAGGCCTCATCGCGTGGATGAGACATTCAAAAGCCATGGAGGCCAACATGACCAAGTCTTTCTCGAACTTCGCCGATTTCGCCAGCTTCATCGCCAGCGAAACCGGAACCGACGAGCGCAGCCCGCTCTACGAGAGCGCATTCATCGAGTATGACGAGCGCGCCAAGCTGTCGCCGGTCGACGAGAGCGAACAGCTCGAAATGCCCGATCCGGAGCAGGCCCGAGCTGCTGTCGAGATGGTGATGGCGACGCTGTTCGACGTGTTCCGCGATACCCGCCTCGAACCCTTCGCCAGCGATCTCGCCTGGGGCTTCGTCAACAGCTTCCATGTCGTCGCGAAGCGGATCAGCGACCGCGAGGACGACGCGGCCAAGGAGCTTGGCGAACTCGCGCGCAGCTTCGATCCCAGCGAGATCTACGCCACGCAGGTCGAAGACGCGCAGCTGCTCTGCCAGACGCTGCAAGGGTGCCGCGATGCGATGGAATGCATGCGCGACCATGCCGCCGAAGTCTATCGCGTCGAGACCGGACGGCCCTATTCGCCGACCCGGGGAAGCCGGGTCTCTCACGGCGTCACCGCATCGATGATCGACGCCCGCGACTATCTGGCCGCAAGGGGACGCGAGCGCCGCGAGCAGTTCACGCCCGAAGGCCCCGTTGTCGCCTTTTCGGGGGGGCAGGTCTGGGAAGATCACGACATGCTCTGGAAGGGCCTCGACACGATCAAGGCCCGCATTCCCGAAATGATCCTCGCCACCACCGCCCAGACCAAAGGGTGCGATGCGATCGCCCAGGCTTGGGCGGCAGCGCGCGGCGTCAAGGTCATCATGTTCCGCCTCGACCGCCGGCTGGGGGCCAAGGCCGCCTTCGTTCGCAACGACCGTCTGCTTGCCCTGAAGCCGGTCGAAGCGGTGGTCTGCGACGGCTCCGGCATCCAGATGAACCTCGCACAGAAGCTGCGGCAGGCAGGCGTTCCCCTCCATGTCGTGAAACTCGACCAGCAGCGCCCGGCACCGCACTCGTCGCAGCGCATGGCGCGCAGGGGCTGACCTCTGTGCATTCCGAGAGGCTCCGGCATCCGCCGGGGCCTCTCTTCCCTTTCTTGGCGCGGTGCGGTGCGCGGGGGCATCGACCCCCCGCGCACCGCCTTGACGCTGCCCGACAGGACAGACGCTCAGCAGCACCCCTCCGACCAAAGAAAAGAGGGGTGAAGCCATGCGGTTTGCTCAAGGAGTCAAAGGCCATGTCCGTCCTCTTCCGCATCACTGTTCCCGCCGACGACACGACCGATCCGCACGCGGTCATCACCGCGCGTCAGCTCGCCTCCTTCCGGCGCTATCTACGCACCGAGGGAGAACGGATCGGCATCGCCCTGATCGAACCCGACGAATATCTCGGGGACAGCTTCGAGGCACGCATCTGTCCACTGGCGCTTGCGGCCGTGACAGCGCAGTTCGATCATGATCCGGCTGTGATCAGCGTCGTCGAAGAGGCCCAGTTTCGGGGACGCCGGATCGCCGTCCATCACAGTTCGAGCGCGGGCGAAATAACGATCAGAGTCGCGCTTACATCCGATTGCGGGCTCGAACTCGATCTCGCTTACGGAAACGCCTATGCTCTTCTCGAAGCGCTCGATATCGGCGTGGATAGCGTCGGTGAAATCCCTCTCGACCAACTCCGCAACCGGCTTGCCGACCCTGAAACCTCGGTCCGCGCGGTGGCACGAGGCGTTGATCACTATCTTCCCCGGATCGAGCGTCTCCTCGCAAGCGTCAACGACGGCGAAGGTGCACGGCTGGCCTGGGCCTGACAGGCATCGTCAGCCTAGCATGATCCTTCCGTGTGCACGCTTTCGCCATCCCGCATGACGGTGTCGATCGCCAGCTGGAGATGCCCGGCCGCGATATTCTCCCCCAACATATCGAGTAGCGGAAGCACCTCCCGCATCAGGACGATAGCGAGCGCTCGCCTCGTGGTCTGATCAGCCTTCGATAAGTCTTCGATCCGCTCGATCATATCCCCTCCGACATACGTCAAAAAGCCGTGGGCCATCGGGACGGGGACCATATGAAACCCCGGAAACTCCCGCGCACTGGGCGCGGGAGCCGGGGCTCGAAAACACAGTCGAAACAGTGCGCCTACGCTTTTAGTACCCGGGTACCTGGACATATGCGCAGGCACCCCGGCGTGAAGCTCACACCGAGTACCGCCTTCGACAGGGTTTTCGAGCCCCGGCACCACCGTTTTCGCAGCGCGGCCCGGCCCCTATCACAGACCACGATTCCCACCAAGAAGCCTTCGACTGGGAAGTCCGATATCCCTGCTACTTTGACCTCGCGGACGTTCGACCAAGGTGCTTTGCCGTTGACCCCGAACACCCTCGTGGGGCAGGAGAACAAAGCACGCGCGCTCTCACATCTCGGCATCAGACGAAGCTTCATCGCCAAAGCATGACGCTGGGTGTTTCTCGCCCGTCAAGGACCAGCGGTCCCCCCAATTTTGCCGCCGCTTCGCTCCGCTACCCGGCAACAAAATCGGTTCCCCCGCTGCCCGCTTCGCGGCGGCCAAGCCGTCCCTGACCGCCTCAACACCGCGTCCCGATGAGCCCATCCTCATCGATGAGAGATGGGGAGCACGGCATCATCCTGATGGAGGCTCTTATGGACAAACTTTCCGACGATCTCCGGGCGCTGTTCAACGCTCCGATGTGCCCGTACTGCGCGACGCTCTACGATCCCGAGCAATATGACGAGGTCGATGAATGCGCCCGCTGTTCGAACTGCGGCAGGACATACCAGGTCGCAGCCGAACAGCGTCCATCACAGCCGGACTCTCCACAGGAAGCGCCGCTGTCAGAACCCGCACAAACGGATGCTCTGGCGCAGTTTCGCGAGGAGGTGGATCGCATCTCGAAAGACATGATGCGCCAGTCGCCTCGCGCTCTTGCGGGTCAAGCCCAAGCCACATGTCGGCGGCGGCGGCGGCTGGCTCGGCCGCCTCGACCACTCGATCCCCCAGCACCTTCATCGCCGCACCGGCCTTGCCGATATTGGCGAGCGCGGCGACCGTGCGCAGCTGGTCGGTGCGCTGACGGATATTCTGGTCCATGCGGGCCGTGGTGCCGCCGCCCGCCTGGATCATGGCGAAGGCCTTGCCGGCATCGATCGAGGAAAGCTGCTGGCGATCACCGACCAGCACAAGCTTGTCAACGCCCAGGGCCGCGGTGATCAGGTGGAGCTTGAGCATGTCGTTGCTCGAGACCATCGACGTCTCGTCGACCAGCAACATGGTGCCGGCGAGCTTCTCGCGCGCTGCCTCGTAGCGAGGTGTGTCCCGTTCGCTGATGAAGCGCTCGTTCGCGAGCACGAACGACGCGATCGTTTGCGCCTTGATGCCGGCCCCTTCGGCGAGGTCGGCCACCATCTTGTTCTGGAAGGCGAGGCCGGTGATCGTCTGCCCCTCCGCTTCCGCGACCCGCGCCACCGCCTGGAGCATCGTCGACTTGCCTGCACCCGCGACGCCCTGGACAGAGAGCGAGCGGTCAACCTCTCGAACCAGCGCCTTTTCAACGTCGGCGTCACCCGCGTGCGCGACGAGCTGACCATGATCGTGGACGACAAGGAGAAGCTCGAGCGTCAGCTCGACATGAATCCGGGCAATAAGACCTCCGCGCTCGAGACGCTCGGCCGTCTCGATATCGACGGCAAAAAGGGACCCGGCGCTCAGCCCCGCGAGAAATTCGACCCAGGACCGATCGACGGCGTCGACCTCTCGGATCTCCCGCCGCTTGTAACCGACCTGCCGCCATTGCCCGACAACTCGGCCTCGGCGTCAGCTGCCAAAAATCCGAAGGCGCCGCCGGACGTGAAGTCCGATCGCAGCGATCCACTGCCGCCGCTGCCGGAGCGCAGCCTGGGGCTCGACTTGTGAATGGACATACCGCCGGCGTGGTGCCCGCGGCGAAGAGAAGGAGACGAACAATGGGTTGGGACTTCGAGCAGGCCGGTAAGTTCGGCAGTGAGAAGGCGGCGGACGACTATGCCCGACGAAACAATATCGACCCGCGCGACGTCCAGATTACCCGCAAGGGCGAAGAGATCGAGCTCAACATTCGCCGCTCGGCGCTCGACAGGCGAAACCTGCGAGACAATGGCGAAGGCAGGCGGGACGGCTGGGGCTGAGAGCGCGGCCATGGAAAAGCTGAATATCGTTGGCTCGATGCTGGGTTCGATCGTGCCGGTGCTCGTCCTTGTGGGCTCGGCTGCGATCCTGTTCGCGATCCTGGGCGGAGCCCTTGGACTGTCCGGTCCACCAGCACCTGTTGCCAAACCCCTCATGACCCGGCGCGAGGAGGCCATGCTCGTCGTGCTCGAGGAGATCTTCCCCATGTATCGTTTCCATGCGCAGGTGGCGATGGGCGCGCTTCTGAAAGCGCCGGCACGGCCTGGCCGACGATCTTCGCCAGCCGATCGCAATGCGTTCTCGCAAAAGATCGTCGACTTCGTGGTTCAAGACCCGACCACTGGCAAGGTGGTTGCTCTCATCGAAGTCGATGACTGGTCGCATAGCGCGGCGAGGAACCGCATCCGCGACGCCATGACATCTGGTGCGGGCTATCGCACCTTTCGCATTCCCGCATCGGCTCGGCCCACCATCCCGGCGGTGCTTCGGGTGGTTGGCCCGCTTCGGGAAGAGTCACTTCAGATCGCCTTCGAAGGATAATCGGCGATGGGACTGGATGACCGGGATTATATGCGCGAGCGCTACCGTGCTCGCTCCAGAGACACCAGATGGAATGACCGCGCCGGACGGGTCGAGGGAGCCTGGTTCGATCCCGTCAACCATGGCTTCGAACAGCAGCGCAGCCGGTAATGGCAGTTCCCGCCCTCAGCGTCGTGGCATATTTCGCTGGCTGCCGTTCGCGCTGTGCTTTCTGTTGGTCGCAATACCGGCCTGGCACTCCCTGAAGCGGGAGGGATGGTTTCCCCATTCGGGACCGGACTTGCCGTTCCCGGAGACCGGCAGCGTTACAGTCAGTTCTGCCGTCAATCCAGTGTCTGCGTCCGCGCGCATGGCGGTGACGACGTCCAACGCCAATGCGGTAGTCCAGCTCTTTGAACCTCGCAGCGGGCGGCATGTGATCTCGGTTTATGTTCGTAAGAACGACCACGCGACCGTCGCAGTCCCACCGGGCACCTATCAGATGAAGGTTGCGGAAGGTCAACGCTGGTACGGCCAGAAAGCGTTCTTCGGTTTTTCGGCCACCTATGAGACCGTCACACTCCCGATGACGTTCACGCGCGGTCGCGGCAACGGTATCGATCTCCGCAGGCGCCCAGATGGAACGCTTCCCATGCGGCCGAATTGGAGAGCGCCGAGCCCCATATAGCGCTCTCGTTCTGGGGCCATCGCGTGGCCGTCAAGATGAAGGCAGACTGGTCGAACTGGTTGCGGCATATGAGCACGGTGCTAGCTCGCTCTCCCGTTCAGCGCGCAATACAGCATCGCCTGACGTGAAGCGCTCACCTTTGTTCGGGCGCTCCGCCGTCTTTTCCCGGACGACACCGATACCAACACCTTCGAAGCCTGGTATTGAGAACGAAATCTAGGCGATGCAACTCGTCAGCCTTGGTTGCAAACTTGACCAAGGCTATTCTTCTCAAAGCTGGACCGTTTGTTCGCAATCCGTCTGGTGCTGGCGCAGTGTGCCTAAGCAGAGGCACGCAAGAGACTACGTTTCTGCCCGCCGGAATATTTCGATAAAGGTGGCCGTTGACTGAGTCCTTCGGACACCATGCCTGCCGTGACCGCGGTTTTTCAACAAGCCTGATTTGAGGAGTTCACGCGCGTTAGAGACAAAGGAAGGCGTAGGCCCCCACCATAGTCAGAAATGTTCGAATGAAGCGGCGCGCACGCATTACGTCCCACCTTCGATGTCTAGACGAGGTGCCGGCAACGCTTCACCAGGCAGCGAACTAAGCCGGCGGGTAATGCCCTGGTTGAAACTGTGGTGATTTCAATCTATATGTAACTGACTCAACAGGAATGATCAAATGGTTCGTCCGGGAAATATGGGCTTCGTAGATGCGGATCGTGTCCTCCACGACCGCATCGTGGCAAGCACCGACCGCATAATTAAAATGATGCCGGCGGCGGCAAAGGCCGCCGCCATCAGCAGTATCGACGTGCCCAGCCTGGTCTTTCATCTCGCTCTTGGCATTCCGGCGGTCGAAACGGATAACCCGGAAGCTGCAGAGAGGATCACGAATGCCATCGCTTTCAAGCGACGGATGATCGACGCGGCGGGCGGCGCGCTGACTGCAGAGAGGGTGCGCACGCTGCTCGGACACAAGACGATCCAGGCCGTCTATAAGGCTGTGAAGGACCGGCGATTATTGATGGTCGAGGACAATGGGACCAAGCTTTTCCCGGTGTTCCAGTTCGACGGCAACGCGATCCTCCCAGGAATTGCGAAGGTTCTCAGTGCCGCTCCGCATACGACTGGCTGGGCCATCCTGCAGTTCCTCATCGGCGGCGATGAAGGTCTTGATGGCATGAGCCCCATCGAACTCCTCAAGGGCAGCGACGCAGAGGTCGAACGCATCGTGCGGTTCGCCCGTGCCCTCGAAGACTGACGAATATGGCGGCGGAAGGGAGGATTCCCGTTGCAACGACCGCTACGGGCAGGGTGCTCCATCGGGTTCACGGCGCGACGGTCGCTGCCAGATGGTATGGCCGCATGGACGCGACCTGGCGGTGGGACGATCCAGAAGGCAAATTCGGTGTTCTCTATCTTGGCAAGACGCTCATAGGTCCTTTCGCGGAAACTCTGCTGCGGACGCCAAACGACCGGGATGTCCTTTGGGATCAGGTGGCCAGGAGACGCGCGGCAACCTTCATTACGACCAGGCCCATCCGACTGGCCAAGGTCCATGGACCGGGCCTCGGCTGGTTCAGGACTACCGTTGCGAGTGTCTCGGCCGACTTCGATCCGGTTGACAATCCAGGCGCCTATGCGGTGCCGCAGCAGATTTCCGCCCGCGTTTATGAGAACACGAGCCTTGACGGCATTCAGTACCGATCGCGGTTCGATAGCGACGAGCTATGCATCGCGCTTTTCGATCGGGCCGATGATGCAATCACGCTGCGCGCCGAGGGAGTGGCGATCAGCAAATCCTGGGCAAAGAAGCTCCTTTCTGACCGTGGCTACACACTGATCGAACTCTGAACCTCGTCTGGGCTTTCACGGCGCAATTCCACTCGCGGGGCGGTCGAAAGACCGATAGGCGGAGTCGACAAGGATGCGCTGTTGCAGAGCTGTGGATGCCTGGGCCATCGCCGGATGGTAATTCGGCATGGCATAGGCCTGCCATTCTGGCGCCGTTTTCATTGCCGGCTCTTCAAGGTTGTTGGATTTCGCTGCGAGACAGGTTAGCCGGCGCCGCGCAACCCGGCATCAAAGAAACTTGTCGCCGGCATGGTCTTCGAACCTAGCCGCATCGCGGACATAGCCTGCAACTGTATCGAGCGACTTGTGACGCGAATGGTCCTTCATTTTGAAAAGGTTCGCTCGCCTCGCGGCCGCCTCGGTAAGGAAGCCCGCGCGGAGAGAATGGCCGGAGAAGAGGGCCGGGTCATAGCCCGCTGCCGATGCGCAGGTTTTCACTAAGCGGGATACGGTCTTGTCTGTCATCGGATCGGCCGTAACTGCGTCGCCCCGCGTGAGCCGGCGGAAGACCGGGCCTGTCCGCGGCTTGCCGGTAACAGGATCGGAACCCCTCAGATCGGCTGCCTCCAGCCAGTCGCCGAGCAAGCTCACTGGTCGGATATGCCGGCCTTCGGGGATCGCAATTTCCTGGCCTTCAGCCTCCTGATCGCCTTTCGAGCGCGGAATCGTGATCCGCACGCCGCCCGCCTCGAAGGCGAGATCGGACAAGAGCATGGCGGCGATTTCCGAACGGCGGAACGCGCCCGCCATGCCGACCGCCAGGATCGCCCGGTCGCGCTTGGCGCGCAAGCCCGAGCCCGTGATGGTCGCGAGCATGGCGGTGAGCACATCCGCCGCCGCCGGCGTCTTCTGGTCCTTCTTGCGCGCATATTTACGGCGCACGCCCGCCATCATCTGGGCGATGACGCCAGCAGCGTCCCGCGCACTGGGCGAGGCGAGACCCACCTCCTTGTGATGGTGATTGATCGCCGCGACGCGACGGCCGATCGTGACGGGCGCGATGCCCGCTTCGGCCTCGACATGCGCGAACAGTGCGACGATGTCGGGATGCGCGGGCAGCGCCTCGACATTGCGTGCGTCGCAGAAGTCGCAAAAGCGCTGCCAGTCCGTGGCGTAGGCCTTTTGCGTCGAATGAGCCTTGGACGCCGCCAGCGTGTCGCGCGCGCCCTCAATCTCCGAGAGCAGATCGGGCGGAAGATTATTTGAAATCGGAAGCAGGTCGCGGGTCATCAGACATGACCTCGCATGCCGCCCCTTCGGCCGAGGGACGCCTCATGGCGATCTAGTGCGCGTGGCGGCTCGGCTGTCATTTCGACGCGGCCCGGCCGAGCTGAGCGAGCTTGGCGTCGAAGAAGGCCTCGCTCCACAGGCTGAGCGACTTGGCGTCGGCAGGACGCAGGAAGCGCTCTACGTCGGCAGCGGCCGCGCTCCAGTCGATCGCCCCAATCTTCGCCTTCAGGCTCTGGACGAGCCAGACGCCGTCGATCTCCAGCACCTCGTTCTGCCACGGACCCGTCTGCAGAAGCGCGGCGCCGAGCAGCGGGAGGTTCGGATAGATGCCGTTCGCGACGTACCAGGAGAAATCGAACCAGTCGCGACCCTTCAAATAGGGCCTGCAAAGGAGCGCGTGGATCTTCAGCGCAAAATTCGAGGCGAGATTCTGGTGCCGCACCTGATAATCGGCAGGGAAATCCAGAAAGGTCGTCGCTTCCCCCGATCCGGCCGGCGGATTGGTGTCGATTTCGAGCTTGATCCTGATCGGCCTGGCACGCCCTGGCCCCGCAAAGCTCAGATTGAGCTGGCTCGCGATGGAATCGTCCTTGAGGATCGCTTCGCGCACCGCCCGGTCCATCTTGTCTCTGGGCTGAGCCTCGAGCTTCAGGCCGAACTGAGCGAACACCTCGACCAGCGCGGAGAGGTATGGAGACCACCGAAATTCCGGGTCGGGCGCGCGCAGCAGAAAATTCAGATCCTCCGAAAAGCGCGGAAGTGCGTGGAGAATGCGCAGGCTCGTTCCGCCCTGGAAGAGGGCGACGTCGAAGAAATCGGCGCGCCAGAGCGCATAGAGCGCGATCTCCTGGATGATCTCTTTGGTCGCATTCTCTTCCTCGAGGGCATTGGCGGCGCGGTAATCGCGCAGCTTCTTCTGGATAATCTCAATCATTAGTGGGGCCTTTCGGCGAACGCGGCCGGCTCGCGGGCAGAGCAAGCTCCAGTGCGTGCAGGAAGTGGTTGACCAGCTTGTGCTTGTACACCGGCGTCAGCTTCGCCAACTCCTTGCGCTTGAGCGAGAGGAGGCGGTCTTCGTCGATCCGCAACCCGCTCGTGAGCCAGTCGAGACCTGTCCAGCCTTGCTTGCGCAGGGCGACGAGATCGAGGAGGGCCCGCAGAGGGCTCGCGACAAAAGCAGTGAGGGCGCCGAACTTCTCCCGCTCGACGCCGACCAGATACTGATAGTCTTGGATGGCGAGGGGGTGAAAGGTGAAGCGGCCCATGTGGGGCGTGTCGAATTCCAGCGATTTTCGCCTAGGGGTCACGCTCGCGGTACTGTAGACCGCCTCGGGAATCCAGCCATGGTGGGCGAGGGCGGTCTCGAAGGAAACATAGCTTCCCGGTAGGAAAGCTTGGGCGACCGCGAAAGGATGAATGGCATCCGATCGATATCGGCTTCCCAGGAGATAGGTTCCGCGCTTCAGACGAATGAGCGAGCCATCTTTCAGCGCACGATTGACGAGCGCATAGCGACGTGCCGAGCCGCCGCCGACGGCCTCGCCGAGTTGACGCTCATCAAACACACGGCCAGCGAGATTTCCATCGGACAAGGCGGAGGCGAGGGCGTTCATAAAATTCCTAATACTTCCATAATATGAAAG
>NZ_LARW01000064.1 GCF_000971055.1 Sphingomonas sp. SRS2
GCGCCGGAGGCCGTTCCATCTCCAGTGTCGCCCTCCGGTTCCGCTTCGCTCCACCTACGGCCAACACTGGAGATGGAGGCGTCAATGCACTAACAATCCGCTCGGACCACTCGGTGGGGGCCGGTCACGGTGATGTCGGCGATGCTTACATTCGCCTCAAATAAGAAAAGCCCAGTCCCCTTTCGGGGGCCGGGCATATTGGCGACTTGTTGTCGCTGGTATCGATGGTTGCGGGGACAGGATTTGAACCTGTGACCTTCAGGTTATGAGCCTGACGAGCTACCGGGCTGCTCCACCCCG
>NZ_LARW01000065.1 GCF_000971055.1 Sphingomonas sp. SRS2
TAAACCGCCGGGGTCGCCTGCCCGCCTGCGGGCAGCGTGTCCTTCCAAACTGTCTTGCCGGTGCGCAGATCGATCGCACGAATCAGATTGTCAGTCGCTGCAGCTATGAAGATGAGCCCGCCGGCCGTGACAATGGCGCCGCCATTGTTCGGCGTTCCGATGTCGATCGGCAACATTGAGGGGATGCCCCAGGGCCCGTTACGCTTTGCCGTGCCGAAGGGCCGATCCCAGATCGTGCGGCCGGTGCGCAGATTGATCGCACGGATGCCGCCATAGGGCGGGCGCTTGCAGAGCAGCCCGGTAAGCGGCAGCCGCCAGCCCGGGTTAACGGAAATCGCGTAGGGCGTGCCCGCCTGCGGATCTTGCGATCCATGCCCGCCTTCGCCCATGTCGCCGCCGCGCGCCTCGCTGCGCGGAACCGGAAAGCCCAGGCGCTTCGCTTCCTCTCGCGGGACGAGGCGATTATAGTTGGGCATGTTGTTGTAGTTCGCGACGATGACCCCGCGCACCGGATCCATGGCGATTCCTCCCCAATCGGTCCCGCCATTGTAGCCAGGATATTCGATGAAGCGCCGGTCGGCTGTCGGCGGCGTGTACATCCCCCTGTACTCAGCGCGGCGAAACTGGATGCGGCAGATCATCTGGTCGATCGGCGACATCCCCCACATGTCGCGTTCCTGAAGACGGGGGAAGGCAAGCGTGTGGAAGCTGGAGAAAGGCTGCGTCGGGCTGCGCAACTGCGGCTCGACGCCCGTGCGCGGCGCCGCGCGCTCCTGCACCGGGAACAAGGGTCGGCCAGTCCGGCGATCGAGCACGTACATGTCGCCTTGCTTGCTCGGCAGGACGAGCGCCGGCACCGAGGCGCCGCCGCTGGGAAAATCAATCAGGGTCGCTTGCGCGCCGAGGTCATAATCCCAGACGTCGCGGCGGACCGTCTGGAAGCGCCAACGAGGCTTGCCGGTGGTCACGTCAAGCGCCACGAGCGAGGTCGAGAAGGCGTTTTCCTGCGGGCTGCGGCTGCCGCTCCAATAATCGACGGCCGAGTTGCCCATCGGCAGATAGACGAGGCCAAGTGCCTCGTCGCCGCTGGCGATGGTCCACATGTTCGGCGTGCCCCGTGCATATTGCCGGCCCGCAGGCGGATCGCCGGCCCACTGCGGATTGACCATGTCCCACGCCCAGCGCTTGGCGCCGGTCACCGCATCGAAGCCCTGGATCACGCCTGACGGAGCGCTGCGCTCCTGTCCGTCGAGCACCTGATGGCCTGTCACGATCACGCCGCGAACGATGGTCGGCGGCGAGGTAATCGATACCATGCCAGGCGCGACCTTGCCCATGCCGCGTTTGATATCGACAGCCCCGTTGGTCCCGAAACCTGCGCAGGGCTGGCCAGTACGCGCATCGACCGCGATCAGGCGCCCGTCGAGCGTGCCTTCGATGATCCGGGTGGCGCAAGCGGCGTCGGCGGCCACTTGCGGCACCGCGTAGTAGCTCACCCCCCGGCACGCCGCTGTATACGGAATCCATTTGTCGGACACACCCGGGTCGTACCGCCAGCGCTGCTTGCCCGAGGCCGGATCGAGCGCGATCAGGATGTTCGTCGCCGAGCAGAGATACAGCGTGTCGCCGACCTTGAGGGGCGTCGTCTCGGCGCCATATTTGCTTTTTTCCGGGTCGCCCTTGGGCATATCACCCGTGTGGTAGATCCAGGCGCGGCGCAGCCTCTGGGGTGT
>NZ_LARW01000066.1 GCF_000971055.1 Sphingomonas sp. SRS2
GTCGGCAGATCACGCCATGGACTGCCCGTCCGGACAATCCATAGCACTGCCTCCAAAAATAGACGGTTGTTCCTCCCGCTTCGTCCCGGGTCGGTCGGCTTACCCAGACAATGCGGTTCCATCTTTGCCCACTGGGCGTCGGTCAGTACGAAGCGTTCCATCCAAAGTGTGAATCACATCTCCCCAAAAATGTGAATCCTAAATCCCCACAACCCCTAGAGCCTTTGCACGGTCGGTTTCGGAAGAAGGATCGAGCTCGACGTCAGGTTCTGTCCGCCAGTAGAGATCGGGGGCGATCGCGGCATAGCCCGCATTCGCCAGCTCATCGACGATCCCGCGAATGTTCGCGTTGACGCCGAAAATTTCCTGCAGGACCACCACGGCGACATGCCCGCCGTTGCCCGGTGTCGCGAAATAGGCGCTGAACCCTGCGTCGCCGTTCTCTATCCGGATAGTGCCATTCTGCTTGGTCAAGGCCTGCTCCCCAAAATCAAATGTGAGATTGCTGCGCATCAGAAATTATATCGCGCCTGGATCCCATAGGTCCGCGGAGGGCGCAGTGTCGTCGAAATCACCGGGATGGCCGGATACACGGCGTGAAGGAACACGTTGCCGGAGACGTTCTTGTTCTCCAGATTGTTGACGTAGGCCGTCGCGCTCCACCGTTTATCGGGCGCGTTGTAGGTCAGGCTGACATCGGTCCTCGTGTTCGAACCCGAGCGTGTCTCTGCCAGGTAAGATTCGGACACCCAGCGGCTGCCTTCGAACCGAGTGCGCACCTCTGCGACGATCGATGCGCCTTCGGCGAGGTCGACGGTCTGGCGGATAAACCCGTTTGCCGTCCAGGTCGGCGACTGGAACATCCTGCGCCCGCTGCAGTCGATTGTGTATTGGCCGCCCGCCAGGGTGGAGCGGCAGCCCGTATTGGCGGGGATCGCCCCGGGCGGGAGGCCCAGCAGCGGCGAAATGTCCGGGCTCAGATAGGAATAGCTGTCATAGCGCGAATGCACATAGTTTAGTTGCGCGCCGACGAGGAGGCTGCGGGTCACGAGATACTGGGCCTCGGCTTCGAGGCCATAGATGGTCGAGCGGCCCACATTCTCGGTCGGGAAGCCAGATATCGGGCCGGTCAGGGAGTCGACCAGCGCCAGGTGGGCCAGTTGCTGATCTCGATACTTCAGCAGGAAGATTTCCGCGTTAAGCTGAAGCCGGCGGTCGAAGAAGCGGTTCTTCGTTCCCAGCACATAGGAGGTGACCTTCTCCGGTTCATAACTATTGCGGGTCTGGGAAAAGAAGAAGCCGCCTGCCTTGAAGCCGGTGCCCACATTTGCGTAGACCAGCGAGCTCGGCCCAGCATCGAATTCGACACCGATCTTCCAGTTCACCGCCTCGAAGACCCGGGAGGTGTTGATGATGATTGATGGTACGGCCGGAACGATGACGAGCGGATCAAGACCTGGCCCACTTGTGAGAACGGCAGGCGGCCCGGATCCGTTGACCCCGTCGAGCGACTTTCTTTCCCAGGTGTAGCGAAGCCCGCCGGTGATCCGAAGACGATCACTCGCGGCGACTATTATCTGTGAGAATGCCGCGGCGGTTTTCGTGGCGACGCTCGCGTCGGTCTGGATCACGCCCGCGAACTGAGCGTCGGGTGCCGTGATGAAGGATGACGACTCCTTGAAATAGTAGCCACCGAGCAAATAACGGATCGTCCGGTCGTCATCCGAGGCTAGCCGCGCTTCCAGCGATGTCTGACGCTGCTCGCCCTGGTCGACGAGGAAATAGCCCGTTGAGGTAACGAAATTGTCGATCGACAACTCTCGATAGGCGGGGACCAGGGTTAGGGTGCCGACCGGCGTCACGGCTGTGATCTCGGCCATGACGCCGCCCGTCTTGTTTTCGATCCTGGCGAGTCGCTGGGGGATCGGCGTCGCGGCGCCCGGAAACAGAAGGAAGTTGATCGGCAGGTTCTGGAACAGGGCCGCCACCGCCGGATCGCCGAGTCCGCCGCGGACGGGGGTCGTGCCCAGCGGCAGCAGCGCGACGCCGGGTCCCCTCCCTCCGGCCTTGGAGTAGTCGCCGACGATATTGACCGAAAGGTCCGGGGTCAGTTGCGACCGCATCGACAGGCGGAAGGACCGGGTCTTCGCATCGTCGGTGCCGTCGCGATAATATCCGTCACGATCCTCGGTCTGGAATGCAAGCCGCAGTCCGCCGTCCGGGCCCATAGGAAGATTGAGCGCACCGTTCAGCACCAGCGTATCGTAATTGCCGTACTGCGTGCCGAGATAGCCGTTGAATTCACCCAGGTCGGGCTTGCGCGACAGCAGATTGACCGCACCGCCCGTGGCATTCCGGCCATAGAGCGTGCCCTGCGGCCCCTTGAGCACTTCGACCCGTTCAACGTCGAAAAACTGGCCGTTCACACCATTCGGGCGTGCGATATAGACGCCGTTCAGATTGAAGGCGACGGCGGGCTCGGTGAAGGGGTTCAGCGCCAGGCTGCCCACCCCGCGGATGTAGAACACGGAATATCCGCCCTGATCCGACGCCTGAAGCGCGGGCACGACCGCCGTCAGAGCGGAAGCGGTGGTGATCGACTGGCGGGTGAGCTGATCGGAGCTTACCGCCGACACAGATATGGCTGCCCGTTGCAGGTTTTCCGACCGGCGCTGCGCTGTCACGACGATATCCTGAATGCCGTCGGTCGTAGCCCCATCCGTCGGGGATGCCGGAGTGCTTTCAGGGGGAGGGACAAGTGTCTGTGCCGAGGCGGCGGAAAGCGCCGCAGGCAACAGGAACGATGCCGCCAAAAGACCTGTTCTAAAGTGCTTCATCTCCGGGGTCCCCTCACTAAATTTTCTATTATTTACAGCTATGACTGCCCGTCTGGCGCCACGCCGCAAATCTGACGGATGATTTCCGGTACAGAGTGCTGCGGCGCCGACGGCATAGCGGTCATATCAGGGACAGCCTCCAACGCTTTAGCGGGAGCCGCCAATCGACTTGCGTAAGGCGCCAATCTGCGAGAGGCTGTGCCGGGCTCAGCATCCGCATCGAATATCGGCGGCGTTGATATTATAACGTATGCATGATAAATTTGCGTTTCAGCCTTTTGCTATTTTTACTTCCGGATTTCAGGCAGATCCAAGATTAAGAGTACAAAGAGATGACGATCCTTTCCATGGATGCATGTAAAATCCCTCCGGCCTTCTGGCGTGCGCTCGAGCATGTCGGTTTGCGGCCGGCGCCGGTGTTGCGGCTGGCCGGCTTGCCGGCCACGCTTCATCTCAATCCTTATGCCCGGATCACGACGGCCCAGCTCTTCGCTTTCTGGAAAGCCGTCGAGGTGCTCGCGGCGGATGCGGGTTTCTTCCATAAGTTCGTAAATGCTTTTGATACGACGGGACATCAGCCGGCATTCCTGGCGGCATCCTTCGCCGCCGATTACCGCGACGGGCTGAACCGGATCGATCGTTTCAAGCGTCTAAGTTCCAGCGAACGGTTCCGTCATGAAGAGCGGGAAGGCGAATTTCTGGTCTATAAGGACTGGCCGTTCGCCGTCGAACCGGAGCCGGCGATTTCCATCGAACTGTCATTCGCTTTCTTCGTCAAACTTGGCCGGATGGGTACCGGGCGGCACCTGACGCCGGCCCGGGTCGAGTTCGCCCTGCCAAAAACCGATCGCGATGAGCATCGATCCTATTTCGGATGCGAGATCATATATGATGCGCCCCGCAACCTGATCGTGTTGAGGGCCGAGGATCTCGACCGTCCCTTTCCGGGGCATAATCCGGAATTCCTTGATCTGCTAACGCCGGCTTTGGCCGCATCGGTCAAGGAGATCGAAGCGAAGGCATCGGTGTCGGAGCAGGTCAAGATCGTCTTGCGAAAGACCCTCGCAAGCGGGCGGCCGGACCTGGCTGACGTCGCCCAGGATCTTGGCACAAGCGAACGGACGTTACAGAGGCGGATAACCGAAGAGGGCAAGACGTTTCGCGCCCTTCTGGTGGAAGCCCGGCAGGAGGTCGGCCGCGAACTTTTGTCGGACCCCTCGGTGGAGGTCGAGGAGGTGGCGTGTCTGCTCGGTTACCAGGACACAAGTTCGTTCTACAGGGCGTTCAGGGAGTGGGAAGGGGTCACGCCGAACCGCTGGCGGACATTGAACCATATCAGTCGTTATAACGTCGCCGGGCCGCAGCCGCGCTTCAGCACGCATCTGTCCTAGGCTCGTCCGCCCTGGTGAGGCGGGTGGGCGATGTCGTGGGTTGGCGGCGGCGGCAGCCGCCGTGCGGCGGTTCGCGATGTTCATCCACGCCATGGCGTCTCATGAATCGACTTGCCAGCCAGAGGCAACCGTTTCAAAGCATCGGGATATGCCGCGCTGCGATCTTCGTTCCTTCGTGTCCTCGACATTCGCGAGCCACGCGATTCAGGCGTCGCGTTCCTCGGGCTGCGTCCTGGTATGAGCACGGCCGATAACCTGCTCACTGCATTGGCGCTGTTCACGATGGAAGCGCCCGAATGGTCGGTCGAGGGTGCCGCCGCCAGCCTGGGCGTATCCGGCAGCACGGCATATCGCTATTTCAGCAGCCTCGCCAAAGCGGGGCTTCTCGAACAATCGACGGGCGGACGTTATGTGCTGGGGCCCGCGGTTATCGCGCTGGATCGGCAATTGCGCCTGCAGGACCGGCTCATCCGCGCGGCTGACGTCACGATGAGGCGGCTGATCAAGCGGAATGACGGCCAGGGCGTGACGTTGCTTTGCCGCCGCTTTCGTCAGCAGGTCATGTGCATCCATGAGGTTTTCGAGAATCGGCCGGCCAACGCCGTCAGCTACGAGCGCGGCCGTCCGATGGGGCTGTATCGCGGCGCGGCTTCGCTGACGATCCTGGCGCATCTGCCGGTCAAGACCTTGCGCGAGCTCTGGGCGCGTGATTGGGAATTGATGAAGGATACGCTCGGCGCCAGCTGGGAAGAGGCGCGACAGACGCTGAAGACCATCAGGAAGGAGGGCGTCCTCGTGACGCACGCCCATCTTGATCCCGGTGTCGTGGGAATCGCGGCGCCGATCTTCGATCCTGAGCGGAAGTCGGTTCATGCGATTAGTCTGGTGGTCGCCGAAGGGTCGGCGACCTCCAGCGAACTTGCGGGGCTGCAAGGACTCGTCCAGGCGGCGGCCCGTGAGATCACCGGAGCCTGCAAGGAAGACTAGGCGACTCGACACGGATCGAATCATCCGCCGCTCCAAAAATCGTGATGAAGAGAAGCTTGGCCCGCGGCCCCTCGAGCAGCCACATGCTCGTGGGACGGGTCGAGGCGACCCGCCCCTAAGGCCGGCTGATGCCCCGTCCTATCGAAGGCATTCACGTATTTATGAAGTATCGCGGCTCTGCGGCCGCGCTCGCTCACTCAATAATAACCTCATAAACAGTCACATAAAGGGCATGATCGTGATCATATAATCTCTGAATTATCATAATACGACGAATTCGATCGTAAAAAACGGATCGCAGCGTTGACGTTGGAGGTCGTCGTGATAGGATGGCCGCTCTACTTGAAAGCAAGAGAGGGGAGATCGGATGAAAGGTGGTCAGCATCTGCTGGCGGCGCTGCTTTGCAGTGGTGCGGCAACAGGATTGGCACAGGCGGGCCATGCGCAGGCGGTGGCGCCCCGGCCGCCGCTTCCATCGGCCGACAATGCCGTCGTCGATGCCGGCTCGTCGATCGAAGACATCATCGTGACGGCGCAGAAGCGCTCCGAAAGATTGCGGGATGTCCCGATCTCCATCACGCCGGCCAGTGGCGATCAGCTGAAGGCGCAGGGGATCACGAGCCCCGAGGATCTCGGCAGGGTGGTTCCTGGATTCACGGTCGCCAAGACGACCTATGGCACTCCGGTCTTCTTCATTCGCGGGGTTGGATTCAACGATACGACGCTGGGCGTCAGCCCCACCGTTTCAGTCTATATGGACCAGCTGCCGATAGCCTATTCGGCGATGGCCCGGGGGACCACGCTGGATCTTGAACGGGTGGAGGTCCTCAAGGGACCGCAGGGCACCTTGTTCGGGCAGAATTCCACCGGCGGCCTGGTCAATTACATCGCGGCGAAGCCCACCGACCAGCTTGAGGCCGGGTTCGATCTGACGTTCGCGCGATTTAAGGAGGTCAACGCGGAGGCATATGTCAGTGGGCCGCTGAGCGACACGATCTCCGCGCGAATCGCCGTGCGCAACGAATATCGCGACGACTGGCAAAAGGGCTACACCACCAACCAGTCGATCGGCAGTAAGCACTTCCGGAACGCGCGACTGATCGTTGACTTCAAGCCCTCGAGCCGCGTGAAGATCGAGCTGCTGGCGACGGGCTGGGAAGACAAGTCCGATTCTCAGCAGGTGCAGTTTGTCGCCTTCGATCCGCTCAGGCCCGGTCCTGCCGGCTATCCGATTCCCTTTCCGATCGGTACATTCCCCGCAGCACCGAGCAACAACCGCGCAGCAGCATGGGATCCAGGCCGCGATTTCGGCATGGATAAGTCCTTCTACCAATTCGGTGCGCGCGCCGATGTCGAGATCGCCGACAACTTCGATCTGACATCTTTGACGTCCTATTCGCATTACAGGCAGAGCGTGGCGACCGATTTCGACGGGACCGTCTTTCCGTTGTCGGTGAACACCGACAACGGGCGGATCCGATCCTTTTCCCAGGAGCTGCGCCTCAGCGGGACGACCGCCGATGGCCGCGTCAAGGGGATGGCCGGGATCAATTATCAGGACGACAGCGTCTTCGAGAACCTCGTGGCGGATCCGATCACGAACACCGCCTCGCGGTTCGGACCCTTTCTCCTGAGATCGACATCGAACATCAATTCCCAGGATGTCAGCACGACGGCCGTATTCGGCAGTCTCGACGTCAGCCTCACCGACACGCTGACCCTTCAAGGATCCGCCCGATATACATGGCATGATCGGGATTTCGAGGGGTGCTCCTATGATACGGGGGATGGCTCGGCCGCAGGCGTGTTCGGATTCCTTTCGACGATTGCCACCGGTGTTCCCCGGACGATCGCTCCGGGGGCGTGCATAACGCTGGATACGACCGGTGCTCCGGTCACCAACATCGTCTCAAAGCTGAAGGAGCATAATCTTTCCTGGCGCGGCAGCCTCAACTGGAAGCCGACATCGGATATGCTGGTCTACGCCAATGTCACCAAGGGCTATAAGTCGGGAAGCTTTCCCACGCTCCCCTTCGTCGTGACGACGCAGGCCAATGCCATCAAGCAAGAATCCGTACTGGGATATGAAGCGGGATTGAAGCTCGGCGCCTTCTCCAACAGGCTGCAGATCAACGGCGCCATGTTCTATTATGATTATAAGGACAAGCAGCTGAGAGGATTTATCCTCGCCCCGCCGCTCGGGGTATTTGCCACGCTGGTCACTATCCCGAAGAGCACGGTCAAGGGTGCAGAACTGAGCGTGACGATGCGCCCTGTGGGCGGACTGACGATTTCGGCCAGCGGCACCTATGTGGATACGCGGATCGACCGCAACCCTACGCTGCCGATCGGCTCCTATGGCAATGTCGCCAATTTCGTCGGCCAGCCCTTTTCGAACGCTCCGAAATGGCAAGGCATATTGGATGCCGAATATCGCTTTCCTGTCGGCACGGACCTCAGCGCCTATCTGGGCACGACCATCAGCGCCCGCAGCTCCACGGCCGGGGCATTGCGCAGCGGCGATCCCGCCGTAGCCGCACGGGAAGATCTGTTGACCCTTCGCGGATATACGCTGGTTGATCTGCGTGCCGGGGTCGAAGTCGATGGCGGGGCGTGGCGGGCCGAAATATTCGGACGTAACATAACCAACAAATTCTACCTGATCGGCAGTGGCAAGTTCTCCGACTATGTCATCCGCTATACTGGCACTCCGGCGACATATGGGGCCAGTCTATACTTCCGTTATTGAGGATCCGGTTGCCACCGATGCGGGAAATACTCGTATCGATGGCGGCGGCCTAGTTTTTTCCAGACGGCTCTCGACTGTTTCCGGGCGGAGCCGGGCAATTACAGGAGGCAGGCATGTCGAGGATTTGGTTCATCACCGGTGCGTCGCGGGGGTTCGGGCGTATCTGGGCGACGGCGGCGCTGGCGCGCGGAGACAGGGTCGCGGTCACCGCTCGTGATGCCGAGAGCCTGTCTCATTTCACGGAGGAGTTTGGTGACGCCGTCCTGCCCTTGACGCTCGACGTCACCGATGCGGCGCAGGCGGCAAACGCTGTCGTGAGGGCGCATGATCATTTTGGCCGTCTGGACGTCGTCGTCAACAATGCCGGATATATGCTCGTCGGTACGGTCGAGGAAGCGAGCGAAGCTGAAGCGCGCGCGCTCTTCGACACCAACTATTTCGGTACGCTCAGCGTCATCCAGGCCGCGCTGCCGCTGATGCGGGCGCAGGGCGGCGGCCACATCATCGGCGTGTCCAGCGCGCTCGGCCTCGTCTCCTTTCCGCTGATGGGCCTGTACTGCGCTTCCAAATGGGCCGTCGAAGCTCTGCATGAGGGGCTGGCCCAGGAGGTGGCGCCGTTCGGCATAAAGGTGACGCTGGTCGAACCGGGCCCCTATGCGACGGATCTGACGAGTGGAAAGTCCCTGAAGATATCGCCCGGCCTCGATGTCTACGCCGCCAGCCGGCAATGGATGCAGGAGCATCTGTCCAACGGCGATATCGGCGATCCCGACGCGACGGCCGCGGCCATCCTGGCGATCGTGGACGCCGAAAGGCCACCGCTTCGGATCGCGCTGGGCTCCATGGTTCTGCCGATGATCCGGGCCAGCTACGCCGACCGGATCGCCACCTGGGACAGCTGGGAAGCCGTCTCCAATGCCGCGCAAGGCGAAGCGAGAAGAGGGGTCGTCAGGCAGTTTTGACGGTGTTCGGCCCGGTCCGATCGTTCGGCGACGGCGCGGGGCGGCGCCCCTTCTTTCCAACTGCGGGAGCGTGCCGATGCCGCTCCCGGTGCAAGGACATCTATGGAAATGCGTTCGAAGCCTAGGCACGAAGCCTCTCCACTGTCCGTTCCGGGCTTCGCGCAGGATGTGCAGGATAGGGTGCGGGCGCTGATCAAAAGCGATTCCCACTTTCGCGCTGCGCTCCCGTCGCCGGACATCAGCGCCATGACGCGGCGGGACTCCCTTCGGCAGATCGAACTGCTGACGGCGGTGATTGAAGGCTATCGGGACCGCCCCGCGCTGGGCCGGCGAGCGACCGAACTGGCGGCCGATCCCGTCACCGGCAAGACCGCCCGACGGTTGTTGGATCGTTTCGAAACGATCAGCTACCATGATCTTCTGAGCCGGGTGCGTGCGCTAGCGGCCTTTTGGTATCACCACATCGCGCGTCCGCTGCGACCCGATGACATGCTCTGCGTGATCGCCGCTTCGGGTTTCGATTTCACCACGATCGACATCGCCTCGATTCATCTTGGCGCGGTTCTCGTGCCCGTTCAGGCCAAAGCCCCGGCGGCGCAGTTGCTGAGCATCCTGGACGAAGTGCAGCCGCGCTGGCTGGCTGCCAGTGTCGATTCCCTGGACAGCGTCGTCGAACTGGTTCTTGCGGGCGTGCGTCCGGTGGGGATCCTCCTGTTCGATTATCACCCGGAGGCAGACGACGAGCGTGAGGCGCTGGAGCGCGCGAAGACCATTCTGGCCGAGAGCGGCCATGATGGACTGATCGTCACCCTGTCCGACGCCATCGAGCAGGGCGGCAGGCTCGCTCCTGCCCCGGCCTATCTGGACGGCGACATGGAGCGGCGCGTGTCCACGATCATCTACACCTCGGGCAGCACCGGGCAGCCCAAGGGTGCGATGTGGCCGGAGAAAACGATGACCGGCTCCTTGCGGGCGTTTTCGTCACTCCCCTCCATCGTGCTGCATTATGCGCCGATGAACCATTCGATCGGTCGGCCGGGCGTGTTCGCGACGCTCTGCGCCGGGGGAACCTGCTATTTCACCGCCCGGAGCGACCTTTCCGAAGTGCTCAACGACATCAGCCTGGTGCGTCCGACGCAGATGTTCTTCGTGCCTCGCGTCTGCGAGCTGCTGTTCCAGCAATATCAGATCGAGCTCGATCGCCTGAAGGCTGGCGCGGACGACGTCGGGGCGGTCGAGCGATCGCTCATCCTGGACATGCGCGAACGCGTGCTGGGCGGGCGCTTGCTGTCCGCCGCCTTCGGCACGGCACCCTTGTCACCAGCCCTGAAGACATTCATGGACCAGTGCCTGGGCTTCCCACTGGTCGACGGCTATGGGTCCACCGAATGCGGGCGGGTCCTGCTCAACAGCCAAGTCCTGCGTCCCTCGATCATCGACTATCGCCTGGATGACGTTCCCGAGCTCGGCTATTTCAACACCGACAAGCCGCATCCCAGAGGCGAGCTGTGGGTCAAGTCGTCGACCATGTTCCTGGGCTATTTCAAGCGGCCCGACGTCACCGCATCGGTGATGACGGCGGATGGTTTCTACAAGACCGGCGACATCATGGCGGAGATCGCCCCCGATCAGCTGGTCTATCTCGATCGCCGTAACAATGTGCAGAAGCTCGCACAGGGCGAGTTCGTCGCGATCGCGCAACTCGAAACCCTCTTCACAAACGGCGATGCGCGGATCAGGCAGGTCTTCCTTTATGGGACGAGTGACCGATCCTTCCTGCTGGGCGTCGTCGTGCCCAGTGAGGATGCCGTCCTGCAGTCGGGGATCGATC
Organism: Sphingomonas sp. SRS2; assembly: GCF_000971055.1. GTDB lineage: Bacteria > Pseudomonadota > Alphaproteobacteria > Sphingomonadales > Sphingomonadaceae > Rhizorhabdus. The sequence continues at coordinate 10,758 of NZ_LARW01000066.1, forward strand.
CGGAGGGGGAAACGCGCCTTAAGGCGGAGCTGCAGGCCGCGATCAAGAATGTTGCCCTGAAAGAGGGCCTGAAGGCCTATGAAATGCCCCGCGATTTCATCGTGGAGCTTTCACCGTTCACCGTCGGCAACGGCCTGTTGGCCGACGTCGGCAAATATCAGAGGCCTAACCTCCGGAAGCATTATGGGCCCCGGCTCGAACGTCTTTACGAACAGATCGCGGCGGGCCAGGCCGACGAGCTGATGTTGCTGCGCCGGAACGCGCGGGACATGCCCCTGCTCGATACGGTGATCCGCGCCGTCCGCGCCACGCTTGGGCTCGATGATGTCGACCTGTCGGGCAGCACGAAATTCTCCAGGCTGGGCGGAGATTCCCTGTCGGCGCTATCCTGTTCACTGTTGCTGGAGGAGATTTACGACGTCGACATCCCGGCGGCGGTGATCAACGGCCCGGGAGGAACCCTGCAGCACATCGTCGACCATATCGCTCGCGCCCTGTCACAGGATCGCGGGCGCCCCACCTTCGCATCCGTCCATGGGCGCGGGGCCACGGAAATCCGCGCCGCGGACCTGAAGCTCGAGAAGTTCCTGGATGCCCCCTCTCTCGATGCCGGCCATGCGGTGCTGCCGGCCCGCCAGGATGTCCGCACCGTCCTGGTCACCGGTGCGACCGGTTTCCTCGGCCGCTTCCTGTGCCTGGAATGGCTGCAGCGTATGGCGGCGGTGGGCGGGCGCGTCATCTGCATCACGCGGGGGCAGGATGCCGCCGACGCCTATCGCCGTATCGCCGATATGTTCGAATCCGGGGATGCGGACCTGAGGCGGCATTTCAGTACATTGGCCGACGGAGCACTGACGGTGCTCCGCGGCGATCTTTCGGAGCCGGACCTTGGCCTGTCCCGGGCCGACTGGCTGGATCTCGCCGAACGCGTTGACCTGATCGTCCATCCCGCGGCGCTGGTGAACCATCTGCTGCCCTATTCCCAGCTGTTCGGGCCCAATGTCGTCGGGACGGCGGAACTGATCCGGCTGGCCATAACCCATCGCCTCAAGCCCTTCATCAACCTGTCGACCGCCACGGTGCCGATGCTGCCATCGTTGTCGCCTGTGGATGAGGACGCGGACGTGCGCATCGCGATGCCGGTCCATCAGCCGGACAATGCGCGCTATGCGGATGGATATACGCTGAGCAAATGGGCGGGCGAAGTCCTGCTCCGCGAAGCGCATGACCGCTATCGGCTGCCGGTATCGGTTTTCCGATCCAGCATGATCCTGGCGCATGAGGCCTATGCCGGCCAGATCAATGTGCCGGATGTGTTCACGCGGCTGTTGTTCAGCGTCATCGTCACCGGCCTGGCGCCGCGATCCTTTTATGCGGGCGACGGTGCGGCAGCCCATTATGACGGCCTCCCCGTGAACTTCACCGCCGCAGCGATATCGGCGCTCGGCGCCGGCGTCCTTTCGGGATATCGCAGCTATCATGTGGTCAACCCGCATGATGATGGCGTGTCACTCGACACGATCGTCGGCTGGATAGCGGCCTCGGGCCGTCCGATCGAGTTCCTCGACGACTATGCGCAGTGGATCACCAGGCTTGAGCCGGCGCTGCGCAGCCTGCCGGAAAGGCAGCGCAACCAGTCGATCCTGCCGATCATCGATCATTTCGGGCAACCGGCCCCGGCCGTTCCCGGCATGCCCCTGGCTACCGAGCGGTTCAGGGCCGACCTCGACCGCTTCGCTCCTGAAGGCGCCAGGACCATTCCCCATCTGACGCGCGCCTTCGCCCTCAAATACCTGTCCGACCTGCGCGCGCTGGGCATGGTCTGATGACCCGTCATCGGCCGCATGAAGGGAGTATTGCATGACCAGGCAGAAACTGGTGCTCGGTTCGCTGTGGTTGCTGCTGCTCGCGAATTATCTGGAGCGGGTCGCGATCAGCTTCGCCGGCCCAAGCATCATGGCGGCACTGTCGATGACGCCCCGCACCTTCGGCGCCGTGCTGTCGGCGTTCGGCATCGGCTATCTGCTGGCCCAGATCCCGGGCGGGCTGCTTGCCGACCGCTACGGTGCCCGGCGGATGCTGGTGATCGCGGCGGTCCTATGGGCTTTCTTCACGGGGCTGACCGGGCTCACCGTCACCGTGACGGCTTTCGTGGTCGTGCGCTTTCTGTTTGGCCTTTCGGAGGGCGTGGTCATGTCCTCCTTCTACAAGACCATCGGCGATAATTTCGAACCCGCGAAGCGCGCAAGGGCGGTTTCGATCGGGCTGACCGCGATTGCAGTGGCGCCCGCCTGCGCGGGGCCGCTCGTCGGCGGACTGGTGGCGCATTCGGGCTGGCAGGCCATGTTCCTGTGGATGATGATCCCGGCATTGCTGGCCGCCCTTTGCGCCTATTTCTTCATCCCACAGCAAGCGTCAGTGGCGCTGGCGGAGCCGGATCCGCCCGAAGAAAGGGGCGGCTATATCGATGTTCTCAAACAGCCGAGCCTATGGCTTCTGTCGCTCGCCGCTTTCGCCTGGAACATTCCCTATTGGGGTTTCCTGGGCTGGATGCCCAGTTACCTGGCGATGGCGCGCGGCATCGATCTCAAGATGCTGGGTATGCTCGCGGCTATCCCCTATGTGTTCGCCTTCCTCGGTATCCTCGCCTTCGGCTGGCTGGGAAGCAGGCTTCCGCGCCACTGCACCTATATCGTGGCCGGCGGGTTCGCGGCCGCCGCGCTGTCGCTCGCAGGTGCCTATCGTGCAGAGACGGTGCCGTCGGCTATCGCGGGCCTGTCGGCCGCCGCCTTCTTTCTGTTCGGCGTAGGCGGCCCGATCGGGAAGATATCGCTCGACCTGGCGCCTGCACGCCGGCGGGCGGCGTTCGTCGGCACATATGGCACCGCCGGCCAGATCAGCAGCGCCCTCGCGCCTGGCGTGATCGGCTTTCTCGTCTCCGAGACCGGCAATTTCGGGAGCGGGTTCACATTGATGGCCGTCTCGCTCGGCCTGTCGGCCGTCTGCCTGCTCGCACTGACGCCCGCCGCCGCGCGTGGACATCGCGCCGGGACGTTACCTGCGTAAGTGCAACGGAGCCAGTTTCGCGCCGACGTCGTCCCGGGCAGATGTTTCCGGGGTGCAAGCGGGAATCGGAGAATTATAAGCATACATATTAATAGCTTAATGAGCCATTTCTTAACTGGGAGGGAGGCATCGAAGTTTGCGCCTTCCGATATGAAGTAGCTCGCCGCCAGCGCTTGATACTCCCCGTCACAATCGTCCGATAATAGCCCTATTCCGCGCTTTCTAAATATTGACAGTATACATTCTATCTCTATGCTGCTCCCATAATTAGAGACTCAGGGGAGAGTATGGCGAACGGTCCTGTCATCATCTGTGGCGGCGGCATCGGCGGGTTGTCCGCCGCGCTGGGTCTGGCGAAATTCGGCGTTCGGTCTATCGTGCTGGAGCGGGCGCCGCAGATCGCCGAGATCGGCGCCGGCATTCAGCTGGGCCCCAACGCGTTCCACATCTTCGATTTTTTCGGAATCGGCGCAGCGGTTCGCGAGACCGCGGTGTTCATCGATCGGTGCCGTCTGATGGACGCGATTTCAGCCGAGCAGATCACCGAGCTGACGATCGACGAGGCATTTCTGGCGCGTTTCCAGAACCCTTACGCCGTCGTCCACAGGGCCGAACTGCATAGCCTGATCCTCCAGGGTTGCCGCGCCAGCGGGCTGGTGGAGTTTCGCACCAACGCGGAAGTTGTGGGCTATGAGCAGGGCGAGGGCGAAGCCGCCGCGATCCTGGCCTCGGGCGACAGGGTGCGGGGTCGCGCCGTCATCGGCGCCGATGGCCTCTGGTCGAGCATCCGGAGCCAGCTGGTAAACGACGGCGCGCCGCGCGTGACCGGCCATACGACCTACCGCGCGGTCATCCCGGTCGAGGATATGCCCGAGCAGCTGCGCTGGAACGATATGGCGCTTTGGGCCGGTCCGAAATGCCACATCGTCCATTATCCATTGTCGGGCTGGAAGCTGTTCAACCTGGTCGTCACCTACCATAACCATGCGCCGGAGCCGGTTTCCGGCGTGCCGGTGGATGCGGCCGAAGTGCTGCTGGGGTTCGAGGATGTCCATGAGCTGCCCCGGCAGGTCATCTCCATCGCCCGGGACTGGCGCAAGTGGGTGCTGTGTGATCGCGCGCCGCTGATGAACTGGACGCAGGGTCGCGTCACGCTCCTCGGCGATGCGGCGCACCCCACGATGCAATATATGGCCCAGGGCGCTTGCATGGCGATGGAGGACGGCGCGGTGCTGGCCTCGGAGATCGCGCAGGCGCCCGACGATGTCCCGGCCGCCCTTCAGCGCTATCAGGAACGCCGCCTGCTCCGTACCGCGCGCATCGTGCTGCTGTCGCGTGAGATGGGCGATCATGTCCTGCACGCAACGGGCGCTCATGCGGCTCTGCGAAACAACCTCATGGGACGCAAATCGCAGGCCGAGTGGCATGAGATCCTGGACTGGCTTTACCGGCCTGGCTGCCTCGGTGATGACATAGTCCAGGCTGCCTCCAGCGACTGCGAAACGTCTTCGAGCTCTGAAAAAGCGTTGGCAGCCGAATAAAGTATAACAACGAAAATATAATATAATGGGCGACATAATAATAACGGTTTGAGGATGTGTTATGTCATTTCTTCGCAATTGTTGGTATATGGCGGCGTGGAAGGATGAGATCCAGGATAAGCCGCTTGGCCGGCAGATCATTGGCGAGCACATCGTATTCTTTCGGCGTTCGACCGGAGACGTCGTCGCGCTGTCGGGCCGGTGCTCCCATCGCTTCGCGCCTCTGCATCTGGGCAAGATCATCGATGACGCGATCGAATGCCCCTATCACGGCCTGCGCTATAATGGGGAAGGCGCCTGTGTGCTCAATCCCCAGGGCAATGGAGCCACACCCAGGAGCGTCCGCCAGACCGTCTATCCGCTGATCGAGCGCTACGGCGGATACTGGATCTGGATGGGTGATCCGGACCGGGCGGACCCGACCCTGCTGCCCGATTATTATTTCCTGGAGGATCCGCGGTTCAACTATGTGAGCGGCTATATTCATTCAGCCTCGAACTATGAGCTGATGACCGACAACATCCTGGATCTCGGCCATGTTGATTTCCTGCACGCGGGAACGCTCGGATGCGAGGCCACGGTTCGCGCCAAGACCGACGTCCGCCAGATCGGCGACCGGGTGGAATGCGATCGCTGGATGGCCAATGAGGTGCAGAGCCCGGTCATCAACTATATCTTCCGACGCGAGGGACGGGTGGATGCATGGCTCGACGTGCGGTGGGAGCCGCCCGGGCTGATGATGCTGACCGTCGGCGTGACGGATGTGGGCGCGTCGCGCGAAGCCGGTGCGGCGATCGAGAATGTTCATCTGATGACGCCTGAAACCGAAGATTCGACCCATTATTTCTGGGCGAACGCACGCGACTTCCAGCTGAACGACGAGGAGTTCGATCGGAACCTCTACGAATCCGCGACTGCGGCCTTCACGCTCGAGGACAAGCCGATGATCGAGGCGCAGCAGCGGATGATGGGCACCAATGATCTGTTCTCGTTGAAGCCAGCATTGTTGCCCGGCGATGCGGCGGGCGTGATGGCGCGCCGGACACTCGCAAAGCTCATCAAGCAGGAAAGCGAGCGTGATCATGCGGGATGAGATCGACCATTTTGAGCAACTTGCATCAGCCTCACCAGCAGCTGAGCAACGGACAACCCGGCGACAATGGGTTTCGCCCGCGGCCTGACGCCCATGCCGCGAATCCCCTTATGGACGGAGTGATGAATATGATGAGCGCCGCACTCGAAGCCACCGACAGGGCCTCTGAGAAGGAAATTGCCCGGAACGATTATCCGGCCGGTTTCCCTGCACTGCACCCTGTTCCGATCGGCCGCTACACCGATCCCGCCTTTCTGGAGGCAGAGAACCGCCACCTCTGGAAGTCTTCCTGGCTGCTGGCCGGGACGGAGGGGGACATCCCGGAATCGGGCTCCTATATCCTGTTCGAGAATGCCGGATTGTCGATCATCATCAGTCGCGGCGACAACGGCGTCATTCGCGCCTTTCACAATATCTGCCGGCATCGCGCCGCAGCGCTGCTCGAAAAGCCGCAGGGCAAGGCGAAGCGGTTCGTCTGTCCCTATCATGCCTGGAGCTATTCGCATGAAGGCAAGCTCGTCTCGGTACCGCGCGAGCATGATTTCGCCTGTATCGAGAAGGCGAAGCTCGGCCTTATCCCGGTAAGGTGCGAGTCGTGGCGCGGCATGATCTTCATCAACTGCGACATGGATGCCGCGCCCCTCAGCGAACTCCTGGCGCCAATCGCGAAGTCGACCGAAGGATTCCCGATCGAGACTGTCGTGACACGCGGACATTTTCGGATCGAAATGGATTGCAACTGGAAGCTGGCCTATCAGAACTTCCTGGAATTCTATCATGCGCCGGCCATCCATGCACAAAGCCTGGTGCCGCATTTCTCGCTTAAGAGCTTCCACATGTCGCTGCTCGGCAACGCGCATGTGAGCTACGCGATCAAGAAAAAGGGCGGCAACTCCGTCTATGTGGGCGACGCGGCATTCGCGCCCGAGGGGATCGATCCGGTCTATTACGACTATATGATTTCGCTGGGCCTTTTCCCGAACAGCTTTGCGGCTCTCGATCCGGCCGGTTTCGCGCTGCAGTCCTTCTGGCCACTGGGTGTGGATCGTTCGGTGATGGAGGTCCGTATGCTCGGCTGGGACACGGGCAAGGACGAGGGCAATTACTGGGAAGCCGTTCGCGAACGCTTCGACGTCGTGGTGGGCGAGGATACGCGCTATACCAGGACGCTTCAGCGCAGCTGCGAAAGCGGTTTCGCGACGGACCTGATCATGGGCTATCAGGAGCGGGCGCTCTATCGGTTCGAAGAGGAGCTGGATCGGCAGATCGGCGTCGAGAATATCCCGGAGCACCTGCGGGTGACCCAGGTCCTGCGGTTGGCGCCGAGACCCGGTAGCGGGAACGCGGCGATCGATCATCCTGCTGCTTCGATCGACGGCCGGCCAAGCAGCGGGGGGCGGGCTTCCGACCGCCCACCGGCGCTGATCTCCGCCCCGGACGAGTATCTCCGTGCGGGAGCGCCGACAGGACGGACGCGGTCATTCACCGATCGCGTCCGGTCCGGCCCGGATGGAGCGAGCTGACCGCGAGGAAATGATGGCAAGCCAACCGAAATTGCTCCTCACCCGACGTTGGCCGGCGCCCGTCGAGGCGGAAATGCGATTGCGCTACGACGTGACCGTCGATCCGGACGACCGGCCGCTGACGGAGGCGCAGCTGCGAGAGGCGATGACGCTGTTCGACGTCCTGTGCCCCACCGTGTGCGACCGTATCGACGCTTCCGTGCTTTCGGTTTCCAACCCGCGTGTCACGCTGGTCGCCAGCTATGGCGCGGGGGTCGATCATATCGATCTCAAGGCGGCTGCTGCGGCCCGGCTGATGGTCAGCAACACGCCCGACGTCACCACGGATGCGACCGCCGATACGGCGATCCTGCTGATGATGATGGCCAGCCGGCGAGCGAGCGAGGGCGAGCGCGAGTTGCGGGCGGGGCGGTGGTCGGGATGGCATCCGACACATCTTGTGGGCCAGAGCCTCAGCGGGAAAACCCTGGGTCTCGTCGGCCTCGGCCGCATAGGGCAGGCGACCGCGACCCGGGCCGCCAGGGCTTTCGGCATGAAGATTCTCTATCATAGCCGGACGCGCCGTCCCGCGGAGATCGAGGCGGAAACCGGTGCGCGCTACGTCGCTTCGCTCGATGCGCTGGCGGCCGAAGCCGATGTGCTCTCGCTCCATTGCCACGGCGGCCCGGCGACCCGTCATCTGGTCAACCGCCGGCTGCTCCAGCTCATGAAGCCCAGCGCGATCCTCATCAACACCGCGCGCGGCAGCATCGTCGACGAGGCCGCCCTGGCCGATGCCCTCGCCGCCGGAACGATCTGGGCTGCGGGCCTCGACGTGTTCGAGCGCGAGCCGAACATCCCCCATGCCCTGTTGCGTCTGCCCAATGCCGTCCTGCTTCCGCATCTGGGCAGCGCAGTCGAACAGACACGGGTCGCAATGGGTATGCGGGTCGTGGCGAATATCGATAGCTTCTTCGCCGGAAAGGAGTTGCCCGATCGTGTCTCCTGAGATTGCGGGCCCGGCCATCGACATGATCGGGCCCCATGTCCATGCGCAGCTTGCGGCGCGCGCCGGGCGGCCGGTCGTCATCGGAATCTGCGGCGCGCAGGGGTCGGGCAAGTCCACGATCGCCGCCGGCCTGGCCGAGCGCCTGCGCGTAGCGGGGCTGAGGGCGGCGACGCTGTCGATCGACGACATCTATCTGGACAGGCAGGAGAGGGAGCGATTGGCGGCGACCCACCCCCTGCTGCGCACGCGTGGCGTACCGGGAACCCATGACGTCGATCTCGGCAGGCGGACCATCGAGGCATGTGGTCGCGACGGAACCTGCATCCTGCCGCGCTTCAGCAAGTCCGCCGACAGCCGCGCGCCCGAAAGTGCCTGGGAGCGCGTCGAAGGCCCCGTCGAGGTGCTATTGTTCGAAGGCTGGTGCGTCGGTGCCCTGCCGCAGGCGGCGGCGGCGCTCGCCGAGCCGGTCAACGCCCTCGAGCGGCTCGATGATCCGGACGGGCGCTGGCGGCGCTATGTGAATGATTGCCTCGACGGGAGCTATCGGCCGCTGTTCGACAGGATCGACTGGCTGGTCCTGCTTGCGGCCCCGAATTTCGACTGTGTCGCGGGCTGGCGCAGGCAGCAGGAGCACCGCCTGCGCGCATCGCTCCCGGCCGCGGGCAAGGGGCTGGACGCCACGATGGACGATGCCGGCATCGACCGGTTCGTCCAGCATTACCAGCGCATCACCCAGCATATCCTGGCCGAGATGCCGGGACGTGCCAATCTGACAATCCGTCTCGACGAAGCGCGGCGACCCGTCGCGCAGCAGGAGCCACTATCATGATCGGCGACAGTTCCCCCCTCCATGGCCTGAGGGTGCTGGAAATCGGGCATTTTGTGGCGGCGCCCTTCGCCACCCGGCTGATGGCCGATCTGGGTGCGGACGTGATCAAGATCGAGCCGCTTACCGGCGATCCCGTTCGGCAATGGGGCGATCAGATCGACGGAAAGTCGCTCTGGTGGTCACTGCACGGCCGCAACAAGCGGAGTGTGGCCTGCAATCTGAAGGATCCTCGCGTCAGGGACCTGATCCTCAGGCTGGTCCGCGAATGCGACGCGGTGGTGGAGAATTTCCGCCCGGGCCAGCTCGTCAAGCTCGGGCTTGGCCCGGATGTGCTTCGCAGGGAGCGGCCCGACCTGATCATCGCTCATATCTCCGGCTATGGTCAGACCGGACCTTATCGCGACCGGGCTGCATTCGGCGTGATCGGAGAAGCCATTGGCGGCCTTCGCCACCTGACCGATCAGCCCCCTGGCGTGAGCGATCTGCCGCCGGTGCGGGTCGGGGTCAGTATCGGAGATTCCCTAGCAGGGCTCTATGCCGCGTTCGGGCTGGTATCCGCACTGTGGCAGCGCGACCGGTCAGGCGGAGACGGCAGGCCGCGGACCATCGACATAGCCCTCACCGAGAGCGTTCTAAGCCTGATGGAGGGGATGCTGCCCGAATATGGAAAGCTGGGAAAGATACGCCAGCCCACCGGCGGTGGGATAGCGACGGCGGCTCCGACCAACGCCTATCCCAGTGCCGATGGCGGCTTCGTGCTGATAGCCGCGAACTCCGAACCGCTGTTCGCGAAGCTGATGCATCTGATCGGCCGGGCGGATCTGGTGGGCGTTCCAAGGTTTACCGGCAATCAGAAGCGCGTCGAGCACAGCGGAGAGCTCGATCAGCTGATTGCCAACTGGTCACGCCAGCATGATCGTGAAACGCTCATCGGGCTGCTCAACGAAGCGGATATTCCCAGTTCGTTGGTCTACACCGCCGCGGACATCGCCGCCGATCCGCAATATCGCGATCGCGGCATGGTGATCGACGTCCATGACGAACAGTTCGACGGATCGATACTCCACCCCGGCGTCGTACCCCGATGCGGTGCCGAGCCGGCGGCCATCCGGTGGGCGGGGCCGGCCATCGGCGCCCATACTGATGAGGTGTTGCAAGGGCTGCTCGCGATGAGCGGCGAGGAAATCTCCGAATTGCGCGTGCAAGGAGCGATATCATGACCCCGGACGCAACCCTGATCGAAGTGGGGCCGCGTGATGGTTTTCAGCCGATCGGTCCGCTGATCGATACGGCCATCAAAATCGACTATATCCGCAGGCTTCATGATGCCGGCATCCGCCGCGTGGAAGCGACGGCCTTCGTAAGCGACCGGGCGGTGCCGCAGTTGTCCGATGCGATCAAGGTGCTTGCTGCGGCGAAAGCCTTGCCCGGTCTCGACGTGCAGGTCCTGGTTCCCAGCCAGCGATATTGTCAGAAAGCCATTGAAGCCGGCGCGGAGAACATCGCCTTCGTCCTTTCCGCAAGCGAAAAGCACAACATGAATAATGTGCGTCGCACGCCGCAGGATTCGGTTGAAGAATATCGGCGGTTGGTTGCCGATCTTCCGAACGAGACAAGCCTGCGGCTTAATCTTGCGACTGCCTTTGACTGTCCGTTCGACGGCAGCGTGGCGGCCAGTGAAGTGGTCGCGCTGCTCGATCAGCTCGTTGCCATTCGCCCCGATGCGGAGATCGCGCTCTGTGATACGACCGGAAGAGCGACGCCGGGCGAAGTGAGTGCACTATTCGCTCAGGTGATGGCTCGCTTCACAAGCGGGCCGAGCTGGGTTTTCCACGGTCACGATACCTATGGCCTTGGCGTCGCAAATATACTTGCCGCCTTTTCCGTCGGCGTGCGGAATTTCGATGCGTCCTTCGCAGGTTTGGGCGGCTGTCCGTTCGCGCCGGGCGCGACCGGCAATGTCGCGACAGAGGATGTCGTCTGGACATTCGACCGGATGGGCGTCTCGACGGGCATCGATCTTAATCGGCTACTAGACGTTGCCGAAGATGGAGTTTGCATCCCGGGTGCGTCATCGGGGGGACGTGTCCGCGCGGCGTTGCGCGGCGAGGCATGCGTTCCGGCACTAAGCGCATGAGCAGCCCGCGAACACTTTACCAGAAAATATGGGACAGCCATGTCGTCGCCGCGCTGAGTGATGAGGAACGGCTTATCCAGGTCGACCGCCACCTCGTCTATGAGGTTACGAGCCCGCAGGCCTTCGAAGGCTTGCGCGCAGCCGGACGTAAGGTGCGCCGTCCCGACCTGACGCTTGCCGTCGCTGATCATAATGTTCCGACGGAGGGACGCGCGGGCGGGATCGCATCGATCAAGGATCCGGACAGCCGGCTGCAGGTGATGACACTCGAGCGCAATGCTGCGGAAACCGGCGTTCGCTATGTGCCGTTGACGAATCCCAGGCAGGGAATTGTCCATGTCGTAGGTCCTGAACTCGGGCTGACGCTACCCGGCAGCGTGATCGTATGTGGTGACAGCCACACCTCTACGCACGGCGCTTTCGGCGCACTGGCGTTTGGCATTGGCACGTCCGAGGTCGAGCATGTGTTGGCGACTCAGACGCTGATCCAGAAGCCGTCGCGAAATATGCTCGTCCGTGTGAACGGAAAGCTCGGCCCAGGCGTCACGGCGAAGGACGTGATACTCTACATCATCGGGGTAATCGGAACGGGCGGGGGTACCGGCCATGTAATTGAATATGCCGGAGACGTGATCGAGCGGCTCGACATGGCCGCGCGTATGACGATCTGCAACATGACCGTGGAAGCCGGTGCACGGACGGGGCTCATCGGCCCCGATGAGACGACATTCGCGTTTCTGGCCGATAAGCCGCTGGCCCCCCAAGGCGCGGAATTCGAGGCGGCAAAGGCCTATTGGAGCAGCCTGCGAAGCGATGAAGGCGCTCGTTATGACCGGACGGTCGAAATAGATGGTTCAGCCATCGAGCCGATGGTCACCTGGGGGACGACGCCCGAGGCGGTGACGACGATTGGCGGATCGGCGCCGGACCCCGCCCAGGAACCCGACCCGCTCCGGCGGAAACAGGTCGCACGCATGCTCGACTATATGGGTCTGAGGGCCGGTATGCCACTGGCGGGGATCCCGGTCGATGTCGTCTTTATCGGATCTTGCACGAACAGTCGGATCGAGGACTTGCGCGCGGCGGCATCGATCGCGCGGGGGCGGAAAGTAGCCGATCATGTCCGCGCGCTTGTCGTTCCAGGATCGGGAAGCGTGAAAGCGCAAGGGGAAGCAGAGGGCCTCGATCGCATATTCTTGGAAGCAGGATTTGAATGGCGGGATTCCGGCTGTTCGATGTGTCTCGGCCTCAATCCCGACAGGCTGGAGCCTGGGCAACGTTGCGCATCCACGTCGAACCGTAATTTTGAAGGACGGCAGGGTGTCGGTGGTCGAACCCACCTCGTTTCGCCGACAATGGCCGCCGCCGCCGCCATCAACGGCTGCCTCTCCGACGTAAGAGAATTAGCGTAATGGAGCCCTTTCTCTCGATCACTGAAATCGCGGCCCCGTTGGAGATCGCGGATATCGATACCGATATGCTGTTTCCGGCCGCATTCCTGAAGACGGTAAAGCGCAACGGCTTGTCGAAGGCGCTGTTCTATAACATGCGCGTTGAGCAGCCTGATTTTGTGCTGAACAAATCTCCCTGGGACCGCGCCGGTATTCTGATCGCTCTGCATAATTTCGGCTGTGGATCCAGCCGTGAGCATGCACCATGGGCGCTGATGGATTTCGGCATAAAATGCATCATTGCACCAAGTTTTGCGGAAATTTTCCAGGGCAATTGCTTCAAGACGGGGATCCTTCCCATCGAGCTCGATGAGGGCGAGGTGAAATTGCTCCTGTCCGAGGCAAAGGATCCCGCCACGGCGATGATGAAAGTCGATCTGGAAGATCAAATGATCACGCGCGCCAAAGGCCAGCGCCTGCCCTTCTCGGTCGACCCTCAGCGGCGTCAGCGTTTGCTACATGGCACCGACGACATTGAACTGTCGCTGGCCCATGTCGAAGACATGACGCGACATGAGCAACGGTCCGCCGAGGCGCAGCCGTGGTTGAAACCCATTCCCGCCGAATTGCCCTGATCTGCAGATCGCTGAAACGCCGCATACCGGCAGGAGCGGCGGGGGGATCCAGGAATGTACCCGTCCCCGATACGCGCTGCAGTTGATCGGTGGCCCTAATCAGCACTCGTTCGGGGCTTTGGCGCAAATTGCAGCCGTATTGGCGCCTTCAGTTACTGCCGGAACGCCGCTTGCCGCCTAGATAAATGCCAGGCGCTGGCCAGGTGAAGAAGCCAGGCAGGCTCGTTGCCAAAGCCCTTCCCGCCGATGATCAAATTATGACCAATCAATAGGAGAATCTTTATGGACGTCGAAGCCATGGAAAAGCCAGCGGCCAGCAGTCAGGCGGCAACCATATTGATTGACGGTAAGTGGGTAGGTTCGCAGTCGGGCGAGAGCTTCCCCAGTGTCAATCCGGCGACGGGCGAGACCGTTGGTGATGTCAGCGCTGGCACCGCAGCGGATGTGGACGCCGCCGTGCGCGCCGCGCGGGCATCGTTCGAAGACCGGCGCTGGATCGATATGCCTTATCCCCAGCGGGCCAAAATCATGTTCGACATCGCTGACCGTATCGAAGCGGCGATGGAAGAGCTGATTGTCAATGAAACCCGTGAGAACGGCATGCCCCTCATGGGCGCGCGCGGAACCATCGGCAATGGTGCACAGGAGTTTCGGTATTTCGGAGGCTGGATCGGCAAGGTTCACGGCCAGACGGGTGAAATCGCTGCCGGCCCAGCCTATCACGCTTACACGCTCAAGGAGCCGGTGGGCGTTGCGGCGCTGATCATTCCCTGGAATGGCCCGTTCATGCTGGCGTGCCACAAGCTGGCGCCGGCACTTGCGGCCGGCTGCAGTGTGATCCTGAAGCCCGCCGAAGACACGTCGCTTAACACGCTTAACCTGGCGCGCATCTGTCTCGAAGCCGGCGTTCCGCCAGGCGTCATCAACGTCGTTACTGGCCTTGGTCCAGTCGTCGGTCAGGCGCTGGCCGAACATCCGGACATCGATAAGGTCAGTTTTACGGGTTCGACGGCCACCGGCCGAAAGCTGATCCAGGCATCGGCAGGCAATTTCAAGCGGCTTTCGCTTGAACTTGGCGGGAAGTCTCCGGTGATTGTGCTCGACGATGCGGATCTGTCCCTGACCGTTCCCGGTATTCTCGGGGGGATCATGGCCAATTCGGGCCAGGCCTGTATCGCGGGATCGCGGCTGTACGCACAGCGTGGCATCTACGACAAACTCATCCAGGCGCTCTCTGACGCAGCATCGAAGATGGTCGTCGGCAATGGTCTCGACCAGGGTGTTCAGATGGGGCCCGTGATTTCCCAGCGGCAGTTCGATCGCATCATGGGGTATATCGACAGCGGGGTCTCCGAAGGGGGTGAAATCGCCACCGGCGGCAAGCGGCGTGGCGATACCGGCTTCTTCATCGAGCCTACCATCCTTTCAAATGTCCCAGCTGATTCGAAGGTGGTGCGGGAGGAAATCTTCGGTCCGGTACTGTCGGCACTGCCATTTGATGACCTCGATTGGGCCATCAAGGAAGCGAACAATTCCCGCTACGGGCTGGCCGGCGCGGTCTACACGACGTCGTTTGCGAAGGCGCACATCGTCGCGCGGTCTGTGAAGGCCGGCACTTTCTGGATCAACGCCCATCGTCCGACGGACTTCTGGATGCCCTTTGGCGGGTACAAGGAGTCGGGCTGGGGCCGCGAAGGTGGTGCCATGGGCGTTGACGCCTTCCTGGAGACGAAGTCGGTGGTTGCCCGCCTCTACTGACCATCGTCGCCGCTTAAGCACAGCGCGCTAGCGGGTCGCCCCTTTTTCAAGAAGTTTTGGAAGAGGCGCGGCCTGCGCGCGGTGCTCGGGCGGCGGGCGGGCAACGAGTTCGCATCGCGACCGGACCGCATTTGTCGTCCATGCCTGGCACCGGATCCAGCGGATTGGCTGGTCGGTCGTCGCAAGCAACAACAACCCCGGCGCATCCACTATGCGCAGCGATCGCCGGTATATTTTCTGGGATGGCCGATATGCAAAGTGATCTGGTGGCCGATGTGCCGCGCTTCTCGCTGGAGGAACGAACCCGCCGATGGGCCCGGGTCCGCGCCATGATGCGTGAGGAGCGGCTCGATGCGATCTTCGTGCCGCCCAACACCGGCTTTTGGGACCAGTTCCAGGCCAATGTCCGCTATCTTACCGGGATCGGCGGCAATTGCGCCCAGATCGCCGCGGTGTTCCCGCTGGAAGGCGATGTCACGGCCGTGACCAACCCGGACATGGACGTGCGCTATTGGCAGGCGCGGCAGGATTGGGTTCACGACATTCGTCCGGTCAGTGCGGGATGGGGCTATGTCGGTGGCGCGATCGAGCGGATGAAGGAATTGTCGCTGTCCGAGGCGCGGATCGGCGTCACCGGCCTGACGGACAACACGCGCTTTCCCGAGGGCATCACGTCGCTCGGCATTTTTCGACGTTTGCAGGAAGCCTTTCCGAAAGCGGAAATCGTCAATGCCAACCTGCTGCTGGAACGCTCCCGTTTCGTGAAGAGCGACGAGGAGTTGGCGTTCATGAGTGCGGCCACGGCGCTGGTCGAGGGCGCCGTCGAGACCTTGCGTCGCGAGGCCCGGCCGGGTGTTGCCGAGAACATCGTTTACGCCCGCATGCTGGCCAGCATGATCGAGGCGGGCGGCGAAACGCCGACCATGATCCTGTGGTCCGCCGGCTGGCCGCAGCCGCCGTCCAACCAGTATCTGCCCTCGCGGCGAAAGCTCCAGACGGGCGACATGATCTGCATCGAAGCCGAGGGCCGGTGGGGCGGATATTGCGCGCAGAACACCCAGCCCATTTTCGTCGGGAAGGCGCCGGCGGAATATCACCGGATGTTCGCCCGTCAGCAGGAAGCGGTGGCGGCTTGCTACGCCAAGCTCCGGCCGGGCTCTACCGTCGGCGACATCGTCGAGGCCGCGTCGGCTTTCACGAACGATGAACTCCAATGCCGCCTGTTGATGCATGCCCGCGGCTTGGGGGACGATTCGCCGATCGCGATCTATGCCGCGCGGAACGAGCTGATGCGCGATTGGCCGATCGAAGAGAACGCCACCTTCATCGTCAAGCCGATGATCAGCACGCCTGATCACCAGAAACGCATCTACTGGGGCGACACCGTCAAGGTGACCAAGGACGGCGCGCAGCGGCTGGGCAACAGGCCCGCGGAAATCATCGAATTATAAGATGTGGCGTTGCCCGCCGGGATCGGGCCGAGGGGAGAAATTGTCGATGAGTCAACATACACCCAAATGGCTGAGCGAGATTGACCCGGTCGAGTTCGAACGCGCGTTGACGGACGACCCCTACCCGTATTGGGCTCGGCTGCGGGAGGAGGCGCCGGTCGCGTGGGTTCCGTCCATGCAGATGTGGATGGTGACCCGCTGGCGCGAAGTGCGCGCCGTCGCCATGGACAGGAAGAGTTTCCATGGCGCGTGCGATCCCGCTCATATGCGGTTGTTCGGCGAGAACAACGTCCTGTCGGCTGAAGGCGCGGTCCATGCCGAGATCCGTTCGTTCGTCGATCCGCATCTGCGCAAGAACAAGGTTTCGACATATGTCGACGATCTGGTCAGGCCAACCGCGCGGCGATTGCTGGAATCGCTGAAGAGCAGGCGCAAGGCCGATATCGTCGCCGAATATCTCGAACCGGTAAGCGTCCGCGCGCTGGGCGATTATCTGGGCCTGCGGGATGTGCCCTCCGCTCAGCTCATGCGCTGGTTCCACGGGCTCGGCACCGCGCTGGTCAACAAGGGCATGGACGAGCACGGCAATTTCCTGGCTCCTGAGGCCCAGCAACATGCCGATGTCATCAAGGCGGAGATCCGCGCGACCGTGGATCCGATCCTCGATCGGGTGCGGCGGACACCCGATGATTCAGGGCTGTCGCATTGGGTCAACGAGGCGACGCCGCCGGGGCAGCCGCGGTCTAACGACTTCATCTATCCCACGCTGTTCGTGACGATCCTGGGCGGAATGCAGGAGCCGGGTCATGGTGCGGCGAATACGCTGCTCGGGCTTTTCTCCCGGCCGGATCAATTCGAAGAGGTGCGCGCGGACTGGAGTCTGATCGAACTCGCCAATCATGAAGGATATCGCTGGATATCGCCGATCGGCGTGTTCACCCGTCGGGTGATGAAGGATACCGAAGTGGGCGGCGTCCTGATTCCCGAAGGGGCGATCGTCGCGGGGTCGATGGCATCGGCGAACCGGGATCCTGAGCAGTTTCCCGATGGCGACGTCTACGACCTCCGGCGGCCGCCGAAGTCGCACATCGCCTTCAACATGGGCGCGCATTCCTGCGCGGGGCGCTATTTCGGCAGCGCCGTGCAGCGCATCGCACTTGAGGAGCTGTTCGCGGCCTTCCCCGGCCTTGCTCAGGACAAGGATGCCGATCCGACTGTGTCCGGCTGGTTCTTCCGCGCTACGGTGGGGCTGCCGGTCGTCTGGTGACGGACGGCCGACAGATGCAAATCTGTCGCACGGCCGTCACGCAGACTACGGCGCGCTGGCGCATCCGGATCGGGAGAAGGTAGCGCGGATGATAAGGGTCAATTTCTTGCTGGCGGATCAGCGCGTGGTACAGGTCCGCGCTGAAGCCGGCGACAGCGTGATGCATGTGGCGCTCATGCAGGAAGTCGAAGGAATCCTGGGCGAATGTGGCGGGGGCATGATGTGCGGCACCTGCCATTGCTATGTGGGCGACGAATGGGTCGATGCGGTCGGGCCGGCGTGCGCCGACGAAGCGGACCTTCTGGAGGGCGCGATGGCCGAGATACTGCCCAGCAGCAGGCTGTCATGCCGTATTCTGTTGTCGCAGGCGCTCGATGGTCTGGTCGTCCGCATCCCCCAAACGCAGGGCTGACGATAGCTGCGGCCGGCTTTTCCGGCTTGCCCAAGCCGGCGAGACGACGCTACGTATCCTGCGACATGAAAATGAGCCACGTGAGAACGTTTCCCGGGCACCTGCTCAGGCGAGCGAACCAGATTTCGATGGCGATCTTCGCTGAGGAAATGGCGGAGACGGAGCTGACCTCGGTCCAGCATGTCGCGCTCATCGCGATCGCCGAATATGGCAAGCTAGATGTCACAAGGCTCGCCGAAATCATCGATTTCGACAAGGCGACTATCGGTGATGTCGTCCTGAGACTCGAAAGAAAAGGCCTGTTGAAGCGCACCGTCAGCGAATCCGATGGCCGGGTGAAGCTGCTGCGGCTCACCGCCGCCGGAAAAGCACTGCTGTTCGTGAGCGAACAGCGGGTCGAAGCTGTCCAGGCACGGATATTGGATCGCCTGCAGGAAGACGAGCGTGCGCACTTCATCGCCCTGCTCGCGAAACTGGTGGGTGGAAACGCTGCCCAACCGGAAGATAGCGAAGATAATCTGGTGGCAGATCTTCGCCGGTGAACTTGGATGTGCACGGGTAGTAACGGCCATCCCCGAACAAGTATATTCTGGGAACAGCCAGAAGCGCCAAGACATTGACGAGTTGCGCCAATCTGGAGCGACGCGCTGGGCGAAGGAGGCCGCACCATTGTACTGGTGACAACGTTGCCATAGTCAAACCACTGACGATGATATGGCCGCAGCCTTTCGATCATCTCCGAGATCATCCCGGATAACAGCCGAGGTACATATGCGCGACGCGTTCGTTTATTCAGCAAACCCGTCACGGATCATATTCGGGCGGGGCAAGCTGGCCACCCTAGCGGATGAAGCGGACAGGATAGGCATATGCCGCGCGCTCGTGCTTTCCACGCCCGAGCAGGCGGCGTCCGCTCTAGATATCGCAGGCCGGCTTGGTTCCCGTTCCGCCGGCACCTTCACCGGCGCGGTCATGCACACGCCGGTGGAGGTGACGGACCAGGCGCTCGCCGTCGCGAAGGACCTTGGCATTGACGGGATCGTCGCTGTTGGCGGAGGTTCCACGATCGGCCTCGGCAAGGCGATAGCGTTACGCACGGATCTGCCGCAGATCGTCGTGCCGACGACCTATGCCGGATCGGAGGTCACACCGGTGCTTGGCGAAACCAGGGATGGCCAGAAGGTTACGCAGACCAATCTCAAGGTGCTGCCAGAGGTCGTGATCTACGACGTCGACATGACCCTGGGTCTTCCCGAACGCATGTCGGCGACAAGCGGCATCAACGCGATCGCCCATGCGGTCGAGGCGCTCTACGCGATGAACGGCAATCCGATCATCGACATGATGGCCGCGGCCGGGGTTCGCTCGCTTGCCGGGGCGCTACCGCGCATCGTCGCCAACCCCATGGATCTCGCCGCACGATCCGAGGCTCAATATGGCGCCTGGCTTTGCGGCACCTGCCTGGGCGCAGTCGGCATGTCGCTCCATCACAAGCTTTGTCACACGCTCGGCGGCTCTTTCAACCTGCCTCACGCGGAAACGCACACGATCGTCTTGCCGCATGCGTTGCGCTACAACGCGCCGGCAGTCCCCGGAGCGATAGCGGCTCTGGCCAGCGCGCTGGGCGCCAGCGATCCGGCATTGGAATTGTTCGATCTCGCTGGTCGGCTCGGTGCGCCGCGCGGCCTGAAGGATATCGGAATGCCCGAAAGCGGCATTGATGAGGCTGTCGATCGGGCACTCGCCAATCCCTATTACAATCCCCGGCCGCTCGATCGCGCTTCGCTACGCGCGTCGATCGCGGCTGCATGGGCGGGGGGTCCGCCACAAGGCAACTAACACCGCCCCACCCGCACTGTGGTTGGCATTTTCATGCGTATTATGATCAAATCGGCAATATCATTGCGCCAAACATTCACAATACGATAAGGCTGGCAAAATTGTCTGCCGAGGGGATTATGATGACAGCCGAAATTCGCGCGCCATCCGGACGGATATCGGGCCGATGAGCGACGTGAGCCAGCAAGTCGGCACCTTGGGGAAAACGCGTGCGCGGGTCGCGGCGGCAGCGGTCATCATGACTATGGACGGGTTCGACTCTTTCAGCCTCAGCCTGATGGCGCCCCTGATCACCCGCGAGCTCGAGATCCCAGCCGCGACTTTGGGACTCGTCTTCGCCAGTGCGATGGGCGGAATGACCATCGGCGCCCTGGTCGGAGGAACGCTGGCGGACAGGTTCGGGCGGCTGCGGCTGTTGTTCGTGTCGATCCTGCTCTTCGCCCTGGCCGCCCTGACGATGCCATTGGTCGGCAGTCCGGGCGAGATCATCCTCAACCGAGCCATCGCCGGCATGGGGCTGGGCGCGGCGGGTCCGATCGCGACATCGTTGCTCAATCGCCCCGGTGAGAAGCCGCCGGGCGAGTTCGCGGTCGCGCTGGTCTGGTCGGGCATAGCCATTGGCGGGTGCCTCGCTGCGCTGTTCAACTATGTGTTTGCGGCTACCTATGGCTGGCGGCTGATCTTCATCGTCGGCGGCCTGCTGCCCATTCCCGTCGCCATCTGCACCTATTTCGTCTTTCGCGATACGCCATCTGGCGTCCCTTCGGGTGGGATGGACAGGGCGGCTGCGCGCCCGCGGATATCGGGTCTCTTCACCCATGGCCGCGCCGCTCGCACGTTCATCGTCGCGGGCATGTTCTTCTTCGGCTTCGTCACGACATCGATCATGGTGTACTGGCTGCCGACGGTGCTCAGCCATCTCGCGGCGTCGTCCTTCATGATCTCCGCGACCTTCGCCGGCATTAACGGCGGTTCCGTGGTTGGAATGCTGCTCCTTGGTTTCCTGGCTTCCCGCGGACGATCGGCACGGATCAGGACATGGACGTGGGCCTCTGCCGGCCTGTGCGGCCTGGGGGCGTCGCTGCTGAGCGGCAACGCGGCAATGATCGCCTTGCTGGCGATTATCGGGGCAACGATCGCGGCGGGCGGCCAGTCACTGGCGATTTCGCTCGCCAACGACCTCCACCGCACAACCGGCCTTCAGGCCACCTCGGTCGGCTTCATGACCGCGGCGGGACGCATCGGTCAGTTCAGCGCACTGGGTATCAGCGGAGTGATCGTCGCATGGAGTGGTCAGGAGACGGTGGTGTTCGCGCTCGCGGGGGTGGCGGCGCTCCTGGCGGCCCTGCTGTCCGCTATTGCCGCCAGATCGATGGAGAAGCATGTCGCGCCGGTTTGACGGGCTCCGACTTCGTCCGGTCTCGCCCGCCGGCCAGTGACCACTATCATGGCTAATTTTAACCAGTAAAATTGAAACTGGTTTAATTTAGCCATGATTAGGCCGCCGGTCGGAGTGGCAAAAATCGAGTTGAAGAATAAATCATTGTTTTTCAATCCATTGAAGGAATTCCGCCTCTGCCGTTGAACTGGCACGGCTCCTGCAATGCCTCCCGCAACGCGGCTTGACCGCTCGCTGGAGAGGATCTGCACTTGGCTACCCCGTCAAACACGGTTGAAAGCATATCGGAAGGGGGCGGCGGTTCCGCCACCGGCTGCATGGATTCCTTCTTCGATGCACCGGGGCCGGACCACGAGATCGTCGCCAGCGCGCGTGCGCTCCAGCCGCTCATCCGTGAACATGCCAGCGATGGCGACGCCAACCGTCGTGCAAGCGACACCGTGATGGACATACTTCACGCGCAGGGCTTGCTGCACATCGCCGTTCCGAAGCGGCTGGGCGGCAAGGGCGCGAATTTCCGCACCTTCATCGATGCGGTGGCAGAGATCGGCTATGCCGATGGCGGCACTGCATGGGCGTCCGCGCTGCTGAACGTCTGCACCTGGTTCGCGACGCTGTTTTCGGAGCAGGCGCAGGCCGATGTGTTCGGCGGCGGCAAGCTTTCCCGGGTCTGCGGCATATTCACGCCGCCCCAGATTTCGGAACGGATCTACGACAAGGTAAGCGGCGGCGTCCGCGTGACCGGGGAATGGCCTTATGCGTCCGGGTCCGCGCACGCCGATTGGGCAGTGCTGGGCGTGAAGGTCGGCGAAAATGCCGATGGTTCGCCCATCCTCGGCCTCGGCCTGATTCCGATGGCGGATCTCTCTCTCAAGGACAGCTGGTTTGTCGCTGGTATGCGGGCCTCGGCCAGCAATACGCTGGTGGCCAACAACGTCTTCGTTCCTGATCACCGCATCCAGCTGTTCGAAAGGATGGGCGACGAGGATTATCTGCGGGAAGCGTCGGACGAGGCGAGCGACTATGCCTCGTTCATACCGGTGGCCGCGCTCGTCCTGTGCGGTGCGCAATTGGGACTGGTAAGGGCGGCGCTCGACCTGAGCCGTGAAAAAGGCGCGGCGAAGAATGTCGCCTACACGATATACGCCCAGGCGCGGCAGTCGCCCGCGCATCAGATCGCGATTGCGCAGGCGGCCAGCGAAGCCGATCAGGCCTATCTTCTGCTCGCCCGCGCCGCCGCCGACATCGACAAGGCGGCATCACGTCGCGAGAAGCTCGATCGGCTGACACGCGCCCGCATCCGGATGGATACGGGCCAGACCGCCAGGCTTTGCCGGACCGCCATCAATCGCCTGCTCAGCTTCAACGGCGCCAGCAGCTTTGCGGACGTCAATCCGATCCAGCGGATCTGGCGCGATAGCGAGATAGCGGGCCGACATGCTTTCGTGATGCCGGAGATCGCCGACCTGATCTACGGCCGTATCCTGCTCGGCCTCGAGGAACCTGTTCAACCTTTTTGATGCGGCCGGCGGCGCCGGTTGCGGCCGTAAGATTAAATATTCCGACGTCGGACAAGAATGATTCTAGAATTAGAAGAGGAGGGCATAATGAAAAAAGGCAAAATATTGCGGAGCACGACCGCCATGCTGATCTGCACGATGGGTGCGGCGGCCAGCGCGCAGGTCGCTTCTCCTTTAGCGGGAGAGGCGGCTGCTGCCGTCGAGCAGGGCGATAGCGTCGGCGGCGACATCATCGTCACCGCGCTCAAGCGCTCGGAATCGTTGCAGGACGTACCGGCCGCCGTGTCGGTGCTCAGCAATGAAAAACTCTCGACGCTGGGCGTTACCAATCTCACCCAGATCGGCAACATCGCGCCGGGCATCAGCGTCACGCCGATCCGCACCCAGGCATTCATCTTCATCCGGGGCGTTGGACAGACGCTGACCTCACCAAATGCGGATGCCCAGACAGCGACCAATTTCAACGGCGTCTACCTTCCCGCGGAGATTGCCGGAACGGCGTTTTTCGACGTCGATCGCGTCGAAGTCCTCCCCGGGCCTCAGGGGACGCTCTATGGCCGCAACTCGACGGGCGGAGTCGTCAACCTGATCAGCCGCAAGCCGGGAACTGATTTCGGGATCGACGGCCTGCTGGAAATCGGCAATTATTCGCGGGTTCAGGCTCGGCTGGGCGTGGATGTACCGCTGTCGGACACGCTATCCTCGCGCACCGCAGGCACGCTCATCCGCCACGATGGCTATTTCAACAATGGCGAGGACGATCAGAAGACCTGGTCCGTCCGCGAGACCCTTGTCTGGGCGCCTCGCGACGGGACCAATGTCACGGCCGTCGCGACCTATACGCATGATGGCGGCATCGGAAACACGCTTCAGAACATTCCACCGCGCGAATGCGGATCGCGCTGCGCCACTTTCGATCCGAAGGCGCTCGGATATTATAGCGACGCCGATACTTTCATATCGAGCCTTCAGGTGCAGCAGGACCTGTCGGACAGCGCGCAACTGACCTACATTGGCGGCTATTCCAAGCTCAAGCTCGATTCGCTGAACACGATCTTCACCGGCCCGCCGGTGGCGCCGCTGCGCTTCATCGAGGATATCGACAGCCAGAGCCATGAGCTGCGCCTGTCCGGCCAGCTTGGCCAGGTCGATTTCGTCCTGGGCGGCTATTATTTCAAGCAGGACGCGACCTACGACTTCTTCGCGTCTCCCGTTCCGGCCCAGAAGATCACTACGATCTTCCGCGCGAAATCACATGGCGAGGCCGCGTTCGGCCAGGTCAGCTATTCGATCACGCCCGAATTGCGGCTCGTCGGTGGCCTGCGATATTCGAGCACGACGAAGAGCCTCGACGGCTTCAACGCCGTCGACAATGCCGCCAATGTCCGCATCCAGTTCCGCCCCTATGAGGGCAAGTCGACGTTGAACCGGTTAGACTGGAAAGCGGGTGTGGAGTTCGATGTGACGCCGGACTCGCTCCTGTACGCGAACGTCGCCACCGGATTCACTCCGGGCGGGTTCAGCACCGGGCCAGCCGTTGTCGGCCAGATCCAGGCGGCGTCGTTCGAGCCCGTGAAGCTGCGGGCCTATACAGCCGGTGCCAAGAACAAGCTTTTCAACGGGCTGATGACGCTGAACGTCGAAGGCTTCTACTATGACTACAAGAACTACCAGGTCAGCGCGCGCGATATCATCACGCTACAAAACCTGGTGTTCAATGCCGACAAGGCGACCATCTACGGTGCCCAGATCGACTCGCGGCTGAACCTCGGCTCGCATGACGAGTTCGCGGTCGGCGCCACCTATCTCGATGCCAAGGCGGATCGCCCGATCACGCCCGTGGCCAACTATAGCGGCTTCGCTCTGCCCTATTCGCCGCGGTGGACGCTCAACGCTTTCTATCAGCACCGCTTCGATCTCGCCGACGGCGCCGAACTGCGCGGATCGGTCAATTTCAAATATACCAGCAAGCGCTGGTCGATCTACAGCCATGGCGTCGGGTTCGACATCAAGTCCAACACGCACACCGATCTCAACTTCGGCTATTTCGCCGATCGCGACAGATGGTCGCTCCAGGCATTCGTGCGCAATCTCGAAGACAGCCTGGTCAAGACGTCGTGCGCCAATGCGATCCCGGGGCCCGCCGGATGCTTTTTCGAGCCTCCGCGCACCTACGGCGTTACTCTGCAGTTCAATTATTGACGTATGACCACGATACCGGATCTCGATGATCCGGTATCGTTGAAAGGAGCAGCAATGGACGTCGAGCAAGAGGGAACACGCGATAGCGAGCGTTCCGAAAGCTCCAACGGCGCCGGCCCGGCAGGCCGGGCATCGCGCGCCAGGCAAGGCCATCCCGGTCAGTTCCTGCGCAACCAGTGGTATGTCATCGCGTCGAGCGCAGAGCTGGTCCCCGGGACGCCGCTCGCGCGTACCCTGCTAGCCGAGCCGATCCTGCTGTGGCGGAGCGAGGGCGGGGATGTCAGCGCGCTGGCGGATTTCTGTCCACATCGTTACGCGCCGCTGAGCTTCGGCCGGCTGGATCATGAAGGTGTGCGCTGCGGCTATCATGGCCTCAAATTCGATGGCCGTGGGCGATGTATCGACAATCCCCACGGGCCGATTGTCAGCACCCTGGCCGTGCAGGCCTTCTCCGTCGTCGAGCGTCACGGTTATATCTGGCTGTGGATGGGTAAGCAGGACCTGGTCGACGCATCGCGTATCCCTGATCTCGGTTTCATCGATGAGCGGCCCGCCACCGCCGTGAGCCAGGGGTATTTATTTTCAAAGGCGGACCACCGATTGTTCGAGGATAATATCTTCGACCTGAGCCACGTAGATTATCTGCATGCCTCGGCGCTTGGAGGCGGATCGGTCACGCGGAGCAAGGGCAAGGTCACGGAAGGCGAGGGTGGCGCGGTTCGTATCGAGTGGTCCGCGGAGGACGAAGTGCCATTCCCCTTGTTCAAGCCGGATCTGCCGCCCGGCGCCAATGTCGACATGCTGATGAGCGTGGAGTGGTTTCCTTCCGGCGTGATGATCCACCGGACGCAGGTCACCCCGACGGGGACGCCGATGGAGCAGGGGTTCGGATCGTGGAATGCGCATTTCATGATGCCTGAAACGGCGCGGACGACGCATTATTTCTTCTGTAACACGCGCGATTACCGCGCCGACGACGCCTATCACAATGCGGCACGCGCGGCGCATATCCAGGAGATATTTGGGACGCAGGACAAGCCGATCATCGAGGCGCAGCAATTACGCCTTGGCGACGCCGACCTCTTCGATCGCGAACCCCGGCTGTTGCCGACCGATGCTGCCTCGACCCGCGCGAGGCGGGTCTACAACCGCATGCTCGCGGATGAGGTGGCCGCCTGGTGACAAGGCTCGACGTTGCTGAAGCACAGCGAAAGCTCGTGCGGGCCGCTCGTCGTCGCCTCATTGCATTTCTAGACCAATAGAGAGTGATTTATGTCCATACAGCGCCACACCGTCATCCACGAGGGCCCAGGCGGTCCATTCGAGTCGACCGCATTCCTCGATCCATCGGCCGGCGTTCAGCCTGGTCTGTTGCTATTCCCGAACTTCCTTGGCGCGCAGCAATCCTATGCGGAGATCGCGGAGGACATAGCGGGCCTCGGTTTCAAGGTGCTGGAGGTAGACTTCTATGGGCAGGGCAAGCGTGCTTCGGATGGTGAGACCGCGACGAAGCTGATGGGGGAACTGGTATCCGACCGGGCGGTGATGCGCGATCGACTGCTCGGTGCACTGGCGGAGCTCCGGAAGCTGCCGGGCGTAGATGCGGCCAAGGTCGGCGCGGTCGGCTTCTGCCTGGGTGGCAAGTGCGTGCTCGATCTGGCGCGGGCCGGTGCCGACATCGCCGGTGGCGTGGTTTTCCACGGCGTCTACGATCGCCCGCCTTTTCCCAATGCCGCCATCACCGCGAAGCTGCTGATTTGTCACGGCTGGAACGATCCACTCTGTCCGCCGGATGCGACGGCCGGGCTCGCGCAGGAACTGACGGAAGCGGATGTCGACTGGCAGTTGATTGCCTACGGCCGTACCGGGCACGCCTTCACGGCGGCGCAGATGCCGATGAACGAAGCCAGAAGCTTCGGTTTTCAACCCGATGCAAACCGCAGGAGCTTTAAGGCGATGGAGAACTTCCTGGCGGAAGTGTTCGCCTAGCGCCGTCCGTCCGCGGTTTCGCGCGCCGACGCTGTCGTCGGCGCGCATCGTCTAAACCATCCGAGGAGGCGGCCGATGCATAAACTCGTCGCACTTTATCATGAGCCCGCCGATCGCGATCATTTCCGAACCCATCTGCTCGAGGTGCATTTACCCATCGTGCGTCGGTTCCCGCGCTTGCGTGCAATGCGCGTAGCGTTCGATCTGGTCGATGCCAGTGGTGCATCGTCCTATTTCGCGATGGTGGAATGCGGGTTCGATGACCAAGCCGATTTACAGGAGGCGCTGGCTTCCCCAGCCGGGATCGAAGCATCGCAGGACGTGCCGAACTATGCCGGCGCGGGCGTGACCATCCTGACTTTCGACAGCTACGACGCGTTGCAGGGAGATATGGCATGACGCCTTCGGCACCGACAATTTCGCGGTCGGTCACGCTCAACTTCAATGGCGACTGGGGCTATGCGAACTTTCATCGCATATGTGCCTGGCTCACCCAGGAATTTTGTGACCGGGCCGGGCCCAGATCGAGGACTGCGATCTGGAGCTTGCGCGGCGGTGGATCCGAGCCGCTCTATCTCCTCAACGATGGTGAGTTGGACCTCTGCATCGCCACTCCGACGATGATGCTGCCCGACGCGCTCGCCGGGAAAGGGATGTTCGCCGGAACGCCGATGCCCGAGCTTCGGGCGCTCGCGACTATCCCGCAAAATGACCGGATGGTGTTCGCGATAGATCCGAAGTTCGGCATTTCCACATTCGAGGAGCTTCGCGCCAAGAAGCCGGCGCTCCGGATCGCGGCCTCGATAGACGATGGATCAAACTTTATCGGCTATGCCAGTCGGCGCATGATGGAGGCTCACGGGCTCGACGAAGCGACTCTCCTGTCCTGGGGCTGCGAATATGTCGTTGATAACCGGCCCGACGATTCCCTGGCGCGGATGCGTGATGGCGAGGTGGATGCGATCGTGCAGGAAGCGATCATGATGCCTTGGTGGCGCGCGGTCATCGACACGCGCAACGCCATACCCCTGCCAGCGGAAAGCGCCGCGCTGTGCACGTTGGAAAAAGATTATGGCTATCGCCGCAACAGCCTTCCGGCCGGCTTCTTCAGCACTCTGAAAGACGAAATCCCGACGCTGGATTTCTCCGACTTCGCAATCCTCGTGCGAAGCGACTTACCCGACGATATCGCCTATCTGCTGACGTGGTGCCTCGTCGAGACGCGGGGAGCTCTCGAAGCGCAATATCGTCATGTCCCGTCTGATCGAAGCCCGGTCAACTATCCGATCGAGCCGAAGAAAATGGCTATGACCTCGATCCCGCTGCACCCTGCCGCCAAGCGTTTCTATGAAGAAGGCGGTTATCTCTGAGCGACGGGGGCGCCGTTTCTCCCGCTATTTGTCTCTCAGTCGATAGCGCATCTGTGACCTCGTCAGACCGAGTTTCCGCGCCGCCTTGGAAACATTTCCGTGACAGGCGGCCATGGCTTCGCGGACTGCGATTGCCTCGATTTCCCACAGATGCAATCCGGACGTCAAACTGGTTTGCGCGGGCTCCGGCTGCTCCCTGAACTCCTGCTCGATCAGCGCACCCGATGTCAGAGGCGTAAGAAAGGTTTTCTTCAGGTAATTCTTGCCGTGGAAAAGATGCAGGGCGTCGATCGGCTCGTCATCCAGCGTCAGGATCGCCGCCCGTTCGATCATATTCTCGAGCTCCCGCACATTGCCCGGAAAATCGTGCAGCAACAGGGCATCCGCCGCCGACTGCGTAAAGCCCGCCACGCGCCGCCCCGTGCGCTGGTTGAAGCGTGCGAGGAAGTACTGGATGAGCGGGGGGATATCGTCGCGGCGTTCGCGCAGCGACGGAATGGTCAGCGGAAAGACATTGAGCCGATGCAGCAGGTCGAGGCGGAAATTTCCGCGGCGCACCTCATCCTCGAGATCGACGTTGGTGGCGCATATGAGGCGGACGTCGACCTTGCGCATCGTGGTGCCGCCAACGCGCGCAAATTGACCGTCCTGGATGACTCGAAGCAATTTGGCCTGCGCATTCAGGGCAAGCGTGCCGATCTCATCGAGAAAAAGCGTGCTTCCGTCGGCGGCTTCGAACCATCCGGGCCTCGAATGGTTTGCGCCGGTATAGGCGCCTCGCTCGACGCCGAAGAGTTCGGCATCTATGAGGCTTTCCGGTATTGCGGCGCAGTTGACGCTGTATAGCGGCTTGGCGGCGCGGGGGCTCTCATCGTGCAGCGCACGCGCGAACACCTCTTTGCCCACGCCGGTTTCGCCTTGAAGCAATACGGTAGTGGTCATCGGAGCAACCCGCTTCAGCAGATACCAGGCTCCCAGGAAACCGGGAGACGTGCCGATGACCCCGACCGGCATCCTGTCCTGAATCCGGTCGCCTACCGGCGGCAGTACGACGTGAGGCGTCATGACCATATTGGCCGTGTCAGGCCATTCCTCGGCGGGCTTGCCGACTATCCGGCAGGTCGGGTCACCACAGGCAACACATTCGACCTCACGAAACTCGATAGGCCGTTCCATGACGGCGCTCGTATAGCCCGAGGCATATCCGATCTGCATCCAGCATACCGGGTCGGAGCTGCCGCCGAAACAGGCGACGTGGCTTTCCGCTTCCGCCGAATTGCGCCAGATGAGTTCGCTATAATATTGGCCGGACTCGACATCGGCGTCGATGGAAACCGGCTCCACGAACACTTCGCCGCGTAGCGAGTGAAGCTGCGGGCCGACCAGAAATGCGTCGAGCTGCGGCTTGCCTGCCCGAACCTTTAACGCGATTATGGCCTCGCGCGTGCCCGCGGCATAGCCCATTCGAAACAAACTCGCCCGCGCCTTGCCCGGTCCGAGCGCCTCGAACAATTCGCGACGCATAGCGATCAGCGCTTCCAGATTCAGGATCACCACGCGCTGGTCGTCGAGCCAGATCTGTCCCTCGTGCGGCGAAAACCTTATGCGCCTGCTGAGATCCGAAATGTCCGGCAATATGGACGTATCGCCGGTGCTTGCCCCGGCATTGGCGTTCTCTCTCAACGAAAAGCTTGTGAAACGCGTCATCAGCGGCGCTCGCTTTTGCAGCTCAATTGCCGGCAGAAAAGGACGTTGGCCCCCCGCAATGCCGCCGCCCATCCGGGATGATGTGGACAGCCGATTTCATAACAAGCTTGGCTATCATTAGCCATTTAGAATCCCGCCGCAAAAGGAACATGCGCATTGCGCTTCGCGATTGGCGCATTCGGCCAAGAACGTGGCGGTTTTTGCCACTGTCTCCCGGGACCCCGGGTCTTAGCGTCAAGCCCAGACCGCATGAATGGTCGATTTCACTAGGGAAAATATCGGAATTCAGACCCACGGGAGAGCGGGTCCGAAGCGATGGGAGCGGCTGGATGCCTGGCAAAAACCGCCACGCCGTGAGGAGCGCTGTACACGCGGTCATCGAATGCTGACGGAAAGGCAAGCGAAGTGAATAAATTTGCCGACGCGGCTAACGTTCTCATCACAAGTAAGTAGTGAATAGATGTTTTTGATATTCTATAGAATAATTGATGTATCTAATAAGTTAATTTCAAAAAAATTTGTTTGATCAATAATATTAAAAATAGAAACATAATTAGGAAGGATGAGCGATGAAGAAGGGGTTACTGTCTGTATCAACGGCCGCGTTGCTTTGCTGGCCGGTCATGGCGAATGCTGTCACTGGAGAAGCCCTCGGCGTGGATGCTTCGTCTGTCGATACGCGCAACGATGCTTTGGCTGAGATCGTGGTCACCGCGCAGCGTAAGGCTGAGCGCCTCCAGGAAGTCCCCATCAGCGTCAATGTGGTCTCCGGATCGCAACTTGCCGCGCGCGGCGCCGGTTCGTCGATCGATCTGGTATCGCTCGTGCCGGCCCTCCAGTTCACGACGTCCGGCGGTGGAGGAACGCCGTTTCTTCGCGGCGTCGGGACCACGAACGGGGATCCCAACGTCGAGCCGTCGGTCGCCACCTATATCGACGGCGTCTACATCGCCAATAACTATGTGAATGTCACAGCGCTCGGAGATGTTGAGCGCATCGAAGTGCTCAAAGGGCCGCAGGGTACCCTTTTCGGGCGCAACGCCACGGGTGGCGTCATTCAGGTCATCACGCGTGATCCCACACCGGTCCCCGCGATCGAAGCATCTGTGGGCTATGGCAATTATGACAGGATTTTTGGCGCAGTTTACGCGACGACAGCCATCACCGACCGGTTGAGCGGCAATGTTTCGGTGCAAGCGTCGAACCAGCGCGAGGGCTGGGGCAGGAACGTCGTCAGTGGTGGCGAGACCTATAAAGCCAAGGATCTCTCCATTCGTGGTAAACTTCTATGGGACCTTTCCGACGATCTCGTCGTCCGCCTTGCCGGCGACTACGCTTATGTGAAGAGCGGAACGGGAGACTTCCGCCTGCCATCGGGGGGAATAGGTTTCGACGGGGTCGCCTTTCCGTCAAATCGCTACGACACCCGCGGGGATGTGCTCATTGAGGGTCTCGGCGAGCCTTTCGTGCAGACCGAGCAATATGGCGGATCGTTGCGGATCGACTATACGACGGATTTTGGACAGTTCGTGAATATAACAGCCTATCGGGAATCATCCGGCGTCGCGGTCGCCGATCCCGATATGACGCCCATCCATGTCCAGGAGATAAAGTGGCCGGTTCGACAGCATAACCTTTCGCAGGAGCTTCAATATATCTCGCCCACCTCCTGGCCGGTTTCCGTTACCGCCGGCATCTATTATTTCGATAACAAAGCCGGCTATGCCAATGCGCTGATCGGCGGCCTCGCGCTCAGTCCGAACTTCGATCAGTTCGTGACGGTGGGGTTCACGTCCTCGCAGCGCTCTCGCTCGCTTGCCGGCTACATGCAGGGAGATGCGACCATATTACCCAAGACCAAGCTGACATTGGGTATTCGTTACACGCACGAGCGTGACAAGGCGGACGTCAGCTTCCTTGGTTTCCCGATCCCGACGCCGAAGATCGGCTATGACAAGCCGACCTGGCGCATGGCCATCGATCACGCTTTCACGCGCGATATCCACGCCTATCTGTCCTACAATCGTGGCGTGAAGGCGGGTGGTTTCGATCTGGTGGACTTTTCAGGCGTCTCGACAGGCTTCGATCCCGAGACACTGGATGCCTATGAAGCCGGTATCAAGACAGAATTGTTCGGTAATCGGCTTCGCTTCAACGCGGCCTATTTCTATTATAAATATCGCGATATCCAGCTGCAGGTCCTACCGGTGGGCAGTGTTTCGATAGCGCAGACCATAAACGCGGCGAGAGCCCGCATACACGGGTTCGATGTGGATTTTGCCTTCGTGCCGTTCCGGAATTTCCGAATCAACGGCGGCTTTGCCTATGTCGATGGTAAGTATCTGAAGTTTGACAACCTCGTTCCTTCCTGTCCGATATCGCCGTTGATTCCTGCGCCGGCCCCAGGTTTCCCCAACGGGAATCCTACCGTTCGCACTCCCAAATACAGTGCCAATCTAAGTGCCAGCTACGAGATAGAATCCTCGGTGGGCACCTTCAGCATGACCGCGTCGGGCAGCTATAACGGCGCCTATTCGTTCAGTCCCGACAACAGGTTTCGGCAGGACGATTATGTCCTGATGAACCTCTCGTTGGGTTGGGCGCCGCTCGAACGCGATTTCGGCGTGACGGCATTCGTGCGAAACGTCACCAACGCGCGCTATTATTCAGCGCAGGTACCATCATCCTTCGGCCCCTTCACATCCTATGCCGCGCCGCGAACATATGGGGTGTCGGTGCGGGCGAAGTTTGGCGGTTGAACGCGAAGCGGCCCCGCCGATCGGGGCCGCTTCACCAATCTAACCGCATCCGGCATATCGAACAGGAAACTCATGACGATCGAACAGAATAAGAGGACAGCACGTCGGCTGGTCGAGAGCCTTGGTAACAACGGCGATACCGACGCTTTTGATTTGCTCGATACAGAACTCGTGTGGACCGTTATGGCGGATAGCGGGTCGTTTCCCGTCGCAGGCGATATGTCGAAAAGCCAATTCATCGATCATTTCGAGGGTTTCCGTAACGCGTTGCCCGAGGGGATAAATGTCGTCGTCACTGGCATGACCGCAGAAGGTAATCGGGTAGCGGTAGAGGCGGAATCTACTGCAGTATTGGCAAACGGAAACAGGCTTAATCAAGTCTATCATTTCCTGATAGAAATAGAAGGTAGTAGTATAACTAGAGTAAGAGAGTATATCGACACCGCTCATGCGGTAAGAGTATTTGGCGGCGATAAATAATATATCAGGAAGACGATCTGAGTAGAATAATGTGAGCGGCGATCTGATGTAGGCGGATCAAGCCTCGGACGCGACAGCGTGATCGAGCAGCAGGTTACGGTCCCCAATCGTGACCGCTCCGGTCTCAGCGTGCCACTGCTAACCGGCTTGGCGCGGCGTCGCGTATATGCTCAGGGCGCCGCCGGTCGCCGCGATGGGCGCGTCGATTTCGGCGCAATCCCGATAATCGAGCACCACGTCTCCTACCGCCTGTCGGGCCAGGGCAAAGAGCAATGTGGTGCCTTTGCAGATGACGGTGTCACCGGTCCCCACGCGGCGGACTTCGATGTCATATTGGCTGCGACGGGCCATGGCATTGAGATCCAGCACCGGCCCATGCAGTGGCGAACCGGTCACGTCCGCTCCACCGTCAAATGCGAACGGCAGGCTGTCGCCGTCCAGCTCGGTCGCGAAATCGCGGCCGCGCAGTTCGAGCTTGCCCTCAAGCACGGTCAGTACCCGGTTCACGCCGCCAAAGGCCGAAAACGGACCGGCCGTTTCGACCCGAGCCATGCTGAGCCGCCATAGAAAATCGTCGATGCCGGCCCCGGGCGGAAAGACCGCGATCTCGCGTGTCGTTCCGCCACCATTTTTCCAGGCGATTTCCGGACAATCGCTGTGGCGAATGACCCGGACGACGCTCAACCGATGATCCCCGGCAGATCGAGCCCCTTCTCCTCCGCGCAGGCCCGGGCGATGTCATAGCCCGCGTCGGCATGGCGCATGACGCCGGCGGCCGGGTCGTTCCACAACACGCGCTCCAGCCGGGCGGCCGCCTCGGCTGTGCCATCGGCGACGATCACCATGCCGCTATGCTGCGAGAAGCCCATGCCGACCCCGCCGCCATGGTGGAGCGACACCCAGGTCGCGCCCGAAGCGGTGTTGAGCAGCGCGTTGAGCAGCGGCCAGTCGCTCACAGCGTCCGATCCGTCCTTCATCGCTTCGGTTTCGCGATTGGGGGAGG
Organism: Sphingomonas sp. SRS2; assembly: GCF_000971055.1. Taxonomy (GTDB): domain Bacteria; phylum Pseudomonadota; class Alphaproteobacteria; order Sphingomonadales; family Sphingomonadaceae; genus Rhizorhabdus. Next base: position 45,117 of record NZ_LARW01000066.1, read on the forward strand.
CGACCGATCCCGAATCGAGATGGTCGCGGCCGATCACCACCGGCGCTTTCAGCTCGCCATTCGCCACCATCTCGTTGAAGGCGAGGCCGAGGCGATGACGGTCGCCCAGGCCGACCCAGCAAATCCGCGCCGGCAGGCCCTGAAAATGGATCTTCTCGCGCGCCATGTCGAGCCAGTTGTGGAGATGCGCGTTATCGGGCAGCAGCTCCTTCACCTTGGCGTCGGTCTTGTAGATGTCCTCCGGATCGCCCGACAGCGCCACCCAGCGGAACGGGCCAACGCCCCGGCAGAAAAGCGGGCGGATATAGGCAGGCACGAAGCCGGGAAAGTCGAAGGCATTCTCGACGCCTTCATCCTTCGCCACCTGGCGGATGTTGTTGCCATAGTCGGTGGTGGGCACGCCCGCCGCCTGGAAGTCGAGCATCGCGCGAACATGAGCCGCCATCGAAGCCTTGGCGGCTTTCGCCACAGCTTCGGGTTCGCGCTCGCGGCGCTCGATCCATTCGGCCACGGTCCAGCCAATCGGCAGATAGCCGTTGACCGGATCATGCGCGCTGGTCTGGTCGGTCAGCAGGTCGGGGCGGATGCCGCGCTTGTATATCTCGGGAAGCAGTTCGGCTGCGTTGCCGAGCAGGCCGACCGAGACCGGCTTCTTGTCGGCGCAGCTCTTTTCTATGATTGCCATCGCCTCGTCGATCGTCGAGGCCGCGACATCGAGGTAGCCGGTGCGCAGGCGCATCTCGATACGGCTAGGCTGGCACTCGATCGCGAGGCACGATGCCCCGGCCATTACGCTGGCTAGCGGCTGTGCCCCGCCCATGCCGCCCAGCCCGGCGGTGAGCAGCCATTTGCCCGCTAGGCTGCCGCCATGATGCTGGCGGCCCATTTCGACGAAAGTTTCGTAGGTGCCCTGCACGATTCCCTGCGTGCCGATATAGATCCACGAACCGGCGGTCATCTGGCCGTACATCGCGAGGCCGCGCTTATCGAGCTCGTTGAAATGCTCCCAGTTCGCCCAGTGTGGCACCAGGTTGCTGTTGGCGATCAATACGCGCGGAGCATCTGGGTGGGTACGGAATATGCCGACCGGTTTGCCCGACTGGACGAGGAGGGTCTCGTTGTCTTCGAGACGCGTCAGCGCCTCGACGATCTTGTCATAGCTTTCCCAGTCGCGCGCGGCGCGGCCGATGCCGCCATAGACGACCAGCTCCTCGGGCCGCTCGGCAACATCGGGATGAAGATTGTTCATCAGCATCCGCAGCGGCGCTTCGGTGAGCCAGCTTTTCGCGCTCAGCGCGGTGCCGGTCGCGGGCTTGATGATGCGGCTGTTGTCGATGCGGGTCATTATCGGGCTTTCTGGTCGGTGAAGGCGATGCACGCCTTGATGATGTCGGTGAGAATGGGGGTGATCGCCGCGGCGCGGGCGGGGTCGTGATCCGGGGGCCAGTTGTCCTCCGCGACAAGCTCGGGTTCATCCATATAACCCCGGATCGCCAGCTCAATCTGGATCGCGTGGACGCCCCGTTCGGGCCGGCCGTAATGGCGGGTCGTCCATCCGCCGCGAAAGCGTCCGTCCAGGACATAAGACCGCCCGCTCGCTGCGCAGATATCGCTTACGGCGCTCGCCAGCGCGGGATCGCAGGTGACGCCGCCATTGGTGCCGATGTTGAATTGCGGCAGTTCGCCATCGAACAGGCGGGACACCCGGCTCAGGATCGAATGGGCGTCATAAAGCACGACCGTGCCATGCATTGAGCGCAGCCGGTCGAGCTGCTCGTTCAGCGCGGCATGATAGGGATCGAACCAGTTGACGCGCCGTCGCGCGATTTCGGCATCATCGGGCGGACTAGCACGATAGAGGGGCCGGCCGTCAAAAGTCGTGGTCGGGCATAGTTCGGTCGTCGCCTGGCCGGGATAAAGCGAGGCGCCGGAAGGATCGCGGTTCACGTCGATCACGCTGCGCGAAATGCGGGTGCGCACCATCGTCGCGCCGAGCGCGGCGACGAAGGCATAGAGCTGCTCGATCCACCAGTCGGCATCCTTGCGCGCGAGCCAGGTCGAAACAAAGCCCTCCGCCAGTTCGGGCGGGATGTCGGTGCCGGTGTGCGGAAAGCTCACCACCAGCGGCGCGTCGCCGCGGTGTATTTCGAGCCAGTCCTGGGTCACGCGAGCCCCGGAAGCGCGATCTCCGCGGCGGCGATCAGGTCGCCCGAGCGGACGATTGCGTTGGCCGCCTCCATATCGGGATGGAAATGCCGGTCATGGTCGAGCATCGGCACGTCGCGCCGCAGCCGCGCCCTTGCGGCTTCGAGCGGCGTGCTCGATTGCAGCGGGGCGTGGAAATCGCAGCCCTGCGCCGCGGCGAGCAGTTCGATGGCCACGACCGCGCTGGCATTGGCCGCCATGTCGAGCAGGCGGCGCGCGCCATGCGCGGCCATAGAGACATGATCTTCCTGATTGGCCGATGTGGGTATCGAATCGACGCTCGCCGGGGTCGCGCGCTGCTTGTTTTCGGAGACGAGCGCCGCCGCGGTCACCTGCGGGATCATGAAGCCCGAATTGAGCCCCGGCCGCGGGGTCAGGAAGGCGGGCAGGCCCGACAGCGCAGGATCGACGAGCATCGCGATCCGCCGCTCGCTGATCGATCCGATCTCGCAGATGGCGAGCGCGATGATGTCGGCGGCGAAGGCGACGGGCTCGGCGTGGAAATTGCCCCCCGACAGCGCTTCGTCGGTGTCCGGGAAGATGAGCGGATTATCGGACACGCCATTGGCCTCGGTGCCGAGCGTGGTGGCGGCGTTGACGAGGATGTCGAACGCGGCGCCCATCACCTGCGGCTGACAGCGCAGGCAATAGGGGTCCTGCACACGCGCGTCATTGTCGAGATGGCTCGCGCGGATCGCCGATCCGTCCATCAGCCGGCGTAACGCGTCGGCGGTCTCGATCTGTCCGGGCTGGCGGCGCAGCGCATGGATGCGAGGATCGAACGGCGTGTCGGATCCCTTGGCCGCCTCGGTCGACAATGCGCCGGTGATCAGCGCCGACTGGAACAGGATTTCGGTCTCGAACAGGCCCGCCAGCGCGTTGGCGGTCGAGAACTGGGTGCCGTTGAGCAGCGCGAGCCCTTCCTTGGGGCCAAGCGTCAGTGGGGCGAGGCCGGCGCGGGCGAGCGCGCCTTCCGCGCTCAAAGTCTGGCCGCCGACGTCGATATGGCCGACGCCGATCATCGCCGCCGCCATATGCGCGAGCGGGGCGAGATCTCCGCTGGCGCCGACCGAGCCCTGCGCGGGCACCACCGGCGTCAGTCCGGCGAGCAGCATCGCTTCGAGCAGTTCGATCGTCTCGATCCTCACCCCCGAGGCACCCTGCGCGAGGCTGGCGAGTTTGAGCGCCATCATCAGCCGGATAACAGGGGTGGGCGAGGGCGCGCCCGTGCCCGCTGCATGGCTGAGCACTATGTTGCGCTGAAGCGTGGCGAGATCTTCGTCGCCGATCCTGACGCTGGCCAGTTTCCCGAAGCCGGTGTTGATCCCGTAGACCGGCTCGTGCCGCGCGAGGATGCGGCCTACCGCCGCCGCGCTTTCGGCGATGATCGGCGCGCAGGCGCTGTCGAGACTGGGTACCGCGCCGCGATAGATGGCGCGCCATTGATCGAGCGGTACGGAGCCTGGCTTGAGAATGATGTCGCTCATAGGCCTTTCCAGATGCGGGCATGGAGGGAATTGAAACCGATGCGGTAGACGAGCTCGGCGGGGCGCTCGATGTCCCAGATGGCGAGGTCGCAGCTCTTGCCCGCCTCGATCGTGCCGGTCTCGCCGGATAGGCCGAGCGCGCGGGCGGCGTTGCGGGTGACGGCGGCGAGGCATTCTTCAACGGTGAGGCGGAACAGCGTCGCGCCCATGTTCATGGCCAGCAGGAGCGACGTCAGCGGCGACGTGCCGGGATTGCTGTCGGTCGCCAGCGCGATCGGAACGCCCGCCGCGCGCAGCGCCGCGACCGGGGGAAGATGAGTATCGCGCATGAAATAATAGGCGCCAGGCAACAGGGTTGCGACGGTGCCCGCGCGCGCCATCGCGGCGATGCCCTCCGCATCGAGATGTTCGAGATGGTCCGCCGACAGCGCCCCGGCGCGGGCCGCGAGCGCAGCGCCGTTCAGATTCGAGAGCTGTTCGGCGTGGAGCTTGACCGGCAGCCCGACCTTCGCCGCCGCATCGAATACGCGCTGCGTCTGGGCTGGCGTGAAACCGACCCCCTCGCAAAAGGCGTCGACCGCATCGGCCAGCCCGGCCTCGGCGATCGCGGGGATCATCCAGCGGCAGACGAGATCGACATAGCCATCGGCATCGCCGGCATATTCGGGCGGCAGAGCGTGCGCGCCAAGAAAGGTCGTGCTTATCCTGACGCGGCGTTCCTTGCCGAGCCGCCGCGCCGCGCGCAGCATCTTGGTCTCGTCGTCGCAGGTCAGGCCGTAGCCCGACTTCACCTCTATCGTGGTGACGCCCTCGGCGATCAGCGCATCGAGCCGGGGCAGGGCGCCGGCGACGAGATCGTCCTCGCTCGCGGCGCGCGTAGCCTTCATCGTCGAGACGATGCCGCCGCCGGCGCGGGCGATCTCCTCATAGGACGCGCCCTTCAGCCGCAGCTCGAACTCATGCGCGCGGTTGCCGGCATAGACGAGATGGGTGTGGCAATCGATCAGGCCCGGCGTGATCCAGCGGCCTTCACAATCGATGACCTCGGCCGCGTCGAACATCGGGGCCGCAGCTTGGGGGCCGGCATGGAGGATGACACCGTCCCGCGCCGCGATCAGGCCATGGTCGATTGCGTCGACGCCCTCCGCCATGGTGGCGAGACGGGCATTCTTCCATAATGTGTCACAACGCATTGCCGTGAGGTCCCCTGCCTGTTCCACCCTGATTGCATCATTCGAATTTAATGTATAGACAAAATGTCGAAAGCGGGAGCAATTTTCATGTCATCGGGGTCCGCCGCGCGCGCCACATCGCTGTTCTTCCGGCATCTGCTGCTGCCCGCCGGATGGGCGCGCAATGTACGGGTAAAGATCGAGGGCGGGCTGATTTCCGCGACCGATGCGGACGCCGATGCCCGGCCCGATGACGAACGCCATGACTGCGGGCTGCCCGGCATGCCCAACCTGCACAGTCACGCCTTCCAGCGGGGCATGGCGGGCCTCGCCGAACGGCGCGGCCCGACTGGGGACAGCTTCTGGACATGGCGCGACCTTATGTACCGCTTCGTCGAGCGGATGACAGCCGACGATGTGCGGGTGATCGCGACGCTGGCCTATATCGAGATGCTGGAGCGTGGTTTCACCCGTGTCGGCGAATTCCATTATCTCCACCATGATCGCGGCGGCGCCCGCTTTGCGGACATCGCGGAGATGAGCGGGGCTATCGCCGCCGCCGCCGCCGACAGCGGCATCGGACTGACGTTGCTCCCCGTCCTCTATTGCCATGCGGGTTTCGGCGGGCAGCCGCCGCGCCCGGATCAGGCGCGCTTCATCCTCGATCTCGATGGCTATGCGCGGCTGCTCGAAGGAGCCGACCGCGCTGTCGCGGCCTTGCCGGACGGCGTGGTCGGAACCGCGCCGCATAGCCTGCGCGCCGTTTCCCCGGGGCAGCTGAAGCAGCTCGAGCAGCTGACTGCCGGCCGACCGGTCCATATCCATATCGCCGAGCAGGTGAAGGAGGTCGATGATTGCGTCGCCTGGAGCGGGCAGCGGCCGGTCGAATGGCTGCTCGACCATGCCGACGTCGATGGCCGCTGGTGTCTTGTCCACGCTACCCACATGACCGATGCCGAGGCCACGGCCATGGCGCGCAGCGGCGCGATCGCCGGACTATGTCCGATCACCGAGGCCAATCTGGGAGACGGGCTGTTTCCGGCGGAGGTCTTCCTCAGTGCGGGCGGGCGCTATGGGGTCGGCAGCGACTCCAACGTCCTGATTGACTGTGCGGAGGAATTGCGGCTGCTCGAATATGGGCAGCGGCTGGCGCGGCGCGAACGCAATGTTCTGGCGCGCGGGGCGGGGCGATCGACGGGGGCCGATATCTACGCGGCCGCGCTGGATGGCGGGGCAACGGCGCTGGGCGTGGCGGCGGGGCTCACCATCGGCGCGCCGGCCGATATCGTCAGCCTCGACCTGCGGCATCCGTCGCTCGACGGGCGGGAAGGCGATGCGATCACCGACAGCTATGTTTTCGCGGCGGGCAGCCGAGCGATCGACTGTGTCTGGCGTCGCGGCGACAAGCTTGTCAGCGGTGGCGTACATCGCGACCGCAGCCGCGTGGCCACATATTATCGCGCTGCGTTGGGCAAGCTGGTCGCCTGAGATTTCACCGCCGCGGGCCCGCCGCCGACGTCGGCGGCATTGGCCATATGGTCGGCAGGGTCATGACTCGCATCTCTTCCAAAGCGATGATCTTCTGACCGGCACGGCCCGGCGCGATCCGTTCCATACAGGCTGACATCCGCTGGTTTCCGGCTACACTCCCTGGGCCAGCCGACGGAGACTCGCATGTTCGACCGCCTTTTCCTCGCCCATCCCCGGTCGGTGGATGAAAGCTACTGGGCGCATTTCCGGGTGGCGAGCGGCGTTGGCCTGAAGATGGTCGGCGGCGGGCTCGCCTGCTTCGTCCATGCCGTCCTCCCATCGCTGCACGAGCGCACCGGGAGCCGCACGATCCGTGGGCTCAACGCTCAGTTGCAGGGCCGAACGGCGACTCAGGCCGAACTGGATGGGGAGCTGACCTACGACATCTGATGCGGGCTAACCGGCGGGCGTCCGCTCGGCCTGTGAAACCGCGTCGGCGGCGCGCAACGCCGCGACGATCTTCATCAGATGCTGAACGTCGTGGACCTCGATCGTGACGTCATAGGTGTGAAAGGCGGTGTCGCGGTGCGACAACGAAAGATTGACGATGTTCGCATGATGCGCGCCCAATATCCCTGACATCACCGCCAGCGCGCCCGGCTCGTTCTTGACGATGACGGTCAGCCGCGCGGTGCCGCCGTCCGAACCGTCCCCCCAAGCGAGATCGACCCAGTCGGCATCCTGGCTCTCGGCGAGCTTGCGGCAGTCGATGGTATGGACCTCGACCGGCTCGTCGGGGCGTCGCACGCCGATGATGCGGTCGCCGGGCACCGGGTTACAACAGCTGGCGAGCTGGAAGGCGACACCGGGGGTCAGCCCCTTCATCGAGATCGCGTCGCGCTGCGCGCCTTCCCGGCGCTTGACCCCCGCCTTCTCGGCGCTGCCCGGCATCAGTGCGTCCATTACCGTGGCGTCGTCGACCAGCTTGCGGGCGATCGCCTCCATCAAGGCTTCCTCATCGGGCAGCTTGAGCCGCTTGAGCGCCTCCGGCAGCGCTTCCTTGCCGAGTTCGGCGGGAATGCGCTTGATAATCTCGTCATAGAATTTGCGGCCGAGCGCAATCGTCTCCTCGCGCTCCTTCTGGCGGACGAAGCGGCGGATCGAGGAGCGCGCCTTGCCGGTGAAGGCGAAGGTCAGCCATTCGACCTGCGGCTCCTGCGCTTTCGAGCGCAGAATCTGCACCTGGTCTCCATTTTCGATCGGGGTGCGCAACGGCACCACCCGGCCATTGACCTTCGCGCCGACCGTCGTGTCGCCGACGTCGGTGTGCACCGCATAGGCGAAGTCGATCGCCGTCGACCCCTTGGGCAGCTGGATCAGCTCGCCGGTCGGGCTGAACGCGAAGATGCGATCCTGGTACATCGCCATTTTGGTGTGCTCGAGCAGCTCTTCGGGATTGCCGGCATGTTCGAGGATGTCGACCAGGTCGCGAATCCAGCTGTGGCTGCTCGCCTTGCTGGCTGACTTGTCGCCCTGCTTATAGGCCCAATGCGCGGCGAGACCATATTCGGCCTGGGCGTGCATCTCCTCGGTGCGGACCTGCACCTCGATGCGCATCTTCTCCGAATGGATGATCGAGGTGTGGAGCGAGCGATAGCCGTTGCGCTTCGGCGTCGAGATATAATCCTTGAACCGGCCCGGCACCATGGGCCAGCGCCGGTGAAGAACGCCCAGCGTCTTGTAGCATTCGTCGATGTCCTTCACGATCACACGGAAGGCCATGACATCGGACAGCTGCTCGAAACTGATGTGCCGTTCGGCCATTTTTCGCCAGATTGAATAGGGGTGCTTCTCGCGGCCCTGGATCTCGGCCTTGACCCCCGCGCGGCTCAGCTGGAGGCGCAGCCCCGAGCTGATCCGCGAGATGATGTCGCCGCCGCCCTCGTGAAGCTGGTGCAGCCGCTTGGTGATGGAGGTATAGGCGTCGGGTTCGAGTTGCTGGAAGGCAAGCGTCTGCATCTCGCGCATGAACTCGTACATGCCGATCCGTTCGGCGAGCGGCGCATAGATATCCATCGTCTCGCGAGCGATGCGGCGGCGCTTCTGTTCCGATGCGATATGGTGCAGCGTGCGCATATTGTGGAGCCGGTCGGCAAGCTTGACGAGCAGCACGCGGATATCGCTCGACATGGCGAGCAGGAATTTGCGCAGATTCTCGGCGGCGCGCTCGTTTTCGGTCTGCGCCTCGATCTTGGACAGCTTGGTGACGCCATCGACCAGCCGCGCGACCGAGGGGCCGAAGCTCTTCTCGATCTGTTCGGGGGTGGCGACGGTATCCTCGATCGTGTCGTGGAGAATCGCGGTGGCGATCGTCTCGTCGTCGAGCTGGAGATCGGTCAGGATGCCCGCCACCTCGATGGGGTGGCTGAAATAGGGGTCTCCGCTGGCGCGCTTTTGGCTGCCATGCGCCTGCATCGAAAACACATAGGCGCGGTTGAGGAGCGCCTCATCGGCGTCCGGATCGTAGTTCAGTACCCGATCGACGAGTTCATATTGTCTCAGCACCCACTTATGTGGGGGCGTGTCCGCAATGGATGCAACAGGCAAAAGGCGGATTTCGTGGCATTATTGCCACAAAATGCCATTCAACTCGCCCGAAACGAAAACGGCCCGCCTCCGTGGGGAGGCGAGCCGTGTCGGTTTAGTCGCGCGGTGGCTTATTCGTAGTCGCCGCCGATGTTCTGGTTCCGCGGCGGCGCGGCGGCGGTAAGGCGCAGCGCCTCGGCCGAAGCGGCCAGCGAGCCGATCTCATCGGGCGCATCGTCGTCGTCGACGCGCACGCGCTGCAGGCTGGAGACCAGCGACTCGTGCAAATCGGGAGGCGTGACCGTCTCCTCGGCGATCTCGCGCAGCGCGACGACCGGGTTCTTGTCGCGATCGCGATCGATGGTCAGCTCCGCACCGCCCGATATCTGGCGCGCGCGTTGCGCCGCCATCAGCACCAGGTCGAACCGGTTGGAAATCTTGTCGACACAATCTTCGACAGTGACGCGCGCCATGAAACGCTCCGCTAATACAGTTATTCGGAAAGAGGGCGCGGCTAACAGGCGCGGGCGCGAATGTAAAGGAAAATGGGCTGCCCGAGCGATCAGCCTTCGGGCGGCTCATCCGCCTTATAGGCCCAGAACAGGCCGCATGGCGGGATGTTCCACCATTCGAGGTCGCGATCGATACGAGCGAACAACGGTTCGACCAGCCGCAGCACATAAGCCGAATATTGATAGATCAGAAAAGCGCCGCCGGGACGAAGCACGCGGTGAGTCGCCTCGGCGATCGCCGGCCCGACGCCATGCGGCAGGGTCGAAAAGGGCAGGCCCGAGAGGACATAGTCTGCCTTGTCGAAGCCGTGCGCGGCGATGATCTCGTTGACGTCGGCAGCCGAACCGTGGGCCGCGACAAATCGGGTATCGGCATATTTGCGGCGCAGAAAATCGACGAACACCGGGTTGGTGTCGATCACCAGCAAGGTCGCATCGGGCGCCAGCCGTTCGAGAATGGTCCCGCAGAAGGTGCCGACGCCGGGCCCATATTCGACGAACAGCTTCGTATTGGCCCAGTCGACTGGCGACAGCATCGCCTCGATCGTCCGCTTCGACGATGGGATGATCGATCCGATCATGACCGGATGCCGCAGGAATTCCCGGAAGAACAATGCGAAAGGATTTACCGCGGTGGAAGCCGAACTGCGGGCCTTCGCGCCATTGTCGAGCGCCTGTTCGGCCGAGAAATCACCCATGATGTTCCTGTCGGGCTTATGATCTTGCGCACCCCGTTCGCAAATGGCGCGGGCAAAGGCAAGCGGCACACGTTACGGACGCAATCGTTCGAAGGCGAAACCCTCCGAAACGCGGAGAGTTGCCGAGCAGCAAAAAAAAGGCCGACCCCAAGGGGCCGGCCGTAAAGTTTTAGGAGAGGATGCCTGAAAGGCCCGATCTTTTTGCACTGCGGCATCAATCTCCGCAAATGCGAAAACAGGACGAGCAATTGCAAAAAATGCAAGCAAGAATCTGCTGAAATCTGGGGTTTAAGCGACCACTCGGTCGTCAATTAGTGGCTCACCGATATTTTGCATTGCAACGCAGCCCGGCGTCTGATGAAATGATGCCATGCGTAGATTGCCGCCGTTGACCGCCATCGAGGCCTTTGTCCAGGTGGCGCGCCTTGGCTCCGTCAAGGCCGCTGCCGAGGAACTGGCGCTGTCCTCGCCGGCGCTGAGCCGCCGCGTTCAGGCGCTGGAGCGATTCATGGGTCGCAGCCTGTTCGAACGCCGGCACCAGTCGATGATGCTGTCGAGCGATGGCGAAATGCTGCTGTCACGCATCGCGCCTGCGCTCGATGCGCTGACCCTGGCGATCGACTCGACGTCTGGCGACAGCGAACTGGTGCGGCTGCGGCTGGCGGTGATGCCGCTCTTCGCTTCGCAGCGGCTGATGGGCCGGTTGCCCGAACTCCGGCAGCGCCACCCCGAACTGCATATCGATATCGACACAGGCAGCCACGCCCTTGCCCGGCTGGGAGAAGGCGTTGATGCCGCGATCGTCCTGGCACGCGATATCGATTCGAGCCTCTATTCACGCCGGATCGATCGCGACACCACGGTGGCGATCGTCAATCGTTCGCTTCTTTCCGGTCGTTTCCCGGTCAGTCGCGTCGAGGATCTCGGGCGGCTGACCATCTTCCTTCATCGCGACATGCCCGAACTGTTCACCGTCTGGCGCGAGGCGCTGGGCCGGCCCGATCTTGAGCCTGCGGCGGTGGACGTGTTCGATTCGGGGCAGCTGATGCTCGACGCCGCGGCGCAGGGGCTTGGCGTGGCCTTCATGTTGCGCAGCCATCTTGAGGATTCACGCGACGAGCGGCTGACCAAATTGTTCGATGAGGCCGTCGAGAGCCCCTATGGCTACTGGTTCGCCTGCCGCCGCCCCGCGCTGTCGACCCGCGCGGTGCGGGTCTTCCACGATTGGCTGTTCAGCACGCTGTCGACGTCCTGATTGGTGTCAGCTTGCGCTGAAACGATCACCGGCCCGCACCCCGACCCGGCTCCCACCAGATAAACTGTTTGGGAGGTCGGGTCGGGATGCGGGCCGGTACCGCATCCGGCGTTAGCCGGACTAAATCAGGCCTCGGCGGCGATGCGTGCCTTGATGATCTTGCCGGGCTCGCGCGGCGGCTCGCCCTTGGGCAGCGCGTCGACATGCTCCATGCCCGACTCGACCACGCCCCACACGGTGTACTGACCGTCGAGGAAGCGGGCATCGTCGAAGCAGATGAAGAATTGGCTGTTCGCGCTGTTCGGGTTCTGGCTGCGCGCCATTGAGCAGACGCCGCGGACGTGCGGCTCGCGGCTGAACTCGGCCTTCAGGTTCGGCTTCTCCGAACCGCCCATGCCCGAGCCGGTCGGATCGCCGCCCTGCGCCATGAAGCCGGGGATGACGCGGTGGAACACGACGCCATCGTAAAAGCCTTCGCGAACCAGCGACTTGATCTGGTCGACATGGCCGGGCGCCAGATCGGGACGCAGATTGATGACGACATCGCCGCCCTCAAGGGTCAGCACCAGCGTGTTTTCGGGATCGGCAGCCATCATCGTCTCCTTTTGGACAAAGCGAATCTGGGCCGTCCCTATCGGCAGATCGCCGTCGAGGCGAGCGATGATTGCGGGGCTGCGGCGATCTGGTGGGCGATCAGGTCATTGCGGTCTGCTGGCGCGAGTCCTAGAGCGGCGTGGTGATGGCGACGGTACATAGCGCAGACGTGGCGGCAGTCCCTGTCGCACCGGTGCCCAAGGCCATAGCGACGGCCCTGATCATGGCCGCGACCATCCTAGTCGTGCTCGACCAGACGATCGCTACCGTCGCATTGCCCCATATGCAGGCCGCGCTGGGCGCGACCCCGGAGACGATCAACTGGGTGCTCACCTCCTATATCTTGGCGACCTCGGTCGGCATCCCGCTGACAGGGTGGCTGTCGGGACGCGTGGGAAGGGGCCGCCTGTTCGGCATCTGCATCCTGGGGTTCACGATCAGTTCGGCGCTATGCGGACTGGCAGTATCGCTGCCGATGATGGTCGCCGCCCGGCTGGCACAGGGCTTCTTCGGGGCTTTTCTGGTGCCGATGTCGCAATCCTTCCTCTACGACATGAATGCGCCGTCGCAACAGATGCGGGCGATGACGTTATGGGGCGTCGGCGTGATGGTCGGTCCGCTGGTTGGTCCGGTGCTTGGCGGCTATCTGACCGAGACCTTCGACTGGCGCTGGGTCTTCTTCATCAATGTGCCGATCGGGCTGGTCGCCGGCCTGGGCATCCTCGCGACGATGCCGGCCTTTCCTGCGGTACGGCGCGCGTTCGATCATGTCGGCTTCATCCTGATCGTGGTGGCGCTCTGCGCGCTCCAGCTCGCACTCGACCGGGGAAGTCAGTTGGACTGGTTCGACTCCACCGAGATCGTGATCGAGTGCGGAGTCAGCATTGCCGCCTTCTGGATGCTGATCTTCCACCTGTGGCATGCCCGCGAACCGATCTTTTCGATCAGCCTGTTTCGCGACCGCGCCTTTTCGATCGCGTTGCTTCTGTCGCTGGTGGTCACGCCGGTTATGATTGCGGCGACCGCCCTGCTGCCGGCGCTGCTCCAGACCCTGCTCGGTTACCCGGTCACGCTGGCCGGCTTGCTGAGCCTTCCCCGCGGTATCGCGATGCTGATCGGCATAATAATCGGGGGAAGACTGTTCCGGATAATCGGTGCGCGCGCGCAGGTCGCCATGGGACTGGCTTTCACGGCCTTCGCGACGTGGCTGCAAACCCGGATCAATCTCGAAATGGACAGCCATCTGATTATTTGGGCGGGCATGGCCCAGGGGCTTGGGACGGGAGTTGCGCTGACCGTACTCAACTTTCTGACCGTAGCGCATGCGCCGACCGCGTTCCGCACCGATGCGGCGGTGCTGTACAACCTGGCCCGCAATACCGGCGCGTCGATCATGATTGCGGCGTTCACGGCGATCCTTGCCCGGAACATTCAGGTGAATCATGCGGAAATCGGGGCGGCCATAGGGGCGACCAATGTGCCGTTGGGGCTCTCGCAGATGGCGGGCGGCCCGTATCTTACGAACCGGCTTGCCGCCTTGATCGACGCGGAAGTGACCCGCCAGTCTATGATGATCGCCTATATTAACGACTTCTGGCTGATGATGTGGCTTACCATCCTGGTCATGCCACTGGCCCTCCTGCTGGGCCGCGAGCGTCCGCGGCAGAAGCCCGACGAGATGATGATCGTCGAATAGCCTTATCCCGCATTGCGACGACGCCATTCTCCCCCTAGAGCCTCCCATGGACGCGGCCGAAATGCGCGGAGGACGGCATGAGCGAAACCGATATCGAAACCGCCGACGCCGCGCCCGCCGAGACGCTTCACGACGAGGATGACCGGCTCAAATCGACCTTCGTCGATGCCGTCATCGCCTGTGTCGAAGAGGGCGACGCCGAAGGCGCTCGCGATCTCGTCCGGCCGCTCCACCCCGCCGACATCGCCGACCTGTTCGAGCTGGCGCCGCAGGATATGCGCCGCCCGATCGCCACCGCGATCGCGGAACTGCTCGACGGCGACGTGCTGTCGGAAATGAACGAATGGGTGCGCGACGAGCTGATTGACGCGCTCGCGCCCCACGAGGTGGCCGAGATCGCCACCCAGCTCGACACCGACGATGCGGTCGCGATCATCGAGGAGATGGAGGAGGAGGACCAGCGCGCCGTCCTGCGCGCGATGGAGCCCGATGACCGCGCCGCGATCGAGGAGGCCCTGTCCTATCCGGAAGAATCCGCCGGTCGCCTGATGCAGCGCGACCTGATCGCGGTGCCTGAGCATTGGACGGTTGGAGACGTGCTCGACTATCTGCGCCGCAACGAGGACCTGACCACTGATTTCTGGGAAATCTTCGTCGTCAATGCCGCGCACCATCCGATCGGCAGTTGCAAGCTCAGTTGGGTGATGCGCACCCCGCGCAAGATTTCGATCAGTGACGTGATGCAGCGCGAGCAGACCCTGATCCCGGTCGAGATGGATCAGGAAGAAGTCGCGCTGCGTTTCCAGAAATATGCGCTGATCTCCGCCGCGGTGACGGATCCTGCGGGACGGCTGGTCGGTATGATCACCGTCGATGATATCGTCCACATCATCCAGGAAGAAGCCGGCGAGGATATCCTCAAACTGTCGGGCGCCGGCGATGGCGACATCAACGAGCCGGTGTTCGAGACGGTCAAGGTGCGGCTGTCCTGGCTGGTCGTGAACCTCGGCACCGCAGTGCTCGCGGCGTCGGTCGTCGGCCTGTTCCAGGATACGATCGCGCAGTTGGTGGTGCTGGCGGTGCTGATGCCGATCGTGTCGGGCATGGGTGGCAATGCCGGGACCCAGACGATGGCGGTGGCGGTGCGCGCGCTCGCGCTCAACCAGCTCACCTCGTCCAACACCCAGCGCATGATATTTCGCGAATTCCGCATCGCGATCATCAACGGACTATGCCTGGGCGCTCTGATCGGCGTCGTCGTGACGCTGGTTTACGGCAAGGCCGATCTGGGCATCGTCATCTGCCTGGCGATGGTGATCAACAACATCATCGCGGGGCTGGCCGGCATCCTTGTGCCGGTGGGGCTCGACAAGGCGGGCGCCGACCCGGCGGTGTCGTCGGCGGTGTTCGTCACCACCGCGACCGACGTGATGGGTTTCTTCTCCTTCCTGGGCCTGGCTGCCTTGTGCGGCCTGCACGGTTGATCCAAAGCCGGCTCATGCCAATATGCTGGGCATGAGCGAACTCCATCTCACCAAGATCGCCTATGGCTGCGATAGCTTCGATTATCTGCGCGCGCGGCTGCAGGATCGGATCGACCGGGGCGAGAACATCCTGCTGTCGACCCGCTACAAGCCCAAGCGCGCCGACGAACTGGTCGGGGGCTCGCTATACTGGATATCGCAGCATCGCTTCGGCCTGCGCCAGCCGCTGATCGGCTTTGAGGATGCGGAGGGCGGGCGCTGCTCGATCGTCCTCGCGCCAGTGCTGATCGAAGTCGAGCCACGCCCCCGCCGCGCACATCAGGGCTGGCGCTATATCAGCACAGCGGACGCGCCGGCGGACCTTGATGCGGGCATCGATGCCGAAGGCCGGATACCGGCCGGGCTCCACGCCGAACTCGCGACGCTCGGGCTGATATAGGTCCGGACGCTAGTCCTTCTTGTCCATCAGCTTGCCGCCGCAGCGGATGTCTCCAGAACCAACCTTGTTGAACGTGCAGCTGGGGCGGCCGCCCACGGTTATGTCGCCCGATCCCACGATGCTCGCCCTGGCGATGCGCGTCGGCCCCACCGTGATGTCGCCCGATCCCGCGACCGACGCGGTGAGCAGGTTGACCGTCAGACCGGCGGCGCGCAGGTCGCCCGATCCCTGCACCATGGTGTCGGCCCGGCCTGTGCGGCCGGCGATCGACAGGTCGCCCGAGCCCGTCACCGCAGCCTTGAGCCGGCTGGTTTCGAGCTGACCGACCACCATATTCCCTGATCCTGTGAGCAGCGCACTGAAGGCGGTGGTGCGGACCTTGTCGATGCTGATGTCGCCCGATCCGGTCAGTTCGGCCGACTCGAGGGTCGCGACGCCGATGTCGATCATGACCGCGTCGTTCTTGCCCCAGCTCACGCTACGCCAGTTCCAGCCTTTCTCGGTGGTGACGACCAGCATGTCGCCGCGCGATTCGACGATCAGCTTATCGATCCGCGCCGCCGGTCCATTGGCGACCACCGAGGCCCTGCCGCCGCTGCGGACCCGCACCGTATAGGGGCCTTCGACGCGGAGCTTGGTGAAGCTCGGCACCGGAAAGCTGCGTGTCGCGGCATTGGCGGGCAGGGCGACGGCGGCAGCCAGCGGCAGGCCGATCAGGGTGGCGATCGATAGGCGCATCGGGGCGATCCTTTCCTTCTGTATTATCGAAATAATACGGGGAAGAGAGTGCCGCGGCAAGCGGACATGAAAAAGGGCGGCCCCGAAGGACCGCCCTTTTTCAGACCACCGCCCATGGGGCAGGAGCTTATTTGTTGTGGATCGCCGCAGCCTTGCGGAGGATGTCGAGGATCTTTTCCTGCGCGGTAGGCTCATCGACCGCTTCCATCGCCGCGAGTTCGCGGGCCAGGCGGCTGGTCGCCGCTTCGAAGATCTGACGCTCCGAATAGCTCTGCTCCGGCTGATCGTCGGCGCGAAACAGGTCGCGGACCACTTCGGAGATCGACACCAGGTCGCCCGAATTGATCTTCGCTTCATATTCCTGGGCGCGGCGCGACCACATGGTGCGCTTGACCTTGGGCTTGCCCTTGAGCGTGGTCAGGGCTTCGCCCATCGTCACGCTCGACGACAGCTTGCGCATGCCGACGGCCTCGGCCTTGTTGGTGGGGACGCGCAGCGTCATGCGCTCCTTTTCGAAACGCAGCACATATAGTTCGAGTTTGGCTCCCGCAATTTCCTGGCTTTGCAATTCGACCACGCGGCCGACACCATGCTTGGGATAAACGACATAATCGCCGACGACGAAGCTCAGCGCCTTGGCAGCCATTTAGCAGACCTTTCTTTGGGATGCCGGAAAAGGCCCCGCCAGATCCGCCCTCCCCGCGGCGATCGACGGCAATCCTGACACGGCGGATCACAGGTTCCATGTTGCAGGCGCTCTTGGAACGCGCCCGAATACGAATCTTGTAACACATTGGTAAGCGAAAAGCCAGCATCTCGGGCATTTCGCCTTCGAGGTGCCGGATTCGCGCTATCGATTTCGCAATGACAGAGGGCGGTCAGTCGCCCTGGCCGGGCTCCGGCGAGAAATATTTGTCATATTTGCCGTCGACGCCTTTGAATTCGTCGGCATCGGCGGGCGCGTCGCGCTTGCGGGTGATATTGGGCCACTGCGCCGAAAAGGTCGTGTTGACCTCCAGCCACTGCTCCAGCCCGGATTCGGTATCGGGCAGGATCGCCTCGGCCGGACATTCCGGCTCGCAGACGCCGCAGTCGATGCACTCGCTCGGGTTGATGACGAGCATGTTGTCGCCTTCATAGAAGCAGTCGACCGGGCACACCTCGACACAGTCCATATACTTGCACTTGATGCAGGCATCGGTGACGACGTAGGTCATTGTAGCTCCTTGGGGACGAACGGGCCCCCGTTAGGTCCCCGCCAGCCCGCCGTCAACAGGGGGTGGGGAGAGGTCGCTATAGCAGGCGCGAGCCTCCGGCGCGGGGCCGCGCCGCACGGGCAGCGCTTCGATCCTGATCACGCGGACCCGGTCATGCAGCGGAAAGCTCAGCACATTGCCAGGCGCGACGTTGATATGAGCCCGGTCGATGACGCGCCCGTCGATCCGCATATGGCCGCCCGCCGCCACCGCCTGCGCCATTGCGCGGGTCTTGGTCAGCCGGGTGAACCAGAGGAACTTATCGACCCGCATTGCCGGCGGCGGCACCCGGATAGAGGTCGGCCAGCGCGCCGAAGGCGTTGCCGGGCCGGCGGATCACCTCCTTGCGCGGTTCGCGCTTGCCTTTCCAGACCCAGGCATCCGGCTCGCCCTGTGGGGTCGCGCGGAAGCCGAGTGCGAGCATAAGCTGGGCGAAGCTGGCATGGCGCAGGCCGAGTGATGTGGATAATCCGGGATCAGGGGTAAAGGGCGTGCGGCCGCTGCGCGCATCATGGGCAAGACGCGCGAGCCGTTCGACCAGATCCACCCGGAGCATCTGCGCTCCGAGCGCACGGAAGCCGGCGCGCACCATCGCCTCGCAGGCGGCGGTGTCGGGCGGGGTATTCATCGACACCGCGCCGGGCACCGGCAGCTCGGGCATCATTTGTCCCTCGGCCGCGGCGAACAGCGCCAGCCGCCAGCGGGTCGGCTCCGGTTTAAGCAGCGTCGGCGAATGGACGTCGAGGGTTCCGATCTTGACGTCGAGCCGCTCGGCGCGCGAGCGCCCATCGCGGTCGAGATGCTCGATCGCCGAGGCGATGACGGATCGCGATATCACGCCGCCCGCCTCGGCCAGCGGCGACAGCAGGGCGCGCAGCGAGGCGGGGCAGGCCGGGTCGCGCGCCGCCTCGAAATAGCGGGTGAGCGGTTTCAGCTCGCGTTGGACTCGCGCTTCGAGCCAGGCGGCGAGCCGTTCCTCGACGCCCGAGCGGTCGGCCGTGCTGAGCGTGTCGAGCGCGCGGTGCAGGCGGATGCGCGGGCTGAGCAGCGTCCGCCCCTTTTCGAGCCGAGCCACGACATCGCCGCGCCAGAAGATCGCGACGGGTCGGCCAGCGTCGGTCGCGAGCGTGAAATGGCCGTCCTCGTCGGCGGCGAGTTGCCGCGCGCGAGACGCCAGCTCGGTGCCCAACCGCCGCTCCGCCGCCGCCATCAGGCGCTTCATGTCACCATGCCGGGCAAGGTGATCGGCCTTGAAGCGGAAACCGATCAGCCGTCCGATCGGTTCGCCGTCGACCGTGACGATGCCCTCCTCGTCGACCTTGACCGGGAGCAGCAGATCGCCGCCCTTTGCGCCCAGATCGCGCATCAGCACCGATGTCCGCCGGTCGACGAAACGCTGGGTCAGCCGCTGGTGGAGTGCGTCGGACAGCTTTTCTTCCAGGGTGCGGGTGCGCTCGGCCCAGGTCTCGGCATCCGCCAGCCAGCCCTGGCGGTGCGCGATATACGCCCAGGTGCGCACGCCGGCGATGCGGTCGGCGAGCGTCTCGACATCGCCCTGGACGCTGTCGAGACGGGCCAGCTCGTCGGCGAACCAACTGACCGGAAGATGGCCGTCGTCCTCGCTGAGATGGCGAAACACGCGCGCGACGAGGCGGCCATGCGGTTCGGGACCGGTTTTGCGGAAATCGGGGAGGCCGCAGGCGGCCCAGAGCCGCGCAATCATCGGCTGGCTCTTGGTACGGTCCCGGACCCAGTCTTCCTCGGCGAGCCGCTTGAGCACCGCGAGATCGATCGCCTGCGGTGCTGCGCGTAGCACCTGCCGGTCGGGCCGCCGTTCGAGATCGCCGATCAGCTTGTCGAGGCTGGCGAGCGAGGGCTGTCCCTCGCGCCAATAGAGATGGTCGATAGACGGGAAGACATGCGCCTCGATCGCATCGACCTCCTCATCCTCGAACCGCCCGCCGCTATTGCCCTCCAGCGCCAGTGTGCCGAAGGTGCCATCGCGCTGGTGGCGGCCGGCGCGTCCGGCGATCTGCGCCATCTCGGATATGGTGAGGCGGCGGGAGCGCCGCCCGTCGAACTTGCGGAGCGAAGCAAAGGCGACATGGTTCACGTCCATGTTCAGGCCCATGCCGATCGCATCGGTGGCGACCAGATAATCGACTTCACCTGCCTGGAACATCGCCACCTGGGCGTTGCGCGTGCGCGGGGACAGCGCCCCCATGACCACTGCCGCTCCACCGCGCAGGCGGCGCAGCATCTCGGCGACGGCATAGACTTCCTCCGCCGAGAAGGCGACGATCACCGATCGCGGCGGCAGGCGCGAAAGCTTGGTGGCCCCGGCATAGGTCAATGTCGAGAAGCGCGGGCGGCCGATAATCTCGGCCTTCGGCACCAGTGCGCGGATCATGGGCCGCAGCGCCTCCGACCCCAGGATCATCGTCTCCTCGCGACCGCGCGCACGCAACAGCCGATCGGTGAAGACATGGCCGCGCTCGGGATCGGTGCCGAGCTGGGCTTCATCGAGCGCGACGAAGGCGAATTCGCGATCGAGCGGCATCGATTCGGCGGTGGTCAGATAATATTGCGCGTGGGGCGGAAGCAGCTTCTCCTCGCCGGTGAGCAGCGCGACGCGCTCCTTGCCCTTGATCGCGACGACCCGGTCATAGACCTCCCGGGCGAGCAGGCGCAGCGGGAAGCCGATCATCCCGCTCGAATGGCCGCACATCCGCTCGATCGCGAGATGGGTCTTGCCGGTGTTGGTCGGGCCCAGCACGGCGACGACCGGCTCGGCACTGAAGTTGGACATGGCCACAAGATTGGCAGGGCATGTTACGAACGCAAGTGCGAAACCGCGAAGACTCGACTCACGGAGAAAATGACTCGGTTCGTCGCATAGCCTTGCGACGAACCGTTGCATTAGTTTGACTTTAACCATGCTGAGGCAGACTGAATCTTGTCCGGCAAAAAATGTCTCGTCAGGGCAAGTAGATAGGCGTTCTTGAGTAAAGGGGCGGGGGCTTTGTTCCAAAGCAGCAGCCAGGGATTTGACGGTCAGGGTTATGCAGCCGTTGGCGGTGCGCGGGCGTTGACGCTCGTCAAGCCGAGCCGGTTCAGCCTGGTCGACAGCCCGTTCGGCGGCGCGGTGGACCGGATCGTCGGTGCTGATCTCGTCGTCGACCTCGGCGCGCGCATCGGTTCGCGCGAATGGTTCCAGGGACTGTTCACCTGCCTCGCGCTGTGCACCGCCGCGGGGATGATGGCGCCGACCTTCAAGCCCGTCCGCTTCGCCGCCGAAGCGCCGCTGGCACCCACCCAATATGAACAGGCCCGCGCGCTTGCCATCGCGCCTCTGGGGCTCGGCGGCGACACCGGCCACCGCATGGCCGGCACCAGCGCGGTCGAACCGCTTACCGACACGCCCGAGCGGCCCCGCGTCGAACTGGCGGCGACGATCGGTCAGGGCGACGGCTTCGCCCGCGTCCTCGAACGGGCGGGCGTTTCGCGCGCCGAGGCCGGCAAGGTGGCCTCGCTTGTTTCCGATGCGGTTCCATTGAACGATCTCAGCGCCGGCACGCATATGGACATGGTTCTGGGCCGCCGCGCGGTGAAGACCGATCCGCGCCCGCTGGAGAGCCTCGATTTCCGCGCCCGCTTCGATCTTAAGCTGGCGGTTCAGCGGGTCGATGGCCAGCTTCGCCTCAAGCGTATTCCGATCGCGGTGGACAATACCCCGCTGCGCATTCAGGGCCGGGTCGGGTCGAGCCTCTATCAGTCGGCGCGTGCCGCCGGCGTGCCCGGCAGCGCGATCGAATCCTTCATCAAGGCGGTGTCGCAAAAGCTGGCGATGCGCAGCATCGGCTCCGACGCCCGCTTCGACGCGATCGTCGAACATGCCCGCGCCGAAACCGGCGAGGTCAAGGTTGGCAGCCTTTTGTTCGCCGGGATCACGCAAGGCGGCAAGAAGACCCAGATGCTCAAATGGACCACCGGCGGCCGTGACCAATGGTATGAGGCGTCGGGCGTCGGTGAGACCAGGGGCGTGATGCGCCAGCCGGTGCTCGGTCGCCTCACCTCCAGCTTCGGCCTGCGCCGCCACCCGATTCTCGGCTTCTCGCGGATGCATCAGGGCATGGACTTCGGCGCGCCGATGGGCGCACCGATCGTCGCGGCGACCGATGGCGTCGTAAGCTTCGCGGGCCGTCATGGCGGTCACGGCAATTATGTCCGGCTGAGTCACAGCGGCGGCATTTCGACCGGCTATGCGCATATGAGCCGGATCATCGCCCGTCCGGGCGAGCGGGTCCGCCAGGGGCAACTGATCGGCTATGTCGGTTCGACCGGCATGTCGACCGGCCCGCATCTCCATTATGAGGTGTTCCGCAACGGCAAGGCGATCAATCCCTCGTCGATGAAGTTCACCACGGTGCAGCAGCTCGCTGGCCGCGACCTCGCCAATTTCCGGGCGAAGCTCAACAAGCTCCTTTCGGTCCGCATCGCCAATGGCGGCGGCGAGAAGAAGGTCAAAAAGAGCGCCGAGGTTAAGGCCGAAAAGGCTAAGAAGGGCTGAGTCTGTCGCGTCGCCCCGGCAGAGCCGGTGCTGCCCCATTCAGCGGGTGACCTTGCCCTTGCCGATGCGGCCCCGGCCTCTGCGGGGGACGATGGCGATCATTTCTTCGCATTCTTCCGACGCGTTACCCAACCTTTGCGCGCGGCTGCCGACCGCTGCTCGGTAGATCCCGACCTGTTCGCCTTGCCGCCTCGTGACGAGGAGACGTGGGTATCTTTCTTGCCCCGGCCCGAGCCCGACTTGTTGCCGCCGCCCGATTCCTTGTTGACCGTCGCCCAGGCGCGCGCTTCGGCCTGCTTCCTGGGTACGCCGCGCTCCTCGTAGCTTTCCTCGATATGTTCGGCCTTGCGCTTCTGCTTGTCGGTATAGGCGTCCTTGTCTCCACGCGGCATGTCACTCTCCTGTCTCAGTCATGGCGATGAAACGCGCGACATAAGTCCGTGATCCGGTCGGCCCTCCTTCCGCTGGCCGGCTTCGCGGTCTAAGCTCGCCCTCGACAAAGGAGAGCCGGCATGATCGACGAGAAGGGCATTTTCCTCGGCGCGAGCCCAAACACCGCTGGCTCCCAGCCGCAATATCTCAACCTGCGCCGCGCCAATCGCCACGGCCTGATCGCGGGCGCGACCGGCACCGGCAAGACGGTTACGCTGCAGGGTGTCGCCGAAAATTTCTCCGCCGCCGGGGTGCCGGTGTTCATGGCCGACGTGAAGGGTGATCTCGCCGGCATCGCAATGGCGGGGTCTCCGACCGCGAAAAATGCCGATCGGCTGGTGGCGCGCGCCGCCGAGATCGGGCTGGAGCCTTTCACCTGGGGCGACAATCCGGCGATCTTCTGGGATCTCTATGGCGAGCAGGGTCATCCGATACGTACCACCGTGTCGGAGATGGGCCCCTTGCTGCTCGCCCGGCTGATGAACCTCAACGAGGTGCAGGAAGGCGTACTCAACATCGCCTTCCGCTATGCCGACGAAGAAGGGCTGCTGCTGCTCGACCTCGGCGATCTTCAGGCGATGCTCGCTTATTGCGCCGAAAATGCCGAGGCGCTGTCGGCGCGCTTCGGCAATATCACCAGGCCCAGCGTAGGATCGATCCAGCGCCAGCTGCTCCAGCTCGACAGTCAGGGCGGCGCACATTTCTTTGGCGAGCCCGCGCTCGACATTCATGATTTCCTGGGGCTGGACGACCAGGGGCGCGGCTATATCAACGTGCTGGCCGCCGACAAGCTGATGCAGAGCCCCAAGCTCTACGCCACCTTCGTGCTCTGGCTGCTCAGCGAATTGTTCGAGACGCTGCCCGAAGTCGGCGACCCCGATAAGCCGAAGCTCGTCTTCTTCTTCGATGAGGCGCACCTGCTGTTCGAGGACGCGCCCAAGGCGCTGACCGACAAGATCGAACAGGTCGTGCGGCTGATCCGGTCGAAGGGCGTCGGCGTCTATTTCGTCACCCAGAACCCGATCGATATCCCCGAAGATGTTGCGGCTCAGCTTGGCAATCGCGTCCAACACGCGCTGCGCGCTTTCACGCCCCGCGATCAGAAGGCGATCGAGGCGGCGGCCGACACATTCCGGATCAACCCCGATCTGGACGTCGCCAGGGCGATCATCGAACTGAAGGTCGGCGAGGCGCTGGTTTCGGTGCTGCAAGACGACGGCAGCCCGAGCATCGTTCAGCGCACCCTGATCGCGCCGCCACGCTCGCGGCTCGGCCCGCTCGACGCGAAGGAGCGCGCGATCATCCAGGCGATCTCGCCCGTTGCCGGCAAATATGACGACGCGATCGACCGCGAATCCGCCGAGGAGATATTGGCGGCACGCGGCAATGCATCGGCTGCCGCCGCACAGGCCGCCAAGGCGCAGGTTGAAGCCGACAAGGCTGCTGCCGTGCAGGCCAAGGTCGAGGCGAAGCAGCAGGAGCAGGAGCTCAAGGAACAGGCACGGCTCGATGCGGTCGCGGCGCGTGAAGCGGCGAAGCCGTCGGGCGTCGACCGCGCTATCCAATCGGCGACCCGAGCGGCGGCCTCGTCGGTGGGACGCCAAGTGGCGAACGAGCTTGGAAGGGCCGTGTTCGGCGGTAGCAAGCGTGGATCGAGCGGTATCGCAGGCCAGCTTGTAAGGGGAATTTTAGGTAATTTATTCCGATAGTTAGTCTTGAGTATCTATGTATTAAGCCTATGATTCCCTGATTATATCAGGGGTTACAGTGCGTTTTGCAGCGAAGCGTCGCGAGGCAGCCGATCGGCGGATCGCCTATCTTTTTGGATGCGATGATCAACGTGGCGTGGTGCGCGCCGGTGGAGCCGGCCTTTACAATCGGGGCAGCACCGATGTCTGGCGGCTTCGCGGCGATGGCGATGGCGATGGCAGGTTCCTGCGGTTGCACATCCCAGGCAATTTTCGCCGGATCAAAGTGCGGCCTTCGCTTGCCGAAGTTGGCACTATTCTCAACCTTATCACCGATCCCGAACTCAATCCGAATGTGCTCAAATATGCCGACCGATATTTGCGGGGGCATGAAGGCAGGATCATCAATCGGCCTGCCGATGTCCTCCGCTCGGGCCGGGACCACGTCGCGAAGCTGCTGGCTGGAATCGATGGACTGATCGTGCCGCGGATCGTCCGCTTTCGTGGCCGTCCGAATCTGGCGCGGTGCGCGATGGACGACATGGGCATCCGATTCCCGGCGATCTTGCGCGAAGTCGGGACGCATAATGGCGATATCGTAGGTCTCGTCGCCACGACTGACGACGTGCTGGCGAAGATCGATCCGCAGAAGACCTACTTCCTGACCGAGTTCGTGGAGACGCATTCCGCGGACGGTTTGTATCACAAGATCCGCCTTTATTTTTTCGGATCTCATCCGCTGGTTCGCCACAGGATCGTGTCAGAGCATTGGAACGTGCACGGGCCTGATCGTGAGCGGGTCCTGCAGCATTATCCCGCCGCGATCGCCCTGGAGAAGGCGGTGATCGAACAGGGCCTCGCGGCGTTTCCGGCAGCGGTGCAGTCGGTGTTGCTCGCCATCCGCGCGCGGATGCCGCTCGATTATTTCGGGATCGATTTTGCCCTGATGCCTGACGGACGCGTGCTGCTGTTCGAAGCCAATGCGACGATGAACTTCTTTTCGTTCACTGCAGAGCCGCCCTTCGAATATTTTGCGCCCTTATTATTGGAGGCCCAGGGGAAGTTCGGCGCGATGCTGGCCGCCGATGGTCGATCCACCGGCCATGTATGACACTTATCCAGAAACCATATGCGGATGGGGAGGTGGGCGCGGCCGCACGGTGCCGCTGCCACCTGGCGGGCAAATTCAACGCCCCTGATTCCGCCACCGCCCGATGACATGCTCTACCAACGCATCCTCGTCGCCGGCGCAGCGCCACAGGTCGGAGAAGACCGGATCGTTCGAGGCGGGGCGCAGGCCGTCTGCGAGGTCGTCGAAAGCGACGCGGATCGGGATCGACACGCCTTCGCCGCAGATGATCGCCTCGCGGTTGCGTAGAGCCGGGATCGAATCGAGGAAACCGCGCGCGCCCTCTGGCATTGCGGCGCGAACGAAGGCCTGGTCACGCTCGTTGTTCAGGCGCATCGCGATGATCGTGCCGCATTGCGACAGCACGCCTTCTGCCAGGTCTGACGGGCGCTGCGTCACCAGGCCCAGCGAGACGCCATATTTACGGCCTTCCTTGGCGATTCGTTCGAGGATCTTGCGGACCGGGCCGTTATTGGTCGAGCGGTCCGAAGGGACGTAGCGATGCGCCTCCTCGCAGACGAGCAGGATCGGGTGCTGCGCCTGTCCGCGCGCCCAGATCGCATAGTCGAACACGCAGCGCGCCAGCACCGCGACCACCACCGAGGTGATTTCCGACGGCACGCCCGACACGTCGATCACGGAGATCGGCTTGCCCTCCGCCGGCAGGCGGAAAATGCGTTTGATGAAGCTTTTCATGCTGTCGCCGACGAGCATGCCCGAGAACATGAAATGATAGCGCGGGTCTGAGCGGATTTCTTCGATCTTGTGCTTGAGGCGCAGATAGGGCGCGCTGTTCGATGCCTTGTCGAGCTTGCCCATCTCGGTCTGGATGATGTTGGTCAGGTCGGACAGCACATAAGGAATTGGGCTGTCGACGGTGATGCGCGCGACGCTGTCGGCGGCGCGGTTCTTCTGGCGCGCGGCGAGCATGCATTTGGCGAGTATGTCGGCATCGGTCTGCCGCTCGGCGCCGGTCGTGGTCAGCAGAACTTCGCAATGCTCTTCGAAGTTCATCAGCCAATAGGGCATGGCGAGGTTGGTGACGTTATAGGACGCGCCGACCTCGGCAAAGGCGGCGTCATATTCGCCGTGCGGGTCGATCATCACGATATGGCCGGCCGGGGCCATCTGGCAGATGCGGTGTAGAATCAGCGCGGTGGCGGTCGATTTGCCGGTACCGGTCGATCCGAGCAACGCGAAATGCTTGCCAAGCATCGCATCGACCAGCAACGCGGCGCGGGTCGAATTGGTGGGATGGACGGTGCCGATCTCGATGTGCGGGACATTGCCGGCGCTGAAGATCGCCATCGTATCGATGCTGGAGACGGCGTGGACCGGAGTGCCGGGCAGGGGATAGCGCGTCACGCCCCGTCGAAAGTCGGCGACATGGCCCTCGCCGTCGATCACGCCCTCACCGAGGAAGGCGATGCGCGCGGTGATCTCGCCGCCTTCGCTGCCGAGATTATGGACCGAGGCGATGACGCAACGGCCCGCCACCATCATTCGCAGCATCGAGCCGATCTCGCCCGCCATCGCGACGGTGCTGTCGCCGTCGCGCGACATGAGCTCGAGGAGCTGCGGGTCGAGGCGTACCTCGGCATCGCCGCCGGTGACGCGCTCGATCCGCCCCAGCGGGGTCGCGGCGAGGGTCGCCGTCTTCTCGAACGGGCTGCCCCCGGTGATGTCGTTCATGCCGCCAAATCCTCCATGCGCCCGCGATGGTTTACGGAGGAGCGGTTAATTCTACGTTCCTGTGGGCTTCATTCGCGAAGCCGCTTGAAGATCGTGCTCGCCAGCCAGCCGAGCGAGAGCGAGAGGATCACGGCGAACAGGCCATAGAGGAAACTGTGGCGCTCGGCGGCCTGGGCGACGAAGGCTTCCATGCCCGACTTGTCGATATCGATGTCGCGGGTCGCGGCGGCGATGACGCGGCCCTTTTCGATCAGGAAGGTCTCGGCGGTGTAGCGGCCCACGGGAACTCGCGCGGGGATGGCGATGCGTGCGCGATACAGAACGCCTTCGCTGATCTCGACCCCGCGGTCGGTCTCCGAATAATAGCCGCCGCGGCGCTTGAGATCGATCAGCCCGCTTTCGAAGCGGCGGTCCTCGGCAGGGGCGCCGCCGCTGGCGGGCGACAGCTGGAGATTGTCGATGCCCAGCTCATAGATCACCGAGGTGCGCGGATCGACGATGCTGGCGATCGGCTTTGACGAGGCGAGCGCATAGAAGGACGGCACCGAGCGGAAATCGGCGCTGTCGGCGTTGATCCACATGCCGGCGATCTTGCGCTTCTCGCGGATCAGCACGGGTTCGGACGGTCCTTTCACCACCACCGCGATCTGGGCGTCGTCGCTGGGGGCCCGGCCGCCGGGATAGAGGATCGCACCGAACAGCAGCAGCTCCGCGCCGGTGAAACTATAGATGATCTCGATCTTGCGCTGCGAGACGTCGGGCACCAGCCGGGGGCTCTCCGCGCCGATCAGCAGGGGCGCGAGCATCAGGAGAAGAAGCTTCCTCATAAGCTCTGCACCGTGAAGATTTCGGGCGGACGCCAGGTCAGGCCGAGCAGCATGCGGATCGCCACCACCAGCACGATGAAGGCGAGCGCGAGGCGCAGATATTCGGGCTTTATCGTCTGCGCCATGCGCGCGCCGACCTGCGCGCCGCTGACACTGCCGATCAGCAGCAGGCCCGTGAGGACGAGGTCGACCGCGCGGGTGGTCATTGCGTGGACCATCGTCGTCGCGGCGGTCACAAAGAGTATCTGGAACAGCGAAGTGCCGACCACGACCCGCGCCGACATGCCGAGTAGGTAGATCATGGCGGGCACCAGGATGAAGCCGCCGCCGACCCCCATCAACACCGTCATGATGCCGGTCAGCAGGCCGAGCAGAAAAGGCGCGAGCGGCGATATGTACAGCCCGGATTTATAGAAGCGCCAGCGGAAAGGCAGCATCGCGATCAACGGATGGTGGCGCTTGCCCTCGACCCGGGGCCGCTCGCCGCGCCATTCGGCCAGAAGCGCGCCGATCGCATCCTTGGCCATCACGATGCCGATGCCGCCGAGCATAAGCACATACATGACGTTCACGACGGTATCGATCTGGCCGACATCCTGCAGCACGCGGAACAGGAAGCCGCCGAGCAGCGAGCCGAGCGCGCCACCCGCCACAAGCACCGCGCCCATATGATAGTCGACCCCGCCCCGGCTGCCATGCGCGAGCACGCCGGAGACGCTGGCGCCGGTGATCTGGGGCGCCGAAGAAGCGACCGCGACCGCTGGCGGAATGCCGTAGAAGATCATCAGCGGGGTGGTCAGGAAGCCGCCGCCAACGCCGAACATGCCCGACAGCAGGCCGACCAGCCCGCCCAGGCCGATGATGACGAGGATGTTCACCGAAAGGCCGGCAATGGGCAGGTAAAGATCCATCGCCAAGGGCTAGAGCATTTTGGGGGCGCGAGGGAAGGCTTCCTATCCCGAAATGGTCATTCTGACGGACGGACGCGTGAAGAGACCCTTGCCCCGCAATCCCGACGCGATATATCGGGGTCATGGTTCCCTTTTCGTTCTGTTCGGTGGACTTGTGCGCATTGGCGGAGGGCGGACTGTTCCATTCCGCATCGCGCAGCCTGCTGCTCGCCGATCTCCATCTCGAAAAGGCGAGCAGCTATGCGCGGCGCGGGCAGATGCTGCCGCCCTATGATTCGATCGAGACGCTGCGCCGAGTCGCCGCGCTGGTCGAGCGGACGGGGGCTGAGGCGCTCTATTGCCTGGGTGACAGCTTCCATGATCGGGGCGGGGTGGCGCGGTTGCCCGACGAGGCGCTGGGCCTGCTCGGGCTGCTCACTGCCAAGACGCGCTGGACCTGGATCACCGGCAATCATGATGCGGCAATCAGCGATCCACTCGGCGGGCATGTCGCGGCGGAGGTCGATCTTGATGGGCTGCTGCTCCGTCACGAGGCCGATCCCGCCGATCCGCGACCCGAGATATCGGGCCATTATCATCCGCGATATCAGGTGACGTTGCGCGGCCGCCGCGTATCGCGGCCCTGTTTCGTCGCAGGGCGAAGCAAGCTGATCCTGCCGTCCTTCGGCGTACTCACCGGCGGCATGAACGCCGCCGATCCGGTTATCCTGAAAGCCGTCGGCGCGGATGCCCGCGCGCTGATCGCGGTGCAGGAGAAGCTGCTCGATTTTCCGCTGGCGGCGTGATCTTTTACCGCCTCGGCCTCCCCGAAGGCGACGCGCTCACCCGATCGGGTAAACCGTCACCGGCCGCTTCTCGAAATGATTTGGGAAGGCGACGCGCAGCGCCTCCACTTTGGGCAGATCGTTATAGACGATATATGGATAATCGGGTTTCCGGATCAGGAAATCCTGATGATATTTCTCAGCTGCGTAGAAGCCGCGATTGCGCTCGACCCGGGTGACGATGGGCGCCTTCCAGGCCTTCGCCGCGCGGAGCTGGGCGATATAGGCCTCGGCCACCGCCTTCTGCTGCGGCGTCGTCGGAAAGATTGCGGTGCGGTACTGGCTGCCCCGGTCGGGGCCTTGCCGGTTCAGCGTGGTCGGGTCGGCGACCACCGCGAAGAAGATACGCAGGAGCGTGCCGTAGCTGACCTTCGCTGGGTCGTAGGTGATTTTCACCGCCTCGGCATGACCGGTCGAGCCCGATCCGACCGCTTCGTAATTAGCAGTCCGGGCCTGGCCGCCGGCATAGCCCGACACCGCGGACTTCACGCCATCGACA
Organism: Sphingomonas sp. SRS2; assembly: GCF_000971055.1. Taxonomy (GTDB): domain Bacteria; phylum Pseudomonadota; class Alphaproteobacteria; order Sphingomonadales; family Sphingomonadaceae; genus Rhizorhabdus. Next base: position 75,281 of record NZ_LARW01000066.1, read on the forward strand.
TGCTGATACACGCCTTGAACACCCCAGAAGCAGCCGCCGGCGATAACGGCGGTCGCGGTGGCGCCGGGTTCCTTCGGGTCCACCGCAGGCGCGGGCACGCGGACGATCGGGCCGGCATCGACCTTCGGCGTTGGGGCGACGGCGGGGCTGCGCGTGGCTATCATGCCGGCGGCCGCCAACAGCAGCATGCCGGCCGAGATCCCGGCGATGAGCGGCCGGTTAGGAGTGTCCGTCAAGAGGGCATCCTTTTTTTCATCTTGTGACGATTATGTCACACAGATGGGGGCCGGCCAATCAGAATCAATGATTTGACGACGGCTCCGAAACGATCTGTCTTAACGCAGCGCTGCGCAGGCGGCCTGGATGCGCTCGCAAGCCTCGGTGAGAATCTTCTCCGACGTGGCATAGCTGACCCGGAAGGCGGGCTCGAGACCGAAGGCCGCGCCGTTGACTGCCGCAACGCGGGCATCGTCGAGGAAGTAGTCGATCAAGTCGGCGTCGTTGACGATCTTCTTGCCGGCGGGGGTCGACAGGCCGATCAGCTCGGATACGTCGGGATAGACGTAGAAGGCGCCTTCGGGCCTAGGACAATGGATGCCCTTTGCCTGGTTGAGCATCGACACGACGAGGTCGCGCCGCTTCTGGAAGGCAGCATTGCGGTCCAGAAGGAAGCTCTGGTCGCCATTTAGGGCAGCGGTCGCCGCCGCCTGTGCGATCGAGCAGGGGTTCGAGGTCGACTGCGACTGGAGCTTGGCCATCGCCTTGATCAGCGGCAGCGGCCCGCCCGCGTAGCCGATCCGCCAGCCCGTCATCGAATAGGCCTTCGAGCAGCCGTTGATCGTCAGCGTGCGCTCGTACAGATCGGGTGCGACCTCGGCGATCGTGGCGAATTTGAAATCGTCGTACAGGATGTGCTCGTACATATCGTCGGTCATCACCCAGACATGCGGGTGGCGGCGCACCACCTCGGCGATCGCCAGCAGTTCGTCTGCGCCATAGGCGGCACCGCTCGGATTGGACGGCGAGTTGAGCAGCAGCCACTTGGTCTGCGGGGTGATCGCCGCTTCGATCTGCTCGGGCGTCACCTTATAGTTCTGCGCCGCGCCGGCCTTGATGAACACCGGAGTGCCGCCGGCGAACTGAACGATGTCGGGATAGCTGACCCAGTAGGGCGCGGGGATGATCACCTCGTCGCCGGCTGAGACGGTGGCGACCAGCGCGTTGAACAATGTGTGCTTGCCGCCGACGTTGACGCTGATCTGGCCGGGTTCGTAGGTCAGGCCGTTGTCGCGCTTGAACTTGGCGATGATCGCGGCCTTCAGCTCTGCAGTGCCGTCGACATTGGTATATTTGGTTTGCCCGTTGCGGATCGCCGCGATCGCAGCTTCCTTGACGAAGTCGGGCGTGTCGAAATCGGGCTCGCCCGCTGACAGGCCGATCACGTCGACGCCCTTCGCCTTCAGCTCGAGCACCCGGCTGGTCATGGCGAGCGTCGGAGAGGGCGATATACGGTTGAGGGCAGGGGCGATGAGGCTCATGGCGAGGCGCTTTCCTGATTGCTTCGGTTAGGAATCGCGGGCGCTATAGGAGAGTGAGGCGCGCGCCTCAACCTTAGTTGTGCGGTGCCGCAACCAAGCGGGCCGGGATCAGGCCGCGCAGCGAATTGCCGATGAAGAAATCCCCCGCCAGATCCGCAGGGCGGACATCGCCCTCTACCGCCTCGTCACGCTCGAGCAGCTTCTCCCGCAATATGCCGGGCATCAGCGATCCGCTCCGGGGCGTGACCAGCACGCCGTCGCGCTCGACGAAGAGGCTGGTGAAGCTGCCTTCGGTGAGGAGGCCGTCCGGACGCGCGAAGATCACGTCGAATGTGCCGGCCGCATGGCGGGCATCATCGAGGAAGGCGCGATCGGTGGTCTTGTGGGCCAGGCGTGGATCGTCGGCGGCGACCGGAAGCGGTACTATGGTGACGTGGACCGGCCCGGCCGGCTTTGCGGGCATCGGCCGCACCTCGATCGCCAGCGCGCCGCTTTGTGACAGCAGCAGGCGGATGCGGGCATCCTCGGTAAGGCGGAAGGTCGCGGCCTGAAGGTCGTTGCGGCAATCATGGCGATTGAACGCGAAGCCGAGCGTTTCGGCGCTGGTCTTCATCCGCTCGAGATGGCGTTCGAGATCGATGAAGCCGTCGAGCGCCTCGAATCGCATCGTCTCAATCAGGTCGAATGCCCTTGCCGCCATCGCGACCAAATGTCCCTGTAACCGGTGGTCTGACAAATACGCCGTCGCCAGCCGATAGCTTTCGACTCGGCAACAGGCGGGAGCCTAGAGGCAAGTTGCCGATTCGCCTCGAAATTTTTCAGTTATGCGTGTTTTTTGCGCGGCCTGTGTCCGCGTCGCCTTCTTGCATTGGTGGGCGGCATTGATCATGTCGGGGTGATGACCAGTCCCGCCGATGCTCCCCTGAAAGCCGTGATCGTTCCCGTCACCGCGTTTCAGCAGAATTGCACCCTATTATGGTCCACCCGCACGATGAAAGGCGCCTTCGTCGATGCGGGCGGCGATCTCGATCGGCTGAAGGCGGCCGCCAAGCAGCATGGCGTGACGATCGAGAAGCTGTTGGTGACACATGGCCATATCGATCATTGCGGCGGCACGGGAATCCTTGCCGAACAGCTCGGTGTGCCGATCGAAGGGCCGCATCCGGAAGACCGCTTCTGGATTGCGCGGTTAGGCGATGACGGCCGCAGCTACGGTATCGAGGGCCGGCCGTTCGAGCCCGACCGCTGGCTCAAGGACGGCGATCAGGTAACGGTGGGCGAACTGATATTCGACGTAATCCACTGTCCGGGCCACACCCCGGGGCACGTCGTCTTCCACCATCCGGCGTCGAAACTGGCGCTGGTCGGCGACGTGCTGTTCCAGGGTTCGATCGGCCGCACCGATTTCCCGCGCGGCAACCATGCCGACCTGATCGCTTCGATCACCAAGAAGCTGTGGCCACTCGGCGGCGACACCGCCTTCGTCCCCGGGCACGGCGCGATGTCCACCTTCGCCCACGAACGCGCTGGCAACCCGTTCGTGGGAGACCAGGTGGTCAGCGGCTAGCAGCTTTCTACCCTGTCTTGGGAACGGCCGGTCTAGTTTCCGCTTCTCAGGCTGTCGCTGGTCACGGTCGTGATCATCCCGCTCTTGGTCGTGTAGGGGATGGTCAGCGCGTAACCGGCCAGGCCGAGCATGACGATCCAGGTCGTCAATATGCCGGCGGCACGCAGCGGGTGTGGGGTCTGCCTGTCCATGCCGAACGGATGCAGGACGCGGCCCAGTATGTAGATGATGCCAACCGCCCACAGCCAGCCCTGTGTTCCGCGCGCCAGTTCGATCAGGCCGATCAGGATGAGGACTATCGGCGTATATTCGGCGAAGTTGATCTGGGCGCGGGTGCGCGCGACGAGCAGCGGGTTGCCGCCGTCGCCGATCAGCACCTTTGCCTTCATGCGAAGCGTAACGATGCGCAGAGCAAGCCAGAGATTGACTACAGCGGCGGCGCCGGCGATCGTCAGGGTAATCGGTAGGATCATTATAGCCCCCTCCTGTAAGTGTGTGGGATGATTGGCAGGTCCCATCGCGAGGGTCCAGTCCCCCTACTTGCAACGCGGAGCGAAATCGCTATAGGTCGCGCGCTCGCGGCGAGCCCGGCCCTCAGCGTGTCGGGCATTCGCCGCTTTATTTATTTAGCTAGGAATAGGTGCCGACATGGCCGTCCCGAAGAGAAAAACCTCGCCCTCTAAGCGCAATATGCGCCGCAGCCATGACGCGCTGACCGTCGAGGCCTATCAGGAATGCCCGAACTGTGGCGAACTGAAGCGTCCGCACAACCTGTGCAACGCCTGCGGCCATTATAACGGCCGTGAGATCGTTTCCGTCGAGGCCTGATAGAGGCCAGCAGGGGAAATGACTGTGGACGAGGCGCCGCGAATCGCACTCGACGCGATGGGCGGTGACGGCGGGGCGGCGACGATGGTCGCCGGTGCCGCAATCGCTCGCGAGCGCGACTCTGCCATCGGCTTTACCCTGTGCGGCGATGAGACGGCCATTCGTGCCGAGCTTCAGCGCTACCCTATCCTCGCCGATTCGATCGTCGTGCATTGCGACGATGTGATCACCGGTGACGACAAGCCCAGCCAGGCGATCAGACGCACGAAGACCAGTTCGATGGGGGCTGCGATCCTTGCCGTGAAAGCGGGCGAGGCCGCGGCCGCGCTGTCGGCGGGCAATACCGGTGCGCTGATGGCGATCGCGAAGCTGTCGCTGCGGACGATGCACGGCATCGACCGGCCGGCGCTCGCCGCGCTGTTGCCGACGCTCGGCGACAATGATCTCGTCATGCTCGATCTGGGCGCGAACACCGACTGCGATTCGCGCAATCTCGTCGAATTCGCGGTGATGGGTGCGGCCTATTCGCGGGTCGCGGTCGGCGTGCAATGTCCGCGCGTCCGCCTGCTCAACATCGGCACCGAAGAGCTCAAGGGCACCGGCGAACTCAAGGAAGCCGCCGCCGAGCTGCGCCAGCAGACGAGCGGCGAGTGGCGCTTCGATGGCTTCATCGAGGCCGACAGGCTCGGTCGCGGCGAGGTCGATGTGGTGGTGAGCGACGGCTTCTCGGGCAATATCGCGCTGAAGTCGATCGAAGGCACCGCGCGTTTCATCACCGACCTGCTCAAGCGCGCCTTTTCAAGTTCGCTGCGCTCCAAGGCCGGGTTCCTGCTGTCGAAGCCGGCCTTTGCGCTGCTGCGCCACCATCTCGATCCGAACAATCACAATGGCGCGGTCTTCCTTGGCCTCAACGGCCTGGTCGTCAAAAGCCATGGCGGCGCGGACGCCAACGGCGTCGCCAACGCGATCGGTGTCGCCGTAAAGATCGCGCGCGACGACATCACCCGCCGGATCACCGAGGATCTCGAACATTTCCGCAGCCGGCTGACCCAATCCAACGATTCTCAGCCCGAAAGCAGCGTGGCATGACCATCGCCGTACAGCGCCGCTCCGTGATCGCCGGCACCGGTTCGGCATTGCCGCACCGCCGCGTCACCAACGCTGAACTGGCCGAGACCGTTGACACGTCGGACGAATGGATCGTCGAGCGGACCGGCATCCGTGCCCGCTACCTTGCCGGGGAAGGCGAGACGACGGCGTCGCTGGCGACCGATGCCGCGCGCCGCGCGATCGAAGCGGCGGGCATCACCCCCGGCGAGATCGGCCTGATCGTGCTCGCGACCTCGACCCCCGACCAGACTTTCCCCGCCTCGGCGACGATCGTCCAGGCGGCGCTGGGCATCGACGATTGCGTCGCCTTCGACGTTCAGGCGGTCTGCTCCGGCTTCCTCTATGCGCTGACGGTCGCCGACAGCATGATCCGCGGCGGCGCGGCGGACCATGCGCTGGTGATCGGCGCGGAAACGTTCAGCCGCATTCTCGACTGGGAGGATCGCACCACCTGCGTCCTGTTCGGCGATGGCGCGGGCGCGGTGGTGCTCAAGGCCGAAGAGGGCACGCGCGGAATACTTACGACCAAGCTTCATGCCGATGGCCGTCATAATCAGCTGCTCTATGTCGACGGCGGCCCGTCAACGACTCAGACCGTCGGCAAGCTGCGCATGAAGGGGCAGGAAGTGTTCCGTCACGCGGTCACCAACCTTGCCCAGGTATTGCGTGAGGTGATGGAGACGGCGGGGCTCGACGTCGCCGAGATCGACTGGGTCGTGCCGCATCAGGCCAATCGCCGCATTCTCGACGCGACGGCACGCAAGCTGGGCCTTCCCGCGGAGCGGGTGATCGTGACCGTTGACCAGCATGCCAACACGTCCGCCGCGTCGGTGCCATTGGCGCTCGACACCGGCGTGCGCGATGGCCGGGTCAAGCGCGGGGACCTGCTGGTGCTCGAAGCGATGGGCGGTGGATTCACCTGGGGAGCCGCCGCGATCCGCTATTGAGACGGGGGGTGATAGAACCCCTTGGAAAACGGCTTTGATTCGCCTCGGACTAAACGTAAGATGGCCGATACTCAATGTGATTGGGGGGGCAGTATGGCGTTGGATCGGGGGACATTGACGCGGGCGGATCTATCCGAGGAAGTACACCGGGAAATCGGCCTCTCGCGGGCTGACTCGGCGTCGGTCGTCGAACAGATGCTCGAACATATGTGCAGTGCGCTCGCCAAGGGCGAGAATGTGAAGATATCGGGATTCGGCAGCTTCATCCTTCGCGAGAAGGGGCAGCGGATCGGCCGCAATCCCAAGACCGGAGTCGAAGTGCCGATCGCACCGCGCCGCGTGTTGACCTTCCGGGCCAGCCAGATGCTGCGTGATCGGATTGTTGCGGGTAATTAAGGCGGTTTTTCAATGAGTTCGGGCGGAGATAAAGCCGAAGACGCGTTTCGTACGATCGGCGAACTTTCGGCCGAACTCGGTATCCAGCAGCATATATTGCGCTATTGGGAGACGCGTTTTCCGCAGCTCCGCCCGCTCCAGCGGGCGGGCAACAGACGCTATTATCGCCCCGCCGATGCGGTTCTCGTGCGCCGGATCCACAGCTTGCTCAACGAGCAGGGCTATACGATTCGCGGCGTCCAGAAGCTTCTCGCGCAGAAGGGATCGGCCGAGTCGGAAGCGGCCGTGCCTCCCCCGGCCGTCACTCCGATCGCACCCCAGCCGGTCCTGGTGGTAAGCCAGTCGACCCTGCCGTCGAGCGCGCGGACCGAGCTCCAGGCGATTCGCGAATCGCTGGTCGAGGCGCTCGCGGCGGATATGGATTAGCTTCTGGCTCCTCTCCTTTTTCGGGAGAGGCGAGTCAGCCCCTGTCTGGGCCCAACTCCGGGTCGAGGTCCCTCGGCCGCACGAACAGCGACAGCGTCCCGCCATTCGGGCGCACATCCTCCCAGTGATCGACCGGAAAGCTGATCTCGGCAATGCTCGCGGTCGGGAATTTCTCCTCGACCTGATCGCGCGCCTCGTCACCAGGCTTGTCGGGCACCATCATCAGCACCAGATCCTCCAGCCCGGGATTGTGGCCGACCAGCAGCAGACTGTCGTAGCGGTCGTCGGCATCCTGGATGACATCGAGCAGCGACACCGCGGAGGCGAGATAGATGCGCTTGTCCCAGATCGGGGCGATGGTCTCGCCCGTGCCTTCGGCCAGATGCTCGAGCGTCTCGACCACGCGGACGGCGGGGGAGGCGACGACATGATCGAAGCCGATGCGATGCTCACGCAGATATTGGCCGACGCGGTGGGCGGCGCGCTGGCCCTTGGTGTTCAGCGGCCGATCGAAATCGCGCGACACGGGGTCATCCCACCCCGATTTTGCGTGGCGCAACAACATCAGCTTCTTCACGGCCCGATCACCCTCCCTCTGCATGGCTCCGGGTGATGCCCGAAAGATGCGACGGAAGAAAGACCATGCGGGCATCCCGCCGCGATGGCGACCGGATGCCCGCGCCGATCAGAAGCGCTTCTTGAAGGTAGCGAAGATGTTGCGCGGTTCGCCGATGAAGCAGTCGCCACGTGACAGGCAGGAAGCGTAGAACTTCTTGTTGAACAGGTTGGTAGCATTGATCGCGAAAGACCAGTCTTGCCAGTTCACCTCGGCCAGCGCGTCGAACAGCGTGTAGCCGGGGGTGCGGATCGTGCCCGAATAGTTGACGCTGGTGTGGCGGACGCCGCCACCCAGCCGCAGCGAGATATCAGACTGGATCGGCAGAGTCTTTGTCGCCCACAGAGACGCCGTACGTTTCGGCACATTGTCGATCTGCGGGCGGATCTTGTTATAGGCATAGGCAGCGATCAGCTCGAAGTTTCCGGGCAATATCCGGCTCGCTTCGAACTCATAGCCCTTCGATGTCAGCTTCCCGATCTGAATCTCTCCGTTGAGCGGAAGGTTCGTGGACGGATCGATGATGATCGTGCCAACCGGCCGGTTCGCCTCCCGGATGTGATAGGCGCTCAGCGTGATCAGGGTCTTGCTGTCGGGGTGGAACTTGATGCCGCCCTCATATTGCGTACCGGTCTTCGGTTTGAAAGGCTGCAGAAAGATGTCGGTGCCTGAGATCGGCTCGAAAGACTCGGTGTAGCTTAGGAAGGGCGAAACACCCTTGACGATCTCTGCGATCAGCCCGGCGCGGAAGGTGGTGGCATGGTCCTTTTCCGCCACGCCGCCCGCCGCTTGCGTGCGCGTATAATCCCGCCGCGCGCCGATCACGAGCGACACGCGGTCCCAGAAACGGATCTGGTCCTGAACGTAGAAGCCGAGTTGCTTCTGCCGCGTGTCTTCTGAAAACCCGCCAAGGAATCCGGGATAGGCCGCGCTGGGAAGGCCGCCGCCGAAATCGGACAGTGAGGCGTAATCGATGTCGTAGATGTCGATCGTCTCATAGGCATAGCTGCCCGTCTTGCGAACGCGGTTCCAGCTGTAATCGATTCCCGCCAGCAGGCTGTGCTCGATCTGCGCGCCGGTATCGAAGTCGAACTGGATATTATTGTCAGTCGAAAAGATGTTCAGCCGGGCATAGCTGCCCTCGGCATAGAGGCCGATCGTCCGCTGTGCCGCATCGAAATAGGGGTTGGGCGGACTATTATAGCTGTCAGGATAATGGGTCAGATAAGTAAGGTCGCTGTCGATATAACGCGCCTTCAGGCTGATCTTCAGCCGGTCGCTCAGGCTGTGCTCGACGCTGCCCGTGCCCTGGAGAAGGCGGCCGTCATAGCGATCCCAGCCCGGTTTCCCGATGAAAGTGCTGTTTGATAACTTCCCGTTCGGATTGGGCAGGATCGTGCCGACATTGGGGAGGAACTGCGACGTCGATCCGCTATCGTCCTCCTGATAGAGGCCGAGCAGGGTGATGTCGGTATTCTCGCCCGCCCGCCAGCGCAGCGATGGCGCCAGCATCACCCGATCGTCTGGCACGTTGTCGACACGGGTATCGGCATCGCGCACGCGGGCGATGATACGGCCAGCGAGGCCCTCGACGAGCGGACCGGTGAGGTCGGCAAATCCCTCCTTGCGCTGGAAAGAGCCGTAGCTCAGCGCCACCTCGCCGCCGGTATCGAATTCGGGCACCTTCGAAACGAGGTTGATCAGGCCGCCGAGCGTCCCCTGTCCGAACAATACCGACGCCGGGCCGCGTACCAGCTCGACACGGGAGAAATTATACGGATCGCCGCGGATGCTGGCATAATAGCTGAAGATGTCACGCATGCCGTCGCGGAACTGCAACGGATTAAGGCCACGGACGAAGCCTCCGTCGGTGCGGCTGTCCTGCCCATAGGGATTGGCCACGACACCGGCGGTATAGCGCAGCGTGTCGGAGATCGAGATTGCTCCCTGGGCCAGATAGACTTCGGCGGGAACTATGGTCAGCGCCTGGGGAGTTTGGGCCAGCGGGGTGTCGGTCTTTGTACCCGCGCTGCTACGATCGGGCGCGCCGACGACGATGATGAGGCCATCGCGCTCCTCCGCGCTGTCGGCATCGGCCGCCCGGACCGGGCCGGTCAGGATCGCCGTCGCCGCGACAGCCGACAACCACCAGCTCTTGTTCGATATCGTCACCGCTAATCCCCAATCATTACGCCGCCAGGCGGCAATCATTGCGCTGCTAATGCGAATTAAAATCAATATCAAGCATGAGCTTGGATGGGGGCTCTTTTAATTAAGAGCGAGTTGCAGTAGCAATAGCCGCACTTGGGCGGTTATAACTGGGAGTACAGATGGCGTGAGTGCTGCGCGTACCGCTAAATGGGTCAGGGTCGGCTTCGCCGGCCCCGGTGCGATCGTCATATCGGTGGTCATCATCGCCGGCATGGCATTGTGGTTGCCCGGCGGAGCCGCCGGGATCGACAATCTTATCCTTCCGCTCGTCCTGCTCCCGCTGATCTGGGCGGTGCTGTTCTTCCACGCCTGCCTCGACCGCAAGCTGGCTCGCATCGTGATCGTCGCGCTCGTCCTGTTTGGGCTGCATGCCGGCCTGGTGGCGCAGAAATTTCTGATGAAACCGGCCCCTGTCGCCGGAAAGGCGCATAAATGATCCACCTTCCCAAGGAAGAGACCAAGCTGATGGTTGCGGTGCACGGCTGGTCCGGCATCCTGCTCGGCTTGCTTCTGTACGCGGTGGTGCTGACCGGCACCGTCGCCGTCTTCGCCGAAGAAATCGGAATCTGGTCAGCAGGGCACCGCGAAACCGTATCTGCCTTCGAGCGGCCGATCGACGCGGCCATGCGCGCGCTCGGTGAGAAGACACCGGAGAAATATCGCCGCGACGTCTCGATCTTCGAGATCGGCGATCACCGGCTCGGCGTGTTCTTCCACGACCATGCGACCGACGAGGATGGGCATTTCACCGAAAAGGGCATCTATTATCAGACCAACGCCGACGGCAGCATCGCTCGTCAGATCGAGGGCTTTAGCGAGGACGTGTTCGGTCCGCGCAATGACGACGCGCTGAGCAGCTTTCTGGTCGATACCCATGTCCAGCTCCACGTTCCCAATCCCTGGGGGCTGGTCCTGACCGGGGTGCTCGGCCTCGCCATGCTGATCGCCGCGGTTTCAGGCCTGTTGATCCATCGCCATCTGTTCAAGGACATCTTCACCCTGCGCCGTAAGGCGAATCCCGTGCTGGTCGATCGGGACCGGCACAGCGTCGCGGGTAGCTGGAGCCTGCCTTTTGCCTTCCTGCTCGCCTTCACCGGCAGCTATTTCTCCTTCTTCGGGACGATCGGCGTCCCCGTCGTCGCGATGGCTGCGTTCGGCGGCGACGTCGAGGCGATGAGTGAGGCCGTTTTCGGCAGCACCGCCAAGCCAGACCCGACCCCGAAGGCGATCGGCAATCTCGACCGCATCGCCGCCGACGCGAAAGCGCGGGCAGGCGGCGCGCCCACCTTCATGACGATCGAGCATTATGGCCGCGCCGATGCGAGCGTCACCACCTTCCACGAGCCAGCCGAAGGTCATCTTTCGGCGCCGACGCTGGTCTACAAGGGCGCCACGGCCGAGTTCGATCGGGTCAAGCCGGGCATTGGGACGACCCCATCGATGGGCGGCACCCTCGCCGCGGTGATGGGACCGATCCACTTCGGCAATTTCGCCGGCATGCTGTCAAAGGCGGTCTGGTTCGGCCTCGGCTTCGCCACCTGCTTCGTGACCCTCACCGGCCTGCGCTTGTGGCTCGCCCGGCGGCGGGAGGGGCCGCGATCGTTCGACTGGCTCGAGCGCGCGACCACCGTCGTCGGCATCGGCTTGCCCTTCGCGCTGGCCGTCTGCGCGGCTGCCTTCTTCGTCGCCTATCCGCTGGATCGTGCAGTCTTCTGGACCCCGGCGGCTTTCCTGGCGGCCTCAGCTGCCGCGATTCTCGCCGCTTGCCTGCTGCGCACGCATGCCCAGCTCGACCGCCTGTTGCAGATCGCGACCGGCGTGGTGCTCGCCGCGCTGCCGGCGATCCGGCTGATTACCGGCGGTCCCGGTTGGGGTGAGGCGATCGCGGCGGGCCAACCGATCATCATCGCGCTCGACATCGCCATGGTGCTGGGAGGTGGCTGGGTGCTCTGGCATCAGTTCGGTAGCCGGTTGCTCCGCCGCGAATCCCAACCTGTCCTGCAGCCCGCGGAATGATCGTCATGACCATTATCGGCGTCGCCCTCTCGACGGCGATCCTCATCCTGCTGTGCCTGGGCGATCCAAAACGTCGGCGCACCGCGCGGCTCGACGGTACCGAAATGGGCACGGCCACGCGGCGCACCTTGACGGTGCTGGCCTGCATGCCCGGGCTCTATTTCGCGCTGACCGGGTCGGGCGCCGCCTTCTTCATCTGGCTTGGCGGTTGCGGCGTCGCCGGCTGGCTGATCGCCTTATTGTTCCGCCAGCCCGGACAGAACGCCGCCTGAGTCGATCGGCCGTGCGACCGTTTCCCGGCTCGCGATCCGCGCGATCGCCTCGTCGAGGGTGACGCGCAGCACCGGCACGCCGCCCGGAAAGGCATCAAGCAAGCGCGATGGCGTCGCCGCGCCGAGCAGCACGAAGTGGCCGCGATCCTCCGCGCTACGGATCAGCCGCCCAAACGCCTGACGCAGGCGTGCGCGGACGATCCGGTCGTCGAAGACGCTGCCGCCACCCGCCGCCTTGCGCGCGGCATGCAGGACGGTCGGGCGTGGCCAGGGCACGCCCTCCATCACCACCAGCCGCAGCGAATCTCCGGGCACGTCGACGCCGTCGCGCAATGCGTCGGTGCCGAGCAGCGACGCATGCGGATCGTCGCGGAAAATGTCGACCAGCGTGCCGGTGTCGATCGGGTCGACATGCTGGGCATAGAGCGGCAGCCCGTCGCGTGCGAGACGGTCGGCGATGCGGGCATGAACCGCACGCAAACGCGAGATCGCGGTGAACAGGCCGAGCGTGCCGCCACCCGCCGCCTGGATCAGCCGGTGATAAGCCTGACCGAGCTGGGCGACATCGCCGCGCTTCAGGTCGGTGACCACCAGCACCTCGGCATGGTTGGCATAGTCGAACGGGCTCGGCACCGCGACATGGCGCGGGGCGTGGTCGAGATAGGGCACGCCACTGCGCGCTTCGGCGATCGTCCAGTCCTCTCCATCGCGCAGCGTCGCCGATGTGACGAGCACGCCATGCGCGGGTTTCAGCACCGTTTCGGCGAGCGGGCGGGCGGGGTCGAGCCAGTGGCGGTGCAGGCCGATATCGAACTCACGACCTTCGACCCGATCGACCGCCAGCCAGTCCACGAAATCGGCGTCGATCGGTCCACCGAGCCGGGCGAGCATCGACACCCAGGCGGCGACGAGCTGGCCGCGCTGGTTGAGCCCCGCGATCGCCCCTTCGATCCGCGCCCGCGCCTGTCCGTCGAGCCAGTCGGGACCGTCATCCATCACCGCCGCCAGCCTTTGCCGGAGCCGCGCCATCGGACGCACCAGTGCCTCGAGCGCTTCGATCGCGGGCTGGGCCGCGTCGATCAGTTCGGGATCGGGCTCACCGACATCGGTTTCGAGTCCATAGCCGGCGTCCGCCGCACTGGCGCGGGCGTAGACGGTAGCGCGGGCGGCCGCGAGCAGCTTTTCGACGGGGCCGAGCGGAAGATTCTCGCCGAGCCGGCCGAGCCAGCCATCGGCGGGGAGTAGCGTCGCGGCGGCAGAGGCCGCCTCGATCGCCAGCGCGCCTTCCTCGTCATAGCTCGCCACATCGGACAGGCGGGCGGACAGGCCGCGCCGCCGTCCGCGCGCCTTGGCTTCCGGGCCGATGATCCAGCGCCGGAGCTCGATCGCCTCCTGCCCGGTCAGCGCCGCCGCGAAGGTCGAATCGGCGGCGTCGAACAGGTGATGGCCCTCGTCGAAGATGATCCGGCCGAGCGGATGGCCCTCGTCCGCGCGCCGCTGGGCGAGGATCATCACCAGCGCATGATTGGCGATGACAATCTCGGCGGATTCTGAGGCGCGCGCCGATCGCTCGATGAAGCATTTGCGGTAATGCGGGCAGCCCGCATAGACGCACTCGCCGCGCCGGTCGGTCAGCGCGGTCGATCCCGCCCGCCGGAACAGGGTAGGCAGCCAGCCGGGCAGGTCGCCGCCGACCATGTCGCCGTCGCGGCTATACATTGCCCAGCGCGCGATCAGCTGCGCAAGGATCGCGGCGCGGTTCTGGAACCCGCCTTGCAGCGCGTCTTCAAGGTTGAGCAGGCAGAGATAATTTTCGCGCCCCTTGCGGACGACCACCTTCTCGCGCCGCACGGCCGGATCGGGGAAGAGGCGCCGCGTCTCGAAATCGAGCTGTCGCTGGAGCGCCTTGGTATAGGTCGAAATCCACACCGCGCCGCCGGCCTGTTCGGCCCAGAGCGATGCGGGGGCGAGATAGCCCAGCGTCTTGCCGATCCCGGTGCCTGCTTCGGCAAGGACAAGGTTGGGGCGGCCTTCGCCGAGCCGCGGATCGAAGGCGCGGGCGTTCGACACGGCATAATGCTTCTGCCCCTCGCGCGCCTCCGCCGTCGTGCCGACGAGCGTGGCGAGCCGGTCGAGCGTCTCGGCGTCGCCGAGCTGGACGTTGCGCGGCTGCGGACGCCCGCCGGCTTCGTCCCATTCGGGCAGGCGCGCGAACAGGCCGCGTTCGGGCTGCGACGGTTCGCGAAGGACCTGCCGGATGGCGCGGGTCCAGGGCCAGCCCAGCCGGCCGAGCGACTGAGCGCTGTTCCATGCGCCTTGGCGTTCGGCCCAGCCTTCGGGCTCGGCCATCCGCCCCAACAACGCCGTCGCGGCCTCGATCAGGAAAACCGGAGCGCGGGCGTCATCGATCGGCGGGGGGAGGCCCAGCGTGCGGGCGAGACCCGCGGGGGTCGGCACCGCGAAGCGCGCCGGATGGACGAAGGCGAACAGTTCGAGCAGGTCGAGACCGGAAAATTCGGCGATGCCAAGGCGCGTCGCGGTCACGGCCGCGTTGAGCACGATCATCGGCGTCTCCGCCGCCCGCGCCGCCGCCTCGCCACGCCCGATCCCCCGGACCTCGCCATTGGGGGAGGCGATCCAGATGCCACCATGGGTGGCGTAGAGCGCCGGATAGGGGAGGTCGGACGACATCGAATCTACATGTAGGAGACGGAGAACGATTTAGGAACACCCCAACCTCCTCTGTCATTCCTGTGGAAGCGGGAATCCACGGTAAGGGCGTACAAGAGGCTCTTGCGCACCGCTGTCCACGGATTCCCGCCTCCGCGGGAATGACAATTGGGGGGAGGGCGACGATTGTTGATTCGGGCGCAAGGCACGCTACAGGAGCGCGATATGTCCGACAGCATCACCCCTGCCGCCCTGCGCGAAGCCGCGCTCGTTTCCAAGGCTTGGCCTTATGAAGAGGCGCGCAAGCTGCTCAAGCGCTATGAGAAAGGCGCGCCGGCAAAGGGTCATGTCCTGTTCGAGACCGGCTACGGTCCTTCGGGCTTGCCGCATATCGGTACTTTCAACGAAGTGCTGCGCACGACGATGGTGCGCCAGGCCTATCAGGAGCTGTCGGACGTCCCGACCCGGCTGATCGCGTTCAGCGACGACATGGACGGTTTGCGCAAGGTGCCCGACAACGTGCCGAACCAGGAGATGCTGCGCGGCCATCTCGGCAAGCCGCTGACCAAGATCCCTGATCCGTTCGGCAAATATGAGAGCTTCGCGCATCACAATAACGCGATGCTGCGCGAATTCCTCGACCGCTTCGGCTTCGATTATGATTTCCGCTCGTCGACCGAAGCCTATGAGGGCGGGGAGTTCGACGAGGCGCTGAAGAATATATTGCGCCATTATGACGCGATCATGGGCGTCATGCTGCCAACGCTGCGCAAGGAGCGCCAGACGACCTATTCGCCGGTGCTGCCGGTCAGCCCGAAGAGCGGCATCGTCCTGCAGGTGCCGGTCGAGGTGATCGACGCCGAGGCCGGCGTGATCCGCTTCGACGATGAGGGCGAGACGATCACGCAGTCGATCCTGAGCGGCAAGGCGAAGCTGCAGTGGAAGGTCGACTGGGCGATGCGCTGGGTCGCGCTGGGCGTCGATTATGAGATGTCGGGCAAGGACCTGATCGACTCGGTCACGCAGTCGTCGAAAATCTGCCGCGTGCTCGGCGCGCGTCCGCCCGAGGGCTTCAACTATGAGATGTTCCTCGACGAAAAGGGCGAGAAGATCTCCAAGTCGAAGGGCAATGGCCTGACCCTCGAACAATGGCTGACCTATGGCCCCGACGAGAGCCTCGCCTTCTACGCCTATCGCGAGCCAAAGAAGGCCAAGCAGCTCCACATGGGTGTGATCCCCCGCGCGGTCGACGAATATTGGCAGTTCCGCGGCAATTATGCCGGACAGGCGGTCGAGCAGAAGCTGGGCAATCCGGTCCACCATATCCATGGCGGCAAGCTACCCGAGGGCGAGCTTCCCGTGACCTTCGGCCTGCTGCTCAATCTCGTCGGCGTGATGGGCGAAGCATCGAAGGAACAGGTCTGGGGCTATCTCGCCAATTATGTGGCCGATGCGTCCGCAACCAAATATCCCGAGCTCGACCGGCTGATCGGCCATGCCCTCGCCTACCATCGCGATTTCGTCGCGCCGACGCTCAGCCGGCGCAAGCCTGCCGCGAACGAGGCGGCGGCGCTGCGTGCGCTCGACACGAAGCTGGCCGCGATGCCGACGGAGGCATCGGCCGAGGACATCCAGAACGAGGTCTATGCGATCGGCAAGGACGAGGCTTATGGCTTCGACTCGCTGCGCGACTGGTTCAAGGCGCTCTACGAAACCCTGCTCGGAGCCGAGCAGGGGCCGCGCATGGGCAGCTTCATCGCCCTTTACGGCATAGCCAACAGCCGCAAGCTGATAGCCGAAGCGCTCGCCTAGAGTTTGTTTCAGCGAAGCTGAAACGGCGGTGCCGGCCCCCCCCCCCACCCAACCTCCCGATATATTACGCTGGATCGGGAGGTTGGGTGGGGGAGCGGGCCGGCACCGCTTCCACGTAAGTGAAACCGACTCTAAACAGCTTGATAGAGGTTAGTTCTCCGCGCCACGGGGAAACCCAGCGCGCCCGGCGCGTTACGTCCCCCGGTCCATTCCCCTTTCGGACTGACATACGCGCCAACGCGCAGTGTCGGCCGCGCCGTTGCGTATCATGCGGCGCGGCCACCAGGGGCGTTATTTCGTCGCCTCAATCCAGGCGCCGATCTTTGCCTCGAGCACGCCCATCGGCAGCGACCCGGTGTCCAGGACCTGGGCATGGAAGGCGCGCGGATCGAACTTCGCGCCGAGCGCTTTCTGCGCGAGCGCCTTTTCCTTGAGGATCGTGAGCGCGCCGATCTTGTAGGCGAGTGCCTGTCCCGGAATGGCGATATAGCGCTCGACCTCGGCGGTCGCGTCGGCCCTGCCGATGTTCGAATGGGTCAGCATGTAATCGAGCGCCTGGTCACGGGTCCAGCCCTTGGCGTGGATGCCAGTGTCGACCACAAGCCGCATCGCGCGCAGCATCTCGTCCGAAAGACCGCCGAAGCGCTGATAGGGGTCGGTTTCCATGCCCAGATCGCTCCACAGCGTCTCCGCATAGAGTGCCCATCCTTCGACAAAGGCGGTGTTGCCGCCGAAACGCATGAAGGCGGGCAGCGCCTCATTCTCCTGCGCCAGGCTGATCTGGAAATGATGCCCCGGCACCGCTTCATGAAGATACAGCGTCTCCATCCCCGGCGTGGTCCGCGATTTCAGATCATAGCTATTGTAATAGAAGGTGCCGGGCCGCGATCCGTCGGGGGTGCCCTGCTGATAGCTGCCGCCCGCCTCGGTCTTCTCGCGATAGGGCTCGACCGCCTTGATCTCAAGCGGGCTCTTCGGGATCAGCGAGAACTGCTCGCGTACGCGCAGGTCCACACGCTTGCCGATGCGGAAATATTCGTCCCGGATCCATGCCGCGCTTTCGGGCTGGAATTTAGGATCGTCGCGCAAATAGACGAAGAATCCGGCGAGCGTGCCCTTATAGCCGACCTGCTTCTTGATCGCTTCCATCCCGGCTGTGATCCGGGCGACCTCGCTTAGTCCGAGCTGGTGAACCTCCTCGGCCTTGAGCGGCAGCGTGGTGTTCGATTCGATCAGATAGGCATAGAGCCTGTCGCCGCCCTTGAGCCCGCTCAAGCCCACGCTGTCGCGCGCAACCGGCAGATATTCGGTCTTCAGGAAGCCGCGCAGGCGGGTGAGCGCAGGCAGGATGCCGTCGCGGATAGCCGCCGCCATCGCGCCGCGCAGCCTTGCCTGATCGGCGGCGGAGATACCCTCGGGGAAGGTCTTCACCGGGCCATAATAGGTCGATCCCTCGACGCCCTGGGCGATCTGCATGTCGAGCTGCTCGATCATATTGTTGACCACCAGCTTCGGCTCGACGATCCCGGCCTTCATCCCCTCGCGGAAACGGCCGATCCAGCGGTCGACCATGATGATATAGTCGCGGTGGCGCCTAAGGTTGTGCTCGTAATCGACGACCGTCTTGAATGGCGCGGCGCCCTCGCCGGAGGCGAAGCCCGGATAATATTTGTGGAAGCCCGCGAAATGATCGATCGGCTGGGCCTTGGTGATCTCCAGCAGTCCGGGTGAGTAAGCCTTCAGGCCGAATTCGGTCTGCCATTTGAAGACGTCATAGGCGATCTGGTTGGTGGGGGTCAGCCTGGTGCGATCGATCTTCTTCAGCGCGGCGAGGTCGGCTTCGCCGGCGGCGCGCTCACCCTCATAATAGGCGTCGCTTACATAATCGCCGAGCCGGTCGGCATAGCGCGTGTCGCCGCGATATACCGCGCTGATCGGATTACGGCGCAAAGAAGCCTCGTCGCTGTCGTGAAACAGCTTGAGCAAAGCGGCGTCGGTGGCTGAGGGCTGTGACGCCGCCTCCGGCGCAGCGATGGCCGGGGACAACGGCTGCAGGGCGAATGCGGACAGGGCGGTAGCGAAGAACAGAGTCTTGCGGATCATGGTGGAGGGCATCCTGAATGTGATGCCCTGTGCTATGCCTCTAACACAGCAGATGCAAGCAGCCCCGGCATCGGGGGAAATGCCGGGGCTGCGATGCTCTTCCGTCTTACCAGAAGAAGCTGTTGTGGACCTCGATTACTCGGCCGGTGCGGATATTCACGAGAACCACGTCATTGCCGTAGCGGACCCAGCGATTGTAGCCGGTCGTCCGCGGCAGGCGATAACGATACGGGTCCGAGATCACATAGCGCGAGCTGTAATAATGCGGCTGGAAGCGGTAGCCGACGCCCACGGGACGATAAGCGTAGCCGCGCGGGCCGACATAGGCGGGGCGGCGATAGACATCGCGGTTGGACCTGCGATAATCGCGCCAGTCACTGCGGGCTTCCTGCCGCGCGTCACGCAGGTCCCTGCGGGCCTCGCGGACATCGCGGCGGTCGCCATATGCCTGCGCCTCACGCAGGTCGCGGCGCTCCTCACGGACGTCACGCTGGCTCTCGCGCGCTTCGCGCAGCGACTGCGCGGGGGCGATCGATGGGACCGCAACGGCGGCCATAAGCCCCAGGATGATCGGTGTACGCATTGGATTACTCCTTTCACTCTCCGAATCTTGTTTGCGGCGGGCTCAATGGTCCGGGACCGCCACAGGTTCCTGATTCGCACAGTGCGCCTGAACCCGGCGGGAATGGATTGGTCAGCGAAATGAAAGGATTTGGGAGCGTGGCTTGATTTTCTGCTCCGCCGAAAAGCCGCAGGGAGCGGCGGCGGCTGCATGGACCATGCGTCGCCAAAACAGCGAAAGGCCCGGTGGCATCGCTGCCACCGGGCCTCCTCGGCCACTCTCCTTGCCGAACTCTCTTTAGAGGAAGAAGGAGTAAATGATGTCTACGATCTCGCCATCGCGGGTGTCGACCAGCACCACGTCGTCGAAGTAGCGGACCCAGCGATAGGGGCCGTATGCCGGCGGCAGGCGATAGTAGGACGGATCGTTGATCCAGTAGCTCGAACTGTAGAAGAACGAGTCGAAGCGATATCCGGGGGACCAGCGGCGATAGCTGTAACCATGGCGCGAATCATACCGCCCCTGGCGATAGATGTTCCGGTTATGCTTGCGATAATCCTGCCAGCTATAACGCCGGTCGTTGCGCCAGTTGCGGTCCCAGCGGTCATTGTCGCGCCGGTCCCAGTCGCGCCCGTTCCAGTCGCGGCGGTCGGTCGTCCAGCGGCGGTTGCCGTCATTGCGGTTGTTGCGATCGCGGTCGCGCTCCCAGTTCTGGCCCCGATCGCCACGACCAACGGCGCGATCGCCGTCGCGAGTGCGATCGCGATCCCAGCGACGGTTGTCGCCATCGCGATTGCGATCGCCGCGATCACGATTTGCGTCGGTGGCGCGCACGGCATTCTCGCGACGCTGCTCTACCCCGCGGGTTGCTCGATCGTCGCTACGATTACGGTCGCCGCCCTGCCATTGGCGACGATTCTGGCCGGCATCGGTCCGCATGCTTTGCACGGGGGCAGGGCGCTCGACGGCGCGCTGGGCTTCGCGGGCCTGGCTGACCGCCTCACGGCGGGCATCGCCATTAACCTGCGCACCCGCGCGGGCATCACCGCGATAGCGGCCACGTTCCTGGGCCTGTGCCGCGATCGGTGACACCATCACCGCCCCCAGCAGCAAACCGATCATCATCCTTGAAGGGTTACGCATCGGAAATACTCTCCAGACAGGCGGCGTGCTGCCACCCTTGCCGTCCTTGTGCGCCCCGGCAACTGAGCCGATGCTGAACCTCGTTGTCAGCATCCAGAAAGAATAGCGTTCAATCGTCCTTGCGTGAATCATTCGGCGCGGCCCGTCCGGGGGTCAGCGCCGGTATGGCTTGCGCCGCATCGGCGGGATCGATGCCGGGCGGTGGCGCGGCGGCGATCGTCTCGGCGCCGGCCATCACCCGGCCAGCGCGGCGAATCGCCCGTCGAATGCGGGGATAGGTGCCGCAGCGGCAGATATTGGTCATCGCCGCATCGATTTCCGCATCGGTCGGACTGCGGCTTTTTTCGAGCAGTGCGGCGGCGGCCATGATCATGCCGGACTGGCAATAGCCGCACTGGGGCAGGTTTTCGGCCACCCAGGCCTGCTGCACCGCATGGCCGCGATCGCGCGACAGCGCCTCGATGGTCGTGACGAAGCTGCCTTCGATCGTGCCGATCGGCAGCTGGCAGGACCGCATCGGCTGGCCATCGACATGAACGGTGCAGGCGCCGCATTGGCCCGCGCCACAGCCATATTTCGTGCCGGTGAGATTGGACGCGTCGCGGAGCGCCCAAAGCAGCGGCGTTGCGGGGTCCATCTTGTAATGAATGGGCTGGCCGTTGACCGTAAACCTTGTCATGCCTCGTCATAGCGCGAAGCGCCGAACGGCACAGCGCAAAAAATACCGCGTTTCGCTTGAAGAATCATAGGGCGGCTGGTAGGGGCGGCGCTTCACGGCGCGGATCGCTTTCCGCGACGACACGCTGTTTTGCGTTGAAGCTGGAGACACCGTCGGATCGGCGGCGTGGCTGGCTCGCTCCGCAAATGATTGGAGAATTGGGTTTTTTATGCAGATCATCGTTCGCGATAACAATGTCGACCAGGCCCTGCGCGCGCTCAAGAAGAAGCTGCAGCGCGAAGGCGTTTATCGCGAAATGAAGCTGCGCCGTCATTACGAGAAGCCTTCGGAAAAGCGCGCCCGCGAGCGTGCCGCCGCGATCCGCCGCGCCCGCAAGCTTGAGCGCAAGCGCATGGAGCGTGACGGCGTCCGGTAAGAACAAGGCGTTATCCGGCGTCCGGGTCCACCGGGCGGCGGCCAGTCCATCATTGCCATAGAGAGCGAGCCGCCCATGTCCGAAGTGACCGCCGTCCCCCTTCGTCCGATCGCGAAGGGCTCGCTGGTGAAGCTTTGGGTAGGAATTGCGGCGGTTGTCGCCATCGGCGTGGGCGCTGCCTATATGAGCACCGCCAGCCAGGTCACGATGGCGATGTCGCCCGCGGAGTTCATGGCTTCCAACGGCAAGCATGGCGACGTCGTGACAACCCCTACGGGTCTTCAATATCAGATCCTCGAAGAAGGCAGCGGCCCCAAGCCGGGCCCGTCCGACATGGTTCTGGTCAACTATGACGGCAAGCTTCTGAGCGGCAAGACCTTCGATTCGACCAAGACCGACGGCAAGCCGCGGCCGATGCCGATCGGCGGGACGATTCCCGGCTGGACCGAGGGCATCCAGCTGATGAGCCAGGGTGCGAAATACCGTTTTTGGATGCCGCCGGAGCTCGCTTATGGCGAGCAGGGCGCGGGCGGGGTGATCCCGCCGAATGCAGTTATTACCTTCGACGTCGAATTGCTGGCGATCGCACCGGCCCAGATGGGCGCGGGCGGTATGCCGGGCGGCCATGGCGGGATGTAAATCCGACAGGTTCGATACTGAATAGGAGAGGATGGGGCTGCAGCGATGCGGCCCCATTCTTTTATGGCGATAGCGGCTGTTTGTCGCTTGGCGCAGCGTGGCGATACCGGGCGTGGCTCACGATCTGATTGCACCAGATCGGCCGATCCAGTTCCTTGGTTTTAACGCGATTTCCGAACGGGCAGATGATCTTACTGCCTCGAAATCGCTCTATTCCGCCGGGCGCTTGGCGCGTTCTTCCAGGAAGACCTTGATCATCGCCACGATCGGATCGGCGAGCGCCAGGCCGACGATGCCGAACAGCGTCCCGAATAGCAGCTGCGCGCCGAGGATCAGCGCCGGGGCGAGATCGACCGAGCGGCGCGCGACCCATGGGACGATGATATTGCCGTCGATCACCTGTACCGCGACATAGATGATGATCGCCCAGATGCCCGTGTCGAACCCGGCGGAAAAGCCGACCAAGATGATCAACACGCCGGAGATGATCGATCCGATATTGGGCAGGAAGGCGAGCAGGCCGGTGAGCAGACCAAGCAGCGCCGCCATCGGCACCCCGGCGATCGACAGGGCGATGCCGGTGCCGAAGCCCTCTACCGCCATGCCGATCAGCCGGCCGAACATCAGTCTGCGCATGGTGAAGCCCATCCGCGCGGTCGTCGCGTAGAAATCGGCGCGCTTCTCGATCGGCAACAGCCAGGCAAAGCCACGTTCGTAGAGCCGAGGTTCGGCGGCGATGAAGACGCCGAGCACGAGGATCATCGCAATGCTCGACACCGCGCCGAGCGCGGTACCCACCCAGCCGGTCAGCCTATCGAACGATCCCATCAGTTCGCTGGCGACCGCCTGGCCGCCGCCCGTCTTGGGCATCAAGCCGCGCGCGTTAGCCCATTCGAATACGCGGGTGAGCTGCGTTTCAACGACGGTGCGTAGCGCCTCGAACTGGCCGGCGATCTGCGATCCGGCGAAATAAACCGTCCAGGTGATGAAGGCGACCACCGCGAGGCAGGTGATCAGCAGCCGCCAGCCGCGCCCGATCGGCAATATCCGGCCGAGCAGCCTTGTGCCGCCGTCGAGCATCGCGGCGAGGACCAGTGCCGCGAATACCAGCAGCAGCGGCTGGACAAGCAGCACGACCAGCGCGATCGCGACGGCGAGACCGAGCCAAATGGCCGCCTTATGGAGTTCGTAGATGGTCGCCGCCGAGCGGCTGTCCGACGGACCGGGCTGCTCGGGCTTGCGGATGGCCATCGCCTCAGCGCGCCTCGCGGTCGGGATGCAGGCTGGTGCCGGCGCGTCCGCCACGCAACGCCTGGATCCAGCTCAGCGGGTTCCAGAGCTTGGTCGTGCCGTCCAGCGAGAAGGTGATAAATTCGGCGCGGCCGCCGAGATTCTCGAAGGGAATGGGTCCGCCCAGGCCATTGCGCTCGGCCGGAACGCGGCTGTCGGCCGACTGATCGCGATTGTCGCCCATCACCCAGACATGATCCGCCGGGATGGTGATCGCCGGGACATCGTCGATCTCGGGCATGTAGCCCAGGTCGATCGTGTCGTAGCTGCGGCCGTTGGGAAGCGTCTCGCGAAAGCGGGGCAGCGCGCAATAAAGCTTGCCGTCGGGACCGGTGATACGGAAGCGGGCGACGTCATATTGATCGCACGGCACATTGGCGTCGACCGGGATCATCGCCGGAGACACGGGGGTCCGCCTGACCGGCACGCCGTTGATCACGACCACGCCGCCGCGCACTTCGAGCCGGTCGCCAGGGAGGCCAATCACGCGCTTGATGAAATCGGTGTCCGCCTGCGGCGGCTTCAGGATGACGATGTCACCGCGTTCGGGTAGCCGGCCCAGCAGCCGGCCCTGAATGAACGGCAGGATATGGAAGCTCGGCGACACATAGGACCAGCCATAGGGATATTTGGTCACCACCAGCCGGTCGCCGGTAATCAGCGTCGGCATCATCGATTCGGACGGGATATAGAATGGCTTGGCCACGAAGCTGTGGAAGCCGAGCACCGCCAGCACGAGCCAGAATATACCGCGGGCCTCGGCCAGCCAGTCTGTACCTTGCTTCTTGGGAGTTACCGGCGTTTCGGCCGGGGTGGCGGGCAGGTCGCTCGCATTGTCCATATCGTCACTCGGCTGATCGCTCACGCGATCCTCTCCTTAAAGCGGACGCGCATACAGGATAACGAACGCCTGCGCCCAGGGATGATCGTCGGTCATCGTAAGATGTACCTCGATGGCGTGGCCCGGCGGCGTCAGCGCGTCAAGCCTTGCCTTTGCCCCACCGGTCAAAACCAGCGTCGGCGCCCCGCTCGGCAGGTTGGCCACGCCGATGTCCTTCATGAAGACGCCTGCCCTGAAGCCGGTGCCGACCGCTTTCGAATAGGCTTCCTTGGCGGCGAATCGCTTCGCATAGGTGCCGGCGCGGGTGAATGGCCGACGCTCCGCCTTGCCGCGTTCGACATCGGTGAAGACGCGGTTGAGGAAGCGTTCGCCGAAGCGATCGAGCGAATTCTGGATCCGCTCGATATTGCACAGGTCGGAGCCAATGCCGACGATCACCGCGCCTCGTCCATCATCGCGCGCATCCGCGCCACCACCGGGCCCAGCCCCTCGAAGATCGCCTCCCCGATCAGGAAGTGGCCGATGTTGAGTTCGGCGATCTGCGGGATGGCGGCGATGGGGGTCACATTGTCGAAGGTCAGGCCATGGCCGGCATGTGGTTCGATGCCGTTCTTCGCGGCGAGCGCGGCGGCGTCGGCAATGCGGCGCAGCTCGGCGGCCTGCGCCTCGCCTTCGCTATGGGCGTAGCGACCGGTGTGGAACTCGACGACCGGCGCGCCGAGATCCAGCGCGGCCTCGACCTGGCGTGGGTCGGGTTCGATGAACAGGCTGACGCGGATGCCCGCATCGGCCAGCCGGGCGATCAGCGGCTTGAGGTGATTATGCTGCCGCGCCGCGTTGAGCCCGCCCTCGGTAGTCACTTCCTCGCGCCGTTCGGGAACGATGCAGGCGGCATGCGGGCGATGTTTCAGCGCGATCGCCACCATCTCCTCCGTCGCCGCCATCTCCATGTTCACCGGCAACTGGATCGCGCCGATCAGGCGGCCGATATCTTCGTCGATGATATGGCGGCGATCCTCGCGCAGATGCGCTGTGATACCGTCCGCGCCGGCTTCGCTCGCGATCAGCGCGGCGCGGATCGGGTCGGGATAAAGCCCGCCCCGCGCGTTCCGAATCGTCGCGACATGGTCGATGTTGACCCCGAGGCGAAGCTTGTTCACGCCACGACCTTCGCGCGGCTTCCCGGCTTGATCGCGGGAATCGCGGCAAGTTCGGGGGGCAGGGTGTCGACGGCGTAGGTCGGCACCTCGATCCGGATCAGCGGATAGAATGGGACGCCGAGGTCGGCGGCGCCGTTCGACCGGTCGACCAGCGAGGCCGCGGCAATCACCTCACCGCCTGCTTCCTCGACCGCCTTGATCGCTTCACGCGACGACAGGCCGGTGGTGACGACGTCCTCCATCAGCAGGACCTTCTGCCCAGGCTCCAGCCGGAAACCGCGGCGCAGGCCGAACACGCCCTCCGGCCGCTCGACGAACATCGCATCGAGGCCAAGCGCACGGCCCATCTCATGCCCGGCGATGACTCCGCCCATCGCCGGCGAGACGACAGCGCCGAGCTGAATCTTAATCTTGTCGGGAATCTTGAAGGCAAGCGCCTCGGCCAGCCGAGCCGCGCGGGCCGGATTCATCAATACCCGCGCGCATTGCAGATAGCGGGGGCTGCGCAGCCCCGAAGACAGGATGAAATGGCCTTCCAGCAGCGCTTCCGCCGCCCGAAATTCGGCGAGTACCTCTTCATCCGTCATCGTCATCCATCCCGTCGCGCGCTGCGGCTTTGCAGCACTTGCTCAGATAGAGGCAGGATATATTCGCTTCAACCGCTTGCATTCGGCGGCAAGCGGTGCTTGAGGCACAGCGAAGCCGCGCCTATAAGGCGCTCGATTTCGTAGGGCCCGACATCAGGCAGGCGCGGATCCAACCGCGCTTCACGGGGGTAAGATGAAGACGTTGAAGACATTGATGATGGCGCTTTCGCTGGCCGCCGTACCGCTGGCGGCACAGGCTCAGGAGGTAACTCCGGCCACGGCAAGCGCCGAAGCCGCGGCTCCCGCCGCAGCTGCTGCGCCCGCGTTCGCGCACCGCGCACCGGAGGCCGATATCGGCCAGCCGATTCCCGGCGGGTTCAAGATTCAGCCGCAAGTCACCGCGATCGGTGAGGAAGCGCAGTGGTTCCACGATATCCTGCTGATGCCGATCATCACGATCATCTCGATCTTCGTCCTGCTGCTTCTTGCCTATGCGATGATTCGCTTTCGCGCGAAGGCGAACCCGGTTCCGTCGAAGACCTCGCACAACACGCTGATCGAGATCGTCTGGACGCTCGTTCCGGTTCTCATCCTGCTGGTGATCGCGGTGCCGTCGATCCGGCTGCTCGCGAACCAATATGCCCAGCCCAAGCCCGATTTGACCATCAAGGTGATCGGCAACCAGTGGTACTGGACCTATCAATATCCGGATAACGGCGATTTCGAGCTGGTCTCGAACATGCTGCCCGATGCTGAAGCCAAGAAGCGCGGCGAGCCCCGCCTGCTCGCGGTCGACGAGCGCGTCGTCGTTCCGGTCAATTCGATCGTCAAGGTGATCGTCACCTCGAACGACGTCATCCACAGCTGGGCGGTCCCCGCCTTCTGGACCAAGATGGACGCCGTTCCCGGCCGCCTGAACGAAACCTGGTTCAAGGCCGATCGCGAAGGCCTCTATTATGGCCAGTGCTCGGAATTGTGCGGCGCCCGCCATGGCTACATGCCGATCGCAGTCGAAGTGGTCTCGAAGGACAAGTTCGCCGAATGGGTCCGTTCGAAGGGCGGCAAGATGCCGGGCGAGGAAGCGGCCGCCGCGCCAGCCCCGGCCGCCACGCCCGAAACCGCGACGGCAGCGCCTGCCGCCGACGCTGCGGTGCCGGGCACTGCGGCGCCTGCCGCGCCGACCACGTCCCAGCCTGCGACCGCGCAGAACTAAGGCCAGACAGATGACCGACACCACAGCATCTCCCGCTCATTTCCAGGCGCATGACGACCATCATCATGATGGCGATCACAAGCCGGCCTTCTTCGCGCGCTGGTTCATGTCCACCAACCACAAGGACATCGGGACGCTCTACCTGATTTTCGCGATCATCGCGGGCATCATCGGCGGCGCGATCTCGGGCCTGATGCGCGCCGAACTGGCGCATCCCGGCATCCAGTATCTCCAGACCTGGACCGTGCTGATGGGCGGCTCGCCCGATTTCGACACCGCGCTCCATATGTGGAACGTGCTGATCACCGCGCATGGCCTGATCATGGTGTTCTTCATGGTCATGCCGGCAATCATCGGCGGTTTCGGTAACTGGTTCGTGCCGATCATGATCGGCGCACCCGACATGGCCTTCCCGCGGATGAACAACATCAGCTTCTGGCTGCTCATCCCAGCCTTCGCGCTGCTGCTCGGCTCCACCTTCTTCGGCGGCGGCACGGGCAATGGCGCGGGCACCGGCTGGACGGTCTATGCTCCGCTGTCGACCAGCGGCTCGGCCGGCGCGTCGGTGGACATGGCGATCCTGTCGCTCCATCTCGCGGGCGCCTCTTCGATCCTCGGCGCGGTCAACTTCATCACCACCATCTTCAACATGCGCGCGCCGGGCATGACCCTGCACAAGATGCCGTTGTTCGTGTGGTCGGTGCTGGTCACGGCCTTCCTGCTGCTGCTGGCGCTGCCGGTGCTCGCCGCGGCAATCACGATGCTGCTGACCGATCGCAACTTCGGCACGACCTTTTATGATGCGTCGGGCGGCGGCGATCCGGTGCTCTATCAGCACCTCTTCTGGTTCTTCGGCCACCCCGAAGTGTACATCATGATCCTGCCGGGCTTCGGCATCATCAGCCAGATCGTCTCGACCTTCTCGAAGAAGCCCGTGTTCGGCTATCTCGGCATGGCCTATGCCATGGTCGCGATCGGCGTCGTAGGCTTCGTCGTGTGGGCGCACCACATGTTCACCACGGGCATGTCGGTCGACACCAAGATGTATTTCACCGCCGCGACGATGGTCATCGCGGTCCCCACCGGCATCAAGATCTTCTCGTGGATCGCGACGATGTGGGGCGGTTCGATGACGTTCAAGGCGCCGATGCTCTGGGCGATCGGCTTCATCTTCCTGTTCACGGTCGGCGGCGTCACGGGCGTCGTCCTCGCGAACGGCGGCGTCGACAACTATATGCACGACACCTATTATGTGGTCGCGCACTTCCACTATGTGCTGTCGCTCGGCGCGGTCTTTTCGCTGTTCGCGGCCTTTTACTACTGGTTCGGCAAGATGACCGGCCGGATGTACAACGAGGTCCTGGCCCAGATCCACTTCTGGCTGTTCTTCATCGGCGTGAACATCCTGTTCTTCCCGATGCATTTCCTAGGCCTTGACGGGATGCCGCGCCGTATCCCGGATTATCCGGATGCGTTCGCCAAGTGGAACCTGGTCGCCACCGACGGCTATATGCTGATGGCGTTCAGCATGATCTTCTTCTTCGTCAACGTCTTCTGGTCGATGGCGAAGGGCAAGAAGGCCGAAGGCAATTATTGGGGCGAAGGGGCGACCACGCTGGAGTGGACGCTGTCGAGCCCGCCGCCGTATCACCAGTTCGAGCAACTGCCGCACATCGGCGACGATAACGCGCACTGATCTGGCGGCGAACACCGGAAAAATGGGCCGCCGCTTCGACGACCAGTCAAAGCGGCGGTTTCATTAAGGACGCGATGTAGAGACCATGGCGAGTAAAGCTTACCCAGTTGCAATCCCGGCCGCCGCCGATTGGCGCGACTTCCTCGCGCTGACCAAGCCGCGCGTGCTGACGCTTGTGGTGTTCACCGGCCTGTGCGGGCTGCTCGCGGCGCCGCATACGATCAACCCGGTGATTGGCTTCACCGCGATCCTGTGCATCGCGCTGGGCGCTGGCGCTGCCGGAGCGCTCAACCAGTGGTATGAGGCGGATCTCGACGCGCTGATGGCGCGCACCGCCGACCGGCCTCTGCCCGCCGGGCGGATGGACCGTCAGTCGGCGCTCCACTTCGGCGTCGGGCTTGCCGTCTTTTCGGTGATCCTGATGGGGCTGGCGGTCAATCTGCTGTCGGCCGCAATTCTCGCCGTTTCGATCCTTTTCTATGTGGTGGTCTATACCATCTGGCTGAAGCGCCGGACCCCTCAGAACATCGTCATCGGCGGTGCGGCCGGGGCCTTTCCCGCCTTGATCGGCTGGGCGGCGGCGACCGGGCAGGTCGAGACGCTGCCGGTGCTGCTGTTCGCGCTGGTCTTCCTGTGGACGCCGCCGCATTTCTGGGCGCTCGCGCTGTTCATCAACTCGGATTATGCCCGCGCCGGGGTGCCGATGCTGCCCGCCGTCGCCGGCCAGCGCGCCACGCGTATCCAGATCATGCTCTACACCCTGCCGATGGCCGCTGCGGCGGTCGCTCCGTGGGCGATGGGGCTGACCGGGGCGATCTACGGCATCGGCGCGAGCCTGCTGTCGGGCTTTTTCCTGCTGCTGGCGTTGCGCGTCGGCTTCAGCGGCGAGAGCGACCAGGCGAAGATGAAGCCCGAGCGGCAACTCTTCGGCTTCTCGATCCTCTATCTGTTCCTCGTGTTCGGCCTTCTGGTTGCCGATAAGATGGTGCTGGCATGAGCTTCACTCCCGACGAACAGGCCGAGATTCGCCGCCGGCAAAGGTCGCGTGCGGTGGTCACCGCGCTGGTGCTGGGCGCGCTCGTCATCCTTTTTTACGCGATCTCCATCGCCAAGATGCTGTGAGCGCCGCCTTTTATCCCAAGGACCGCAATGTGCGGGTCGGCCTGCTCGCGCTGCTGATCGCGCTGGCGATGCTGGCGCTCGGCTTCGCCGCAGTGCCGCTGTACCGCCTGTTCTGCCAGGTCACGGGCTTTGGCGGCACGACGATGCGCAGCGCGACCGGCATCGCTCCGGGCGAAGTGGTAGGCAAGCTGGTCAACGTCCGCTTCGACGCCAATGTCTCGCCATCGCTGCCCTGGCGCTTCGAGCCGGAGAAGAACGTCGCGCGCGTCGCGATTGGCGCGCGGCAAATGGCTTTCTTCACCGCGACCAATCTGTCCAACGTGCCGATTACCGGCACCGCGACGTTCAACGTCACGCCTGAGCAGGCAGGCGCCTATTTCACCAAGATCCAGTGCTTCTGTTTCACCAGCCAGGTGCTCAAACCCGGCGAGACGATCCGCATGCCGGTGATCTATTATGTCGATCCCGCCATCCTCAAAGATAAGGATGCGCGCAATCTCAACGAAATAACCCTGTCCTACACCTTCTTCCCCGACAAATCCGCTGTGGATTCCGGACGGGCAGGCGGTTAAGGGACGATCCATCAGACCATCAGGGGCACGGAAATGGCCGGAGCGAAGAGCCACGATTATCACATTCTACCGCCGAGCATCTGGCCGTTCATAGGCTCGATGTCGGCGCTGATCATGGCGTCGGGCGCGATCATGTGGATGCACAAGGCGGCCTTTGGCGGCTATGTCTTCTTCGCCGGCCTGATCGGCGTGCTGTTCACGATGTTCAGCTGGTGGTCGGACGTGATCCGCGAGGCGCATGCCGGCGATCACACGCCGGTCGTTCAGCTTCACCTGCGTTACGGTATGATCCTGTTCATCGCCTCCGAGGTGATGTTCTTCGTCGGCTGGTTCTGGGCCTGGTTCGATTTCTCGCTCTTCCCGGTGGCGCTCGAGGTCAAGGAAGGCGTCGTCTCGATCATCGAGGGGCCGAACAGCATCACCCATGCCGAAGGCATCTGGCCGCCCAAGGGCCTCGAGGTCATCGACGCATTCCACCTGCCGCTGCTCAATACGCTGCTGCTGCTCTGCTCGGGCACCACGATCACCTGGGCGCACCATGCGCTTATCCATGGCGATCGCGATGGCCTTAAGAAGGGCCTGTGGCTGACGATCATCCTGGGCTCGGTGTTCAGCGCCGTTCAGGCCTATGAATATATGCATGCCCCGTTCGGCTTCAAAGGGCTGAACTATTCGGCGGCTTTCTTCATGGCGACCGGCTTCCACGGCTTCCACGTGCTGATCGGCACGATCTTCCTGATCGTCTGTCTGGTACGCACCTATCGCGGTGATTTCACCCCGAAGCAGCATTTCGGCTTCGAGGCGGCGGCCTGGTACTGGCATTTCGTCGACGTTGTCTGGCTGTTCCTGTTCATCGTCGTCTATGTCTGGGGCGGCTGGGGCGCACCGGTCCACGGCTGACCCGCCGGACGGCATGAGATATCTGGGGGCGCGGTGGCGGGGAAAACCTGCCACCGCGCCCTTTCTTTTGAAGCGGAAGGATTCCGATGCCCGAAGCGCCCGCGCCGATCCCCCCCCCGCCGCTCGATGCGGCGATACGAGGGCTGTGTCCGCGCTGTGGGACGCCGGGGCTGTTCGCCAGCTTTCTGCGCTTCGCCGATTTGTGCCGGGGCTGCGGGCTCGACTATCGCGCCTTCAATGTCGGGGATGGCGCGGCGGCCTTCCTGATCATGATCGTCGGCGGGCTGGTCTGTCTGCTCGCGATCATCGTCGAACTCAGCTACGCCCCGCCGCTCTGGCTGCACCTGCTACTGTGGGCGCCGCTGACGCTGATCCTTACGGTCGGCCTGTTGCGGATCGCCAAGGGCCTGCTGCTCGTGCTCGAATATAAGAACGCCGCCCGCGAAGGGCGCCTCCGGAAGCCCGACTGATGCGCCGTCTCCCGATAATTCCAACCCTGGTCGTGGCCGCCGCGCTGGCGGCGATGATCGCGCTCGGCATCTGGCAGCTGCGCCGCGCCGAATGGAAGGAAAGCCTGCTCGCCAGCTACCGCGCCAACGCCGGGTCACCCGCGCTGTACGGCCTGCCTGCGGCGTTGCCGATCGACGCGCTGGCCTTTCGCCGCGCGCATGTCCTGTGCCGGGTTACGACGAAGCCGATCCAGCTCGGCGGGGTAAACCAGCGCGGCCAGACCGGATTCCGCAATATCGTCGGCTGTGCGCTGATCGACAGGCGGGTGATCATGGCCGATCTCGGCTGGAGCGCGATCAATGCCCGTCCGGGCGCACCCGAAATCGGACAGCGAATTGAAGCGGACGGGCGAATCATTCCCGACGATGTGCTGGCGAAGCGGGTGCTGGGCAAAACTCCGGGCGCGACGCCGTTGCTGCTGGTGCTCGACGGCGCTGTGCCGGGCTTCTCGCCCAGCGTGCCGCCATCGATCGAGACGATCCCCAACAACCATCGCGGTTATGCCGGGCAATGGTTCCTGTTCGCGGGTGTCGCGCTGGTCATTTACATCCTCGCGCTGCGACGGCGGCGCTCCGACGCCATGCGCCGCTGATTAGGTAAGAACCGGCATGGGCAACGGGCTCGACAAGCGCTCTGCCATGCGCTTCAACCCGGGCGATGCATGACTATGGCAGAATGCGGCGCGCGGCGCCGTTGTGCATCTTCTCCCCAAACATATTCGACCATTGTTCTTTCGAGAGGCGCTGCCGAAGCCCAACATAGCTCTGCGGTACCTTACAGTCGGGATGTCCTAGCGCGCGCTGCACTGCGGGACGAGAGCCGATCGACTCCAGCCAGCGTGCCACGGCCGGTAAGTCATATGGCTCGGTGCCCATTAAGCTGGCCCAGAATCGAGCGGGCCAGATTGCGATATCGGCGATGGAATAGCTCGTCCCGGCGACGAACGGAGCATCCTGCAGCCGGTGATCGAGGACAAGGAGCAGCCGCTTCAGTTCCTTGCAATATCGCTCGATAGCATATTCATTTCCGTCGGGCGCATAGCGGGTGAAGTGGCTGGCCTGTCCGCCCATCGGGCCGATCGAGGCGACTTGCCATGTGAGCCAACTCAACGTCCGCCAGCGTTCCGCGCCTGCCTGGGCCAGCAGCTTGCCACTCTTTTCGGCAAGATACTGAAGGATAGCGCCAGATTCGAAGATCGGTAGTGGCTCCTCGTCGAGTGCCGGCTTGGTATCGACGATGGCCGGGAGCTTACGGTTAGGATGTATCAGCGCATAATCCGGTGCCAGCTGATCCCCCCTGAAGATATCGTAGTGAAGGATTTGATACGGCAGGCCGATCTCTTCCAGCATTATGACTATTTTCATGCTGTTAGGTGTCGGTGCGAAATGCAATTCGATCATCGGCCTAGTCCTAAGTCCAGGTGGCCTAAGCGGTCGGAGCACCAAAGATCATAGAAACATGCGCGGAATCCAGATACTCCTTGCAACGGTAGATTTTGCCATCTCGGAAGAACAACAGGAAGTGATAGTCGCTGGCATATGTGTCGCCGTTAGTAAGCGGCATATTCCCCTTGGCGGTCAGGCAGACGCGATCGGCCTCGCCGGTCATATCGTCGAACCGAAAACGGATTGGGCCGGCAGCATTTGCAAATAATTTTTCGAAATTGGCGAGCCACGCCTGTTTGTCATAGTTGCCGGAAAAGATGGTTGATGGGGATACCCACCATTTCAGATCCTCTGTGACCAAGCCCGCTATAAGATCGATATCGGCGGCCGAGATCGCATCGAATAGCGCCAGCGCGGCGCGCTTGTTAGCATCCAGCGCACCTTCGGCTCGCGCACCACTGGAGCCGGAGGGCGAGGCTGCCAGGTCAGGTTGGGGTAACTCGACACAGCTCATCTCGCCCTCCTCAAGCCAATAGTTAGAATTTGAAGGTTGCGCCGGCGCCATAGACACGGGGGTCGCTCACGGCGATCGAGGCGATGCCGCCAAAGCGAAAGCCGTTCGTGGGATGACGTTCGTCGGTGAGGTTGCGGCCGAAGGCGTATAGTTCGAGCCCATTGCGCAGCGCCAACGATGCCCGCGCATCCAAGCGATGCCATCCGCCATTGCTCAGCTGGACTTCATTGACTGAGCTGAAATAGCTGTTGCTTTCCCAAGCATAGTTCGCGCCGAGCTTCAGGGTGTTATCCCCGAGCGCGAATTCATAGGTCGCGCCCACGCCACCCGACCATTTCGGCGCTTCGTTCAGTGCGTTGCCGCGACGATCTGCGCCCGGCAATCCGTTAACCGAGCAGAGCGGATCGCCATTTCCGGGCGTTCCTGCCGTGATGGTTTCGCAAAATCGCGTGTAATGAGCGTTGGAATAAGTGGCCTGGGCATTGAGGGTCAGGCCAGCCATCGGCCGGAATATGAGCTCAGCCTCCCCGCCCTTTACGGTCGCAGCGCCCGCATTTTCCACCGTGGTTATGCCCAAGGCGACGGTGCGGCGAAGCTGAATGTCTTTGTAGTCATAATAGAAGGCAGCGAGGTTAAGGGTGATCATTCTGTCAAGGAACTGAGACTTGATGCCGGCCTCATAGGCCCACAGCGTCTCGGGGTTGAAAGTATTCACCGGATTGCCCGCACCTGGCAGATAGGCGTAGCCAGGCGATTGATAGCCCTTGTTCACCTTAGCATAGAGGAGAATATCGCGGGATAACTTGAAATTCACGCCCGCCGACGGCAGCCAAGCCGTATCGGAAACCTCGCCGACCAGCGGCTTCGCCGTGCCGTTGGAGGAGTAGTCGATCGTGAAATCGCGCTTTTCGTAGTTGAAGCGCAGACCCCCGACAATGGTCACCTTAGGCAGCAGATCGAACTCAAACTGCCCGAATCCGGCCAGTGCGTTGAGATCGCTTGTGGTGCGCGGCTGCGGGTTCCGATCGAGTTGGGCCTTGGTGAAGGCCGGCGGATTGATAGCGAGTTCCACCTGTGCCTTTTCGTTGAAGTAATTCGCGCCGACCGTGAAGCGAAAGCGGTCTCCGGCATAAACGCCGCGGATTTCCTCGCTGAAAGTCTCATTTTTGTTGGAGAACATCGGGTGAATGAGAGCTGCCGCACCGCCGTCGATGTCATAGACGGTGAAGAAGTTAAAGCGACGGTAGCTCGAGATCGAGGTAATGGTAAAATCAGTGGCGGGATGGACGTTCATTGTGAGCGCGACGCCGCCCGTGGTTAGCCGGGTCCGGATTTGACTTTCGAGATCGGTCGTCACGCTGTCCTTGGCGAAGCTCTGTTTTCGGCCGACGAGGTTCGATGGCGTGAAGAGATCGTCCGACAATTTGTGCGTGTAGTCGGCCGACAGCATGGCGTCGAAATTGTCGTGATTGTCATAGGCCAGCTTGATACGAGCCGAATAGGACTCGTTGCCGCCTATACGGTGGCCGGTAAGAGTGTTCCTGAAGAATCCGTCGCGACGATTGTAACCGCCCGACAGACTCGCGCTCAGGTCGCCGACAAGTGGACCGCTGACATATCCGCCGACAGACGCCGCATTGTAATTCCCGTAGCTGGCGTCGAACTTCCCCTCTAATTTATCGCTCGGGGTGTACGTGATAATGTTGATCGCGCCAGCCGTCGCGTTTCGCCCGTAGAGCGTTCCTTGGGGGCCGCGGAGCACTTCGACGCGCTCGACGTCTTGCAGGCCGAAGAAACCGGCATCGGGTTTTGAAAGATAAACCCCATCGAGGTAGATGGCGGTGGCTTGATTGGCGCCGATCGGCACCGCCTGCCCAGCCACGCCGCGCAGCGACACGAGATTCGTCGCGTTAATGCCGGCCGATCCTGTAATTGACAGGCCCGGCACACTGCCCTGAAGATCGACGATGCTGCCCGCGCCGCCTTGGCTCAAAGACGCCGGACCTAATGCACTGATCGCAATCGGAACATCCTGCAGCCGCTCGGAACGGCGCTGCGCGGTTACGACGATGTCGGCAACAGTAGCGCCATCGGCGGGCGGGGAGGCCGCGCTGTTCGATGCATTGCCAGGAGACGCGGTGTCTTGGGGTGCCTGAGCATGAACAGTCGACGGCACGACCGCGAAGCAGGCCGACCCCAATAGGATCGGCAACAAACGGCGGCGAGATCCCGGCTGAGCAACATCTTGTGAGTGAGCCAATTCATCCTCCCTTTTGTGTAATTGGGGGTATGTCTAGAACCGTTCGGATCAATTACAATTTGAAATATCCAATCCACTGATCTGAAAATCAGATCGCAGGTGGCCCTGATGCTGCACCGTTTGTCCCGGGCTATGGCGATGTCGTCGCCACTGAGTAACCTCATATGTCGCGGGTTAGGATGATGCGATTCCTCCTTAGGGCGCCGCCATTGCTCGCCATTGATCGAAAAATAGACGCAAATGCCAATATATTTGCAATTGTCGCGGCTATTTATCCCGCCTAGCAAGGGCGGCGTGATAACAGGATGTTTCCGATGGATGGGAAGACAACAGGCGAGGGTTCCGATGACGAGCAGGCTCTGCGCTACGGCCAGGGTGTGCTTGGTGGCGTCCGTGTACTGGATATCGCGACCTTCGTAGCAGCCCCGTTCTGTGGGACAATTCTGGCGGATTTCGGTGCCGAGGTGATTAAGATCGAGCAGCCGGAGACTGGCGACAGTCTGCGCAAATTTGGGAGCATAACCGAGTGTGGTGATACGCTGGTATGGCTGAGCGAGGCACGAAATAAGAAGAGCGTGACGCTCAACCTAAGCTCGCCTGACGGCGCGGCAATGTTTCGTCGGCTGGTCGCCCAGTCGGATGTGGTGCTCGAAAACTTCCGCCCCGGCACACTTGAAAAATGGGGAATCGGGTTCGAAACGCTCATTGATATTAATCCGCGTCTGATCATGTTGCGCGTGAGCGCTTATGGGCAGACCGGTCCGATGAAGAACGAGCCGGGCTTCGCGCGGATCGCTCACGCCTTTGGCGGGCTGTCCTTTTTGGCGGGCAATGCAGACGGGCCACCCGTCGTGCCTGGGTCGACATCGCTGGCCGACTATATTTCGGGCATGTGGGGCGCGATCGGCGTGCTTTTGGCGTTGCGGCATGCCGACGCCACGGGATGCGGGCAGTGCATCGATATCGGCCTATATGAGAGTATTTTTCGCCTGCTGGACGAATTGGCCCCGGCCTATGCGAAATTCGGCACAGTTCGTGAGCGGATGGGTGCGGACACGGTCAATGTAGCGCCCCATAGCCACTATCAGACGCTGGATGGCAGATGGGTCGCTATCGCCTGTACCAACGACCGCATGTTTGGGCGGCTGGCGGAGACGATAGGCCAGCCCGAATTGGCAGGCATGCCCGATTTCGCCACGTCGCTCGCGCGATCGGAAAATCGCGAGCGAATCAATGCGATCGTGAGCGCCTGGACGACGAGCTTGCCGCTTGAGGCGCTGCTGGACATTTGTCGCCGCGGGCAGGTCCCTTGCGGACCGGTTTATTCGATCGAGGATATTTTCGCCGATCCACAGTATAAGGCGCGCCGCAATCTCATGACCGTCGTCGATCCGCGTGTCGGGGAACTGACGATCCCGGCGGCTATGCCCTCGCTGTCGGAAACGCCTGCGCGTTTCCGACACACGGGCCGCTCGCTGGGCGCGGATACGACCGATGTCTTGCGTGACCTGCTCGGGCTCGACCGGCCCGGCATTGATCGACTGCGGCGTGCTGGCGTGGTTTGATGATTAATGGAAAAAAGACCTATGGTTGAACCCCGCGATCTCCCACAAACACCAAGCCTCCGCCTCGGCGGCAAGCGCGCGCTCGTCACGGGAGCCGGTAGAGGCATTGGCGCCGCCTGCGCAGTCGCTCTGGCCCAGGCTGACGCGACAGTCACGCTCGCCGCACGGACGGAGCATGAAATTGTCGAGTTAGCCGAGGCAATTGTGAGTGCTGGCGGTCGTGCCGATCATATGGTGCTCGATCTCGTCGATTTGGACGCGATCGAAGCGGCGGTGTCCGGCCGCCCACCTTATGATATATTGGTCAACAATGCGGGTACCAACCGACCGGCAGCCTTTCTCGAGGTTGCACCGGAAGATTTCGACGCGGTGCTGGCGTTGAATCTGCGCGGGACCTTCTTTCTGTCTCAGGCTGTTGCCCGGACAATGGTGCAGGCCGGCCGAGGCGGTTCGATCATCCATGTCTCTTCGCAAATGGGGCATGTCGGCGCCCGTGACCGGACCGTCTATTGCGCGAGCAAACATGCCCTTGAGGGGCTGACCAAGGCGATGGCTGTCGATCTCGGAGCGTTCGGCATCCGCGTCAATTCGCTTGCGCCGACCTTCATCGAGACCGAGCTTACCCGGTCCTTCCTTGCCGATCCGGCCTTCCGCGCCGATGCTCTTGGCAAAAGCAAGCTCGGACGATTTGGGACGGTAGAAGACATGATGGGTGCCGTCGTGTTCCTCGCCTCGGACGCCTCCGCGCTGATGACGGGATCGGCCATGATGCTCGACGCGGGGTGGACGGCGGACTAGCGCTTCGTGACGGGGTCATTCCGTTGGGCGGGGCGAGGCATGATGGGTCGCAATTTTCCACAGCCCGTCGCGTCGCACCAGCACATGGGTCATGCGATACGGGATGGCGGCGGTCTTGCCGCCTTCTGTCGAATAAAAGGTAACCTCTCCGGTCGCGGCAACGGCGTCGTCGCCAAGCGGCACTATATGCGGGATCTGATATTCGGCGGCAGTGAACCGTTCGGGTAGCAGCTCAAAATAGGTGCGGACGCCCTCCCGCGTTGTATAAAATGCGGCTGTCGACCCGTAAAAGGCAGTTTGATCGGCATATAATGATATCAGCCGATCGAGATCACGCGCCGCGAAGGCTTCAGCCCACGCACGCTGCACGGCGACTGCAGCCTCCGTATCGACGGCGCGATCATCCATGGTTGTCATGTCCTTTGGTCAGCCGACTTCACAGTCGATATGGGTCAGCGCGCCATCGAACATTTCGATCAACCTCAACGCCTGCTTACGCAGCGCGGCGCGTTCGGGTGAAGCCAACATATGCTCGATCGCCTCGACACTATCGAACTCGACAAGCACGATGCAGGCATGCTCAGGCGCTTTGTCCTCATAGCGATGCGGCCAGAGCGCTTTTGCGCCCCTGACGCCCGCCAGCCGCTGCAAGCCGGGGATCATCTCAATGTCGATTCCCTGGCGAAACGCCGCCTCCTGGCCCGCTTTGATGTTTCCGGTCCAGAACGCCGATCGAATCCACATGTCAGTTCCCCCGTGGAGCCGGGCGGAATAGCGTCATTCGCCTTCCCACGCGCGCGCGCCAATCAGAAAAAGGTTCGAAGCCTTCGCTCGCTTCGCATCGCGCCTTCGTCTCCCCGAGTATCTCTTCGTCGGACTTTGAAAAGTCGAGCGGCTCGAGGAAAGGCTGGGTGATGTACCAGTCGCTGTCCACGAAGAATTCCAGGTTGTTGCCTTCCGGATCGTGCGCGTACACGCTCCAGGCAATCCCGTGCGACGCCGGCATCATTCCGGAGCAGTCCTCGGCGACTAGCCTGCGATAAATCTGGCGGAGATCGTCGATTGTGGCCATCTTGAATGAAATTTGGTTGATGCTCGCCCCATATTGCGGATTGGCTTCGTTCAGCGGCATGCTCTTCGGTCGGCCCGTGGCGAGAACGATCTGATGGTGATCGGCGGGATCGCGCGAAAGAAAGGTTAGCTGCATTCCCGCTGCGAATCCGCGATCCGTCACGGTAAATCCCAACACGCGCGTGTAGAAATCTTCCATCCGGTCCATATCGATAACGCTCAGTCCCATATGGCTGAACGCAAGATTGGGCGGCGCGAGCTCCGGCGACAAAACCTCGGTCGGTCTCGATCCGGCCTGTGTAGCGTCCATTTACGATCTCTCCCAAGCAGATATGTTCTGCGCCGGGTCTAGCCCAATGGACAGTGGCCGACAAATTGGAATAAGCAACGGATTGATCTGACCTAAGGATCAATGGAGAACAATCTCGTGCGCCCCATCATGAACGTCAACCTGAAGTTGCTGCAAGTGTTCCTGCTTGTGGCCGAGCATTGCAGCTTCAGGTCGGCAGCCAGCGCTGCCAATCGCTCCCAGTCCGCGATCAGCACGCAGATCAAGCAACTGGAGGGGCAATTGGGCGTGGCGCTGTTCCACCGCACGACACGTTCGGTCGCCCTCACCGCGGAGGGGCAGGAACTGGTCGACTGCGTTCGCCGCGCACTTTACGAGGTGGACGCGGGTTTGCGTAAGATTGCGGAATATGCCGAACTTCGCCGGGGCCATGTCTCGATCGGCTGTTCGCCGACCATCGCGGGCACAAGGCTGCCGGCGGTCCTTGTCGCGTTCGGGCGCGAATATCCGGCGGTCAAGCTGTTCGTTGAAGAGCTCACGTCGGAGGGCCTGCATGACCGGCTTCGCAAGCGCGAAGTAGACTTCGGGATAGGGCCAGTTCTGGATGAGGCCGACTTCGTCTATGATCGCATTTTGAAGGAAGAACTTTATGCATTGGTGCCCCGGCGTCTTTTCCAGACGATCGGATCGACGATCGGTTTCCGCGAACTGCTCGAAATGCCCGTGCTCCTTCTCAACCCGGCGTCAGCGCTCCGCGCGATCATTGAAGACGCGGTTGTGCAGCACGGCCTGAAACTATCGACCAACTATCAATTCGCGCAGACACAGTCGTTGATTTCTGCAAGCGCGGCGGGCCTGGGCGCCGCCATCCTTCCGAAAATCGCCATCCCGGAAACGCTCCACCCGGATCTACAGGCGCTGCGCATCATCGATCCGGTGATAACGCGCGAAATCGCCATCATCATGCCGCGCGGACATAATCTCTCGCCTGCGGCAGCGCGTCTGGCCGAACTGCTTGCAGTCATGATGTCAGACGAACATCGCGCGCGGTCTCCGCGCCGAAAGGTGCGTGATTGATCGGAAAATATTAGTAATTCTCAGTATAATTGAATTTGTTGGTGCCGTCTCCTCGGGTCTAAACCGTTATCCATCATAAACTCTTTGGGCGACATCCTTGGATTACGACTACATCATCATCGGTGGGGGATCCGCGGGCTGCGTGCTGGCCAACAGGCTAAGCGTCGATCCCGCCGCGAAGGTGCTCCTGCTCGAGGCGGGTGGCGTCAGCCGCAGCCCTTGGATGACGATTCCGGCCGGGACCGCCCAACTCTACGCGAATCCGCACGTCAATTGGTGCTTTCGGACCGACCCCGAGCCAAGCCTGAACAATCGCAGCATCTACTGCCCGCGCGGTAAGACCCTGGGCGGCAGCAGCGCCATTAACGGCTTTGTCTATATGCGCGGTGTGCCAGCCGATTATGAAGGCTGGCGTTCGCTCGGCAATGCGGGTTGGGCGTGGGAGGACGTTCTTCCCTATTTCAAGATGAGCGAAGACCAGGCCCGCGGTCCCGATGCTTATCATGGCGTCGGCGGTGAGTTGCACATCAGCGACCTGACGGCGCCCCATCCCGCGTCGCGCGCTTTCGTCAGGTCGGCTGAGGCCGTAGGATTTCCCTTCAATCCTGACTTCAACGGCGCGACGCAGGAAGGCGCTGGCTATGTCCAATATACGATCAAGCGCGGCGCGCGACACTCGGCCGCTGCGGCCTTCCTCGATCCGATCAGATCGCGCCCTAATCTGTCGATAATAACCGCAGCGCATGTGACGCGGATATGTATCGCGAACGGTCGCGCGACATCGGTCGACTATCTTCGCGACGGCGTCGCGCAGACCGCCCATGCGCGGGAGATCATCCTGTCAGCCGGTACCATAAACTCTCCGCAGATCCTGATGCTGTCCGGCATCGGCCCCGCCGCCGCGTTGCAAGAGCTCGGCATCGCGGTGGTGAAGAACTTGCCCGGGGTCGGCCGCAACCTGCAGGACCATGTTTATGCGCACTATCTGTCGAATGTCGTCCCCAGCTTCTCCATCAACAAACTGATCCTCAATGCAGCCAGCCCGCTGACGGCATGGCGTCTCCTGCCTCACGTTCTGCAATATGCCTGGCGCCGCACCGGCCTGCTGACGACGGCGGCGGCGCAGGTCGCCGCCTTCGTGAAGTCCACCGCGGCAGAAGGCACGCCCGATCTCCAGATCCAGTTTCGCCCCTTCAGCATGATCATTGCGTCCGACGGCCGCTTCGTCGCGGAGGGTCATCCGGCCGTCACCGCATCCTGCACCTATATCCGGCCCCATTCACGCGGAGCCGTGAGCCTGCGCTCGCCGGACCCGTTCGCGGCGCCCGCGATAGTTTTCAATTATTTGCAGGACGAACGTGACCAGCGCGCGATGATCGAGGGGATCCGCATCATACGGCGTATATTCGCCGCCTCGCCGATGCAGGAGCATGTAGTGGCGGAGGCCTCGCCTGGCGCGACATGTGAATCCGACGGGCAGATATTGGCCTATCTGCGGGAAAATGCCCAAGCCATGTATCACCCGGTCGGTAGCTGCCGGATGGGCCGTGACGCAATGGCGGTCGTGGACGATCGCCTGCGCGTCCACGGTATCGCCGGGCTGCGGGTCATCGACGCTTCGATAATGCCCACGATCGTGTCGGGCAACACCAACGCGCCGGCCATCATGATCGCTGAAAAGGGTGCCGACATGGTTCGCGCCGACGTCGCCAAGTCATTGGCGGCCTGATCCCACGGGGAAAGTCATGCAAGAATATCAGATGCTGATCGGCGGCGAATGGTTGCCGGCCGAGGCCGGTGAAACCTTCGAGACGGTGGATCCTTTTTCCGGAGAGCCGTGGGCGCGCTTGCCGCGCGGACGCGCCGCAGATGCGGAGCGGGCGGTGACCGCCGCGCTTCGCGCCGGCGCCGGCGATTGGGCGTCGATGACGGCCACGCGGCGCGGGCATCTCCTGCGGCGGTTCGGCGACCTCATTGCCGACAATGCCGACCGGCTCGCCCGGATCGAGGTGCGCGATAATGGCAAGCTCTATGCGGAGATGAAGCGGCAGGTCGAATATATACCCCAATATTTCCACTATCAGGCGGGTCTTGCGGACAAGATCGAAGGGGCGGTGATTCCGATAGACAAAGCCGATGCGTTCAACTTCACCCGCCTTGAGCCGCTGGGGGTTTGCGTTGCGATAACGGCTTGGAATTCGCCGCTCCTGCTGGCGGCGAACAAATTGGCACCGGGATTGGCGGCTGGTAATAGCTTCGTGTTGAAGCCGTCAGAATTTACCTCGGCCTCGGCGCTTGAACTGGGCCGACTGGCCGAAGAAGCAGGCCTTCCACCCGGCGTGCTGAACGTCGTCACTGGCTTTGGCGCGGAGATCGGCGAGCCGCTGGTGCGTCATCCCGGCGTCGCCAAGATTGCCTTCACCGGGAGCGAGACGGGCGGGCAGCGCATCTACGAGACCGCGGCACGCGACTTCAAGCATGTGACGCTGGAATTGGGCGGCAAGTCTCCGAATATCGTATTCGCCGATGCCAATCTCGACAACGCCGCGAAAGGCGTCATCGCTGGCTTCTTATCGGCAACCGGACAAACTTGCGTCGCCGGATCACGGCTT
Source organism: Sphingomonas sp. SRS2 (assembly GCF_000971055.1). GTDB lineage: Bacteria > Pseudomonadota > Alphaproteobacteria > Sphingomonadales > Sphingomonadaceae > Rhizorhabdus. Next base: position 118,693 of record NZ_LARW01000066.1, read on the forward strand.
CTTGTCGAACGCCGCATCCATGATGAATTCGTCGCGCGCCTGGTCGAGCTCGCGGGCGAAGCCATCATCGGCGATCCGATGGACGGTGGCACTCACATCGGTCCAATCACGACCCGACCGCAATATGACAAGATTCTCGACTATATCGAGATCGCGAAGGCCGAGGGTTGCACCTGTGCCTTCGGCGGACGTCCCTGGCAGCATCCCTCCAGTCCCAAGGGTTTGTTTGTGGAGCCGACAATCTTCACCGGCGTGCGCAACGATATGAGGATCGCACAGGAGGAGGTGTTCGGCCCGGTTCTGGCCTGTATTCCTTTCGATAGCGAGGAGCATGCGATCGCGATCGCGAACGATAGCGCCTATGGTCTTGCCGCGGGCATCTGGACGCAAAATACGGCGCGAATGCTGCGCATGAGCCAGCGCATCAAGTCCGGCATCGTCTGGATCAACATGTATCGTGCGGTCAGCTACATGTCGCCCTTCGGCGGATTCAAGCGATCGGGCCTCGGCCATGAAAATGGCAGTGGCGCGATCTATGACTATCTCCAGACCAAGAGCGTCTGGATCAACATGTCGGACGAAACGCCCGATCCCTTCGTGCTCGGCTGATGATGGCGCGGGACGAAATTGCGGGCGCTTGGGACGCCGCCGCCGTGCAGGCGGCCGTCGGACGCGAGGCGCGCGCCACCGATAGGCTGAATCGGCGCACGGCGTCTCTTCTGCTCGACACGCTTGGCCATCCTATGGCTCGGCCGGTTTGCGAGGGTGATGAGGCACCGCTTGGTGCCCATTGGTGCTTGGCGCCACCCGAGGCTCCCACAGCCGATCTGCGCGAGGACGGTCACCCCGGCGGCGCCCATGGCATGCTGCCTGAGCTTCCCCGATCACGCCGGATGTGGGCGGGAGGCGAAGTACGCTGGCATGGATCGTTCAAGATCGGCGACGATGTATTGCGCCAATCGCGCATCGAGCAGGCCTCGCTCAAGCACGGCCGATCCGGTGCGTTATGCTTTGTTACGCTTGCCCATGAATATTCGATCGCGGGAACGCGGGTCATCTCCGAACGCCAGGACATCGTTTACCGGGCGGAGAACAGCGTCGGCGGATCATCCATCGAACCAGCGCCGATGGGAAAGATACTCCAACGCCTGCCGATAAACTCGGTCCGCCTGTTCCGTTTCTCCGCCTTGACGGGCAACGCGCATCGCATTCATTACGACCTGCCCTACGCGACCGCCGCCGAGGGATATCCGGCGCTGGTGATCCACGGTCCTCTTCAGGCGGCGTTTCTGATGCAGATCGCCGCCAGGTCGACGGACCGCCCGCTTCGCCGCTTCAGCTATCGCGCATCGCGGCCGCTATTTTCCGGTGCGGATCTGTTGGGAGTCCGTGATCCCTCCGGGGATCCCGCTATTTTCCTCACTTATGTCGAGGGCATCGGCGTGGGTATGCGCGCCGAAGCGGAATGGGGCTTTTGACGATGACGCCGCTGCTGAAGCCGCCGATCGCGCCACTCTTCGTGCCCGGCAATCGCCCTGAGCGGTTCGCGAAAGCGGCCGCGAGCGGAGCGGACGCCGTGATCATCGACTTGGAGGACGCCGTCTCACCAGAGGACAAAGATCAGGCGCGTCGCAATGCGGCCGCGCATGCCATTACCGGGGTGCCAGTCATCATCCGGATCAACGGGGCCGATACGCCCTGGTTTGAGCAGGATGTTGCAATGCTTGCCAGCCGCCCCCCCGCTTGCGTCATGGTCGCTAAAGCGGCGGTCGGCGCGATCGACACGGTCGTCAAGCATAGTGCTCCGGCCTGGGTCTTGCCCCTTGTAGAGTCCGCCGAGGGCATGGCTACGCTCGACCAGTTTCTCGGCCACTCGCGGGTGATTTGCGCCGCCTTCGGCGCCCTGGACTGCGCGCTCGATCTCGGCTGCGCGCCCGACTGGGAGCCGCTGCTCGCCTGCCGTAGCGAGCTCGTGCTGCGATCGCGGCTCGCCGATATTGCCCCGCCGATCGAAGGCGTCACAACCGCGATTGACGATATAGATGCGCTCGTGGACGACTGCCGACGCGCGCGCGCCTTGGGTTTTGGTGGCAAATTGGCCATCCACCCAACTCAGATCGCCGCCATCCAAACCGGCTTTGCCTTCACCGATGAAGAACATGCCTGGGCGCGAGCAGTCATGAAAGCGCATATGGGCGCCGGGGCGGTGGCCGCCGCCGGCTCCATGATCGACAAGCCCGTGCTCGAACGAGCGCAGCGCATCATCGCTGGAGGCGTACGAGGATGAAAATCGACACAGACCACCCGCGTCCCGGCCGGTTCCTGGAAGATTTCGCCGTCGGCCAGCAGTTCGCGCATTGGCCGGGGCGGACAATCACGGAAGCAGACAACATCCAGTTCAGCCTGCTTACCATGAATCGGCATCCGATGCATTGCGACAGCCATTTTGCTGCCTCCTCGGAGTTCGGCCGTCCGCTCGTCAACAGCGGGCTGACGCTCGCCATCGTGCTGGGAATGACGGTCGACGATGTGAGCCTTAACGCTATCGCCAATCTAGGCTGGGAACAGATCATCTTGAGCGCGCCGGTCTTTCCGGGCGACACGGTCTATGCACGGTCGGAAGTGGTCGAAGTGCGGCCCAGCCGGTCCCGTCCCGATCAGGGCATCGTCACGGTTCACACCGAGGCGACCAAGCAGTGTGGAACCGTGTTCATGAGCTTCCGCCGGTCCTGCCTCGTTCCGGCACGTCGCGCCGGGGCCCCGACGGCATGACATCCGGCGCACTGACCGGCGTTCGCGTGGTCGAGAGCTCGGCGTTCATCGCGGCGCCGCTCTGCGGCCTGACTCTGGCGCAGCAGGGCGCGGACGTCATTCGGATCGATATGATCGGCGGGGGCATCGATTATCGCCGGATGCCGGTCATGCCGGGGGGGCGAAGCATTTACTGGACGAGCCTGAACAAGGAAAAGCGCTCGATAGCGGTCGATATCCGCAATCCGGCAGGCCGCGAAGTCGTACAGGCGCTCGTCACGACCCCCGGACCTGAGGGCGGCATCCTCCTCACGAACGTCGCGAGCGACTTTCTGGCCTATGATGTGCTCACTGCACGTCGGCCGGATATCATCAGCTGTACGATCGAGGGCAATCACGACGGCACGACGGCCGTCGATTATACGGTCAACTGCGCTACCGGCTATCCGATGATAACCGGCAACGGCTCGCCTGAACGGCCGGTCAATCACAGCCTACCCATATGGGATGTCGCAACGGCCTATCAGGCGGCTTTCGCGCTCGTCACCGCGATCGCTGACCGCCGGACCACCGGCCGTGGGCAGGCCCTGCGCATTGCCTTATCCGATGTAGCGTTCGCGACAATGTCCCATCTCGGCGTACTCACCGAAGCCGCTGTCGGACTGTCCGAGCGTGAGTCGCTTGGTAATGACATCTATGGCGCCTTCGGTCGGGATTTCGCCACAGCCGACCGGCGGCGGGTCATGGTCGCCGCCATCTCAACTCGGCAATGGCAGGCGTTGGTGATGGCGTGTGGCCTGCGGGATGTGATCGCAGTCATAGAGGAGCAGCTGGGCCTGCGGTTCGATCGGGAAGCCGACCGATTTGCGGCCCGCGACATCATAGGCGGCCTGGTAAGGCGCTGGATAGAGGCTCGGACCTTCGCGGAGGTTGCAGCGGCATTCGACTCGGCGAACGTCTGCTGGGGACCTTATCAATCCGTCGCCGAACTGGTGCGCAACGATCCCCGCGTGTCGATCTCCAATCCGCTCTTCGCCGAAATAGACACGCCGGGCGTTGGCCGGCACATCGCCGCGGGTAGCGTCGTACGGTCTGCGGAAGTCACGACTGGCCGGCCCCTTCCTGCTCCGTTGCTGGGCCAGCACACCGATGAGATTCTGGCGGATGTGCTGGGCTTGTCGGGGGGCGAGATCGGCAGGCTCCACGACCAGGGCGTGGTGGCCGGCCCCGACAAGGATCCCCTCACGCCGGCGACAACCCTGTCACGATCTTTCGACCAACAATCGCAGGGGCATGCAAGATCATGAGACTACTTCGCTACGATGCCGGAGAAGGCCCGCGGTTAGGCGCGTTGAGGGGTGACGGCGTCGTGCCGCTCGAAGCCGCCGGCTTTCCGACGATGCTCTCGATCATCGGCGCCGGCGAGGCCGCTCTGGACCGGATCAACGATCTCATGACGCACACAAGCGCAGAGTTCGCGCTCAAGGATATTCGCCTGCTCGCTCCTATCGAACGACCCGGTAAGTTCCTGGGTATAGGCATGAACTATGGTGCGCATGCGGCGGAAGCCAAGTCGCTCGGAATAGACACGCCCCAACATCAACTCTGGTTCAACAAACAGACCACCTGTGTTTCCGGTCCGTACGACCCGATCGATCCGGGCGTCACCGAGAAACTGGATTACGAGGCGGAACTTGCGGTTGTTATAGGTATGGCTGCCAAGTCGGTTTCAACGGCGGAGGCGGAAAGCCATGTGTTCGGCTACTGCATTGCCAACGACGTATCTGCGCGCGACTGGCAGTTTCATTCACAGACATTCACGATGGGCAAGTCTTTCGACACCCATGGGCCGATAGGGCCGTGGATCGTCACCCGCGACGAAATACCCGATCCGCATACGCTTGACATCCGCTGCCTCGTCAACGGCTCCGTGCGGCAGGACAGCAACACCCGCTATCTCATCCATAATATTTGGGCTCAGATATCGTACCTCTCGACCGCCTTTACGCTGGAACCGGGCGATATCCTCGCGACAGGAACGCCGGAGGGTGTGGGCATCGCGATGGACCCGCCGTGCTTCCTGCAGCCGGGCGATGTGGTCCGCTGCGAGATCGACGGGATCGGTTTTATCGAAAACGAGGTTGCCGGTCGATGACAGGACGGATTGCGGTTGCGCGCGGCCAAGCTGGGCAGGCGAAGATGATAAAGCATGGTTGAGTTGCTCGGCATATCGGGAAGTCTGCGCGCAGAGTCCTATTGCACTGCGATCCTGAAGACATTGGCCGACTCGCCTGGAGACATGACCAACATCCGTTTGTTCCCGCTGCACGATCTCCCGCTGTACAACGAGGATCTGGAGTCGCTGTTGCCGCCTGCCGTAACGGTCCTGCGAAACGCGATAGCGGCCGCCGATGGCATAGTCATAGTCTCCCCAGAATATAATCACGGCATGCCTGGCGTTCTCAAAAATGCGCTGGATTGGGCCTCGCGGCCATTCGGCCGCGCCGCCATTAGCGGCAGACCGGTGCTCGCGATCACCGCCTCGGTCGCTTTCACCGGCGGGGTGCGAGCGCATGCACAGTTGAACGAGACGCTGATAGCCATGGCATGCCAGCTGGTCGTGCGTCCCCAATCTGTCGTCGGCGGCGTCCACGACAAGGTGACCGGGGGCAGGCTGACGGATCAGCCAACATTGTATTTCCTGCGCGCCGGTATCGGAGATCTTGTGCAGCTAGTCATTGCATCGGGGGCGGGGCAGCGCGCCGAGGCCTCGCGACGAACTCATCGGGGGGATTAAGTCGATGACCACGACTCTATATACTAAGCGTGAGGCTCGACGTGATGGAGAAGCTCGTCCGCCCTCAAATTATATGAAGCTTTTGGTTTCCTCGATTTTGACGACTTAGCGCTCAACGATCGCACCGATGGATTAAAGGCAACCTGCGGCCAGGCGCGGGCCGATGCCGAACGGCGTCGGCATTGCTGCTGAGTGCGTCCCGACAGGCCATGACGCCAGCGATGCTGCGCAAGTTCGTCTCCACCGCGCCGACGGATCCGCTTGGAGGATGGAGGATGCCGCCGCGATCATCTGCGCGCGCTCGCGCAACGGGTGGAAGTCGACAAGGCGGTAGCCCGCATCATGGGCTCAAAGAGCAAACAGCTGCGTGTGATACCGCTAACGGCGTAGGAACGGCGGTGGGCGGGGTGCCCACTGTTGTTCCAAGTGGCGGAGAGGGTGGGATTCGAACCCACGGTACCCTTGCGGGCACAACGGTTTTCGAGACCGCCCCGATCGACCACTCCGGCACCTCTCCGCAGAGGAGCAGCAAGAGGCCGTGGGGCCGCTCGCCAGTCGATAGGGGCGGGGCATTAGACCAAGGATCGACGCTTGCCAAGCGCCTGCTTGCAAGTCGGCGATACTTCCCTACATTGGCGATGTGATCGAGAAGAATGTTTCCATTCCCGCCGTTATCGGCGCCCCCCATCAGGGGATAATCTCCCCGCCCGTCACCCATGCCCGCTTCGCCATCGGCGACGTCGTCCGGCATCGGTTGTTCGAGTTTCGGGGGGTGATCTTCGACGTCGATCCGGTCTTCGCCAACAGCGAGGAATGGTATGAGGCGATCCCCGAGGACATCCGCCCGGCGAAGGACCAGCCTTTCTATCATCTTTTCGCCGAGAACAGCGAAAGCAACTATATCGCCTATGTCAGCCAGCAGAACCTGATGCAGGACGACAGTGACGAGATGATCGACCACCCAGCTATTGCCGGCCTGTTCGACAGCTATGCCGATGGCCGCTATCGCCTGCGCCGCGAGCATCGCCACTAAAGGCGAATCATCGCTGGACAGTCATCCCGGCAAAGGCTGAGATACCGGGCGGCAGGGACGGATTGTCGGTTGCGGGACTATCCCGAGATCCCGGCTTTCGCGGGAATGACGGATTTGTTGCCGTTTCCCTGCCCCATGATGGTTGACTTCGCGGCGGTCTCCCTTTAGCGGACCGCTTTCCCGCGCGGGGGCTAATGGCCGTATGCCATTGCGTTTGCGCTAACAGATTTGAAGAAGTGATGAGGGCCATGTTCGCTATCGTGCGCACGGGCGGCAAGCAGTATCGCGTTGCCGCAGGAGACAAGATCGTCGTCGAGAAGATCGAGGGCGATGCGGGTGCAACCGTGTCGCTGGGCGATGTCCTGCTGGCCGGTGAAGGCGCCGACCTTCAGGACGTCAAGGGCCTGACGGTCTCGGCCGAAATAATCGCGCAGGCGAAGGGCGATAAGGTCATCGTCTTCAAGAAGCGCCGCCGCCACAATTATCGTCGCCGTAACGGCCACCGCCAGCAGCACACGATCCTGAAGATCCTGTCGATCGGCGGCGAAGCCAAGGCGAAGAAGGCCCCGGCAAAGGCCAAGGCGGAAGCGCCTGTGGCCGCCGAAGCCTGATCGAAGAGCCAACGGAGTAGTTTGAGATGGCACATAAGAAAGCAGGCGGCTCTTCGCGCAACGGTCGCGATTCGGCCGGTCGTCGCCTCGGCGTCAAGAAGTTCGGTGGCGAGAATGTCATCGGCGGCAACATCATCATCCGTCAGCGCGGCACCCGGGTCTATCCTGGCCGCAATGTCGGCATCGGCAAGGATCACACCTTGTTCGCGCTCGTCGAGGGCAAGGTCGCTTTCCATAGCGGCAAACTCGGCCGTAAATATGTGAGCGTCGATGCCATGGCCGAAGCGGCCGAGTAACCGGCGATCCGATAATCGGGTCGTCCAGAGGGCGACCCGAAGATCCGCCAAGGCGGACTGAAGGGGGAGGGGCTTATGCTACCTCCCTTTTTCGTGTCTCCCTCAAAAAATTGTCGCAGCCCTGTAACCTTTTGCGTTTAAAGGCGTTTTCGGGGCGGCGGAGAGGGAGTTTCTACCGATGTTCGCACGTACCCCGCGGCTGTTGCTGCGTCCCGGCTGGAAGGAAGATGCGCCTGCCCTCGCGGCGGCGATCGGCGACTTCGCGGTTGCCGGAAAGCTTACGCGCATTCCTTTCCCGTACACGATCGACGATGCCGAGGCGTTCCTCTCGGTCGATCACGGTCCCTTGCCCAATTTTCTGATCTTCGCGCGGACCCATGGCGCGCCGCGCCTGATCGGCGGCATCGGCCTCGAATCCCGCGATGGCGGGGCCGAACTCGGCTATTGGATCGCACGTCCCTATTGGGGCCTGGGCTTCGCCACCGAAGCCGGCCGCGCCGTGATCGAGCTCGCCGATGGGGGGCTGCGTCTGCCGAAGTTGCTTGCCGGCCATTTCGTCGACAATCCCAGCTCGGCGCGGGTCCTGCACAAGCTGGGCTTCACGCCGACGGGCAATGTCAGCATGCGGGCCTGCATCGCGCGTGATTCAGTCGAATCCTGCGTCGATTATGTCCGCCTCGCAGGTGCCTCGGCCGGCCAGACGGTTGCGTCAAGTCATGGCTATGACCGTGAGGATGCGATGGCGGCCTGACCACGTCCGCGCGGGGCTGTTTTACCTAGGTGAGACAGCGCAAAGCGCGGCTTGGATCGATGACAGAAAATCCTGCGCGGGAACCTGGGCAGGCGGTGTTATCCGCCGCACCATTGATTGGGGTAGAGCCGCGACATCGGGCGTGCCTGCGGGTTTCCGGCGTCGCGCTCCACCATGTTTTTTCAGGGCCTATCATGCCGCATACACGTCCGCGCCTGTCGACCGAGGAAATGCGCCTGCTTGCTTTGGAGGCGGCGCGCACGATCCTGATCGACGAGGGCCCCCAGTCGGTGACGCTGATGGCGGTCGCCAAGCGGATCAGCCGCACTCACGCCAATGTCCTCCACCATTTCGGTTCGGCGGGGGAGTTGCGTCGCGCCATGGCCGAGATGATGGTCAAGCGCGTCATCGCCGAGATCGGCGAGGCGGTGGTGCGTCAGCGCCAGACGGAGGGCGATATCCGCGAGGTGGTCGACATCACCTTCGACGCCTTCGAGAAGCAGGGCATGGCCGCGCTGATGTCGTGGATGATCCTGTCGCGCGAGCATGAAGGGCTGACCCCGATTCTCGACGCAGTGCATAATCTCGTCGAGGAGCTGGGCGAACATCGCGGTGCACCGCTCAGGCAGATCACGCAGATGCTGGTGCTGACCGCATTGGGCGAAGGCATGATCGGTGGTCCGATCGCAAAGGCGCTCGAAGTGTCGCGCGACACCGCGCGGGCGACGATCGCGCACCAGTTGCAGTCGATGCGGGGCTGGTAAACCGGCGGGAGGGTTCTTTTCGCCGCTATTTCGTATAAAGGCGCGCGATGCATTTTCTCGATCAGGCCAAGATTTTCATTCGCTCCGGTGCGGGCGGTCCGGGGGCGGTCAGCTTCCGGCGTGAGAAATTCATCGAATATGGCGGACCCGACGGCGGCAATGGCGGCAAGGGCGGCGACATCGTGTTCGAAGCCGTGCCCGGCCTCAACACGCTCATCGACTTCCGCTACACCCAGCATTTCCGAGCGCCGCGCGGCAAGGGCGGCGCGGGCTCGAATCGTACCGGTGCGGGCGGCGACGACCTCGTCATCCGCGTGCCCGTCGGCACCCAGGTGCTGTCCGAGGACAAGGAGGAGGTGCTCGCCGACTTCACCGTCCCCGGCGTGCGGCAGGTCTTTCTGCGCGGCGGCGACGGCGGGCGCGGCAACGCCACCTACAAGACCTCGACCAATCGCGCGCCCCGCCAGCATGGCAGTGGGTGGCCCTATGAGGAGATGTGGGTCTGGCTGCGGTTGAAGCTGCTTGCCGATTGCGGGCTGGTGGGCCTCCCCAATGCCGGCAAGTCAACCTTTATCAACGCAGTCTCGAATGCCAAGGCGAAGGTCGGCGACTATCCGTTCACCACGGTGCGCCCGCAGCTGGGCGTCGCCAGCCACAAGGGCCGCGAGTTCGTCGTCGCCGACATTCCCGGCCTGATCGAGGGCGCGGCCGAAGGCGCCGGGATCGGCGACCGCTTCCTGGGGCATATCGAACGATGCCGGGTGCTCCTCCATCTCGTCGATGCCAGTGGCGAAGACCCCGCCGACGCTTATGATATCGTCTGTGGCGAGCTCGAAGCCTATGGCGCTGGCCTCGTCGGCAAGCCGCAGATCATCGCGCTCAACAAGGTCGATGCGGTCGATCCCAAGACGCTCGACAAACTGGAGAAGAAGCTCGCCAAAAAGGGCGGGATCAAGGTCATGCGCCTGTCGGGTGCGACCGGCGAGGGGCTGGAGCCGGTGCTCGATAAGATTATCGAGATACTCGGCCCTACGCCCGAGAAGGCAGCGGCGATTGCCGATGGCAGCGAGAATGAACCCTGGTCGCCCATCTGACTTCTATGCCCTCCGAACGTTTCTCTCCGGCTTCATGCCCGCGCCTGATCGTAAAGATCGGGTCGGCGCTGCTCGTCGATACTGACGGCCTGGTCCGGCGCGCATGGCTGAAAGGCGTCGTTGCGGACATCGCCGCGCGGCACCGCGCGGGGCAGAAGATCGCGGTCGTGTCGTCGGGGGCGATCGCGCTTGGCGCGCGCCGCCTCGGTCTCGCCAAGGGCGGTCGCGCCAATTTGGAGGATGCTCAGGCCGCGGCGGCGACCGGGCAGATCGCGCTGTCGCATTGCTGGGCCGAGCTGCTCGGCGAAGTGGGGCTGACGGCGGCGCAGATGCTGGTAACGCTCGATGATCTGGAAGATCGCCGCCGCTATCTCAACGCTGCCTCGACGCTCGACAGGCTGCTCAGCCTCGGCGTCGTGCCAGTCATCAACGAGAATGACTCGGTCGCGACCGAGGAAATCCGCTTTGGCGACAATGACCGGCTGGCGGCGCGGATCGGCCAGGCTGCCGATGCGCAGGGCGTTATCCTGCTGTCCGACATCGACGGCCTCTACACCGCCAACCCCCACCGCGATCCGACCGCTAAGCTGGTTCCCGAGGTTCATCGCATTGATGCAAAAATTCGAGCCATGGCGGACGCCGGATCGGCGTCGGGCATGGGATCGGGTGGCATGATCTCGAAACTGGAAGCGGCGCGAATCGCGCAGCATTCCGGCGCACATCTCGCGATCATATCGGGCAAGCGCGATAACCCGCTCGCGATGTTCGATGCCGATGGCCGGGGCACCATCTTCATTGGTGAGAAGAGTGGCAACGCGCGCAAGGCATGGCTCGCGGGCCGGCTTACCGCCAAGGGGCGCATCGCCGTCGACGCGGGCGCGGCCGGGGCGCTGGCGCAGGGCCGCAGCCTGCTCGCCGCCGGCGCGGTCTCCGTCGACGGCCGCTTCGCGCGCGGCGATGTTATCGATATCGCCGGGCCGGACGGGCATGTGCTGGCGCGGGGCCTTGCCGAATATGATGCCGCCGATGCGGCGAAGATCGTCGGCCGGCGCAGCGACGCGCTCGAGGCGATCCTCGGCTATGCGCCGCGCTCGGCTCTTGTCCATCGCGATCATATGGTGCTGCTATGATCCTCGCCGTCACCGGCGGCACCGGCTTTCTGGGCGGGCATGTCCTGCGCGAAGCGGCGGCGCGCGGGCACAGCATCAAGGCGCTCGCCCGTAGCGCCCAATTCCCGCGCGCCAATGTCGAATGGGTGAAGGGGACGCTCGACGATTTTCCGCGTCTCGCCGAACTCGTCGAAGGCGCCGATGCGGTGATCCACATCGCCGGCGCGATCAACGCGCCTGCGCTGGCGGGCTTCGTTGCGGCGAACGTCACCGGCACCGCATCGATGCTGACCGCCGCCGAGGCGGGCGGGGTGAAGCGTTTCATCCATATTTCCTCGCTGTCGGCGCGGGAGCCGGATCTGTCCGACTATGGCTGGTCGAAGGCGGCGTCGGAGGCGCTGGTCGTTCAGTCGCCGCTCGACTGGACGATCGTCCGCCCGCCCGCGATCTACGGCGCGGGCGACCGCGAGATGCTCGAACTGTTCCGAATCGCGCGGCGCAAGGGCGTCATTCCGCTACCCCCCAGTGGCCGCGTCTCGCTGATCGAAGCGGGCGACCTCGCGCGGCTGCTGCTCGACCTGATCGAAGCGAAGGCCGCGTTCGGGCAGGTTTACGAGCCCGATGACGGGACCACGGAAGGCTATACCCACCGCGAGTTCGGCAAGCTGATCGGGCAGGGCGTCGGCCGTCCCCGTACGTTGGCGCTGCCAGTGCCGGGCTTCGCGCTGCGCCTCGCCGCGACCGCCGAGCGGATGCGCCTCGGCGACCGCGCCAAGCTCACCCCCGACCGGGTGCGCTATTTCTGCCATCCCGACTGGGTGGCGCAGAAGCGCCCGCCCGCCGCGATCTGGGAGCCGAAGGTAAAGGCCGCCGAAGGACTGAAGGCGACCGCAGACTGGTATCGTTCGGAGGGCTGGCTCTAACCGATTCCTGCCGCGAAGTGCAGGATGAAGGCGATGAAGCTGCACACCAGCCCGACCACCAGCACCTTATAGGCGTACCCTAGCAGCCGGTACTTCTTGCGCGCGAGCACCCGACCATTTTGATAGATGTCGTGGGCGAAGGCTTCGAACACCGCGTCATGCGTCTCGACGGTCTTGAGCATCAGCGCGACGAATTCGTCCTCGGTGAGCTGGCTGAACGATCCGAAGAACAGCAGATTCGCGGGACCATCGGGCCGGGGCGGCACCTTGGTGGACGGTAGCACCGCCATCACCGCGAGCAGCGCCGACAGAAAGGCCGCCGCGCCTAGAATCAGCAGCGCGGTCGCCGGGCCGCTGCCCGACTTGGCCTGACCCACCGTGATCGTGAAGATCACGAAGGTGGTGCCCATCAGCAGGTTAGCCTTCTGATCGGCCATCTGGCTGAGCTGATACTGGATTTGCTGGGTGGTGCGGAGCAGGTGGACGAAGTCGGGCGAATAGACGCGCGGCCCGTTCTGATTCACTGGTTCGGTCGACACATGCCCCCCTATATCGACATCCGATTGTCATATACATGCACCGCGAACCCGCCGCTGCCAAGCGCCGCCGCGCCGCTGCCGTGAAGCCGCCGCAATGGCTTGTCATGCGCGGGCCAACGATCCTAAGGACAAGTGATGAGCGACAGAGACGATATCTTCACCCGCGTGGCGGAACAGATCGAGCCTTTCAACAAGAAGGGTGTCGACCTGACCGACGCGACGAGCTTCGCCGGCAATCTCGAATGGGACAGCCTGACGGTGATGGATTTCGTCGCGGCGGTCGAGGATGAGTTCGACATCATCATCACGATGAACATGCAGGCAGAGATCGAAACGGTCGGCCAGCTCGTCGATGCTGTCGCCAAATTGCAGGGCTGAACATTGGTGAAGGATCTGTTTTCGAAGTTCGATCCGCTGATCGCGGAGCGCGAAGCGCTGCTCGCTACAGGGGTGCGCGATCCGTACGGGATCGTGATGGATAAGGTGCTGTCGCCGACCGAGGCGATGATCAACGGCAAGCGGACGATCCTGCTCGGCACCTATAATTATATGGGCATGACCTTCGACGCGGACGTGATCGCCGCCGGCAAGGCTGCGCTCGATGCCTATGGCGCGGGCACGACCGGCAGCCGTGTGCTCAACGGTACCTATCAGGGCCATAAGGAGTGCGAGGACGCGCTCAAGGAATTCTACGGCACCGAGCACGCCATTGTCTTCTCGACGGGGTATCAGGCCAATCTCGGGATGATCTCGACGATCGCGGGCAAGGGCGATTACATCATCCTTGACGCCGACAGCCATGCGTCGATCTACGACGGCTGCGCGCTCGGCAATGCCGAGGTCGTCCGCTTCCGTCACAATTCGGTCGAGGATCTCGACAAGCGGCTGGGCCGTCTGCCGCCGGAGGCGGGCAAGCTCGTCGTGCTGGAGGGCGTCTATTCGATGATGGGCGACATCGCCCCGCTCAAGGAAATGGTCGCCGTCTCGAAGAAGCATGGTGCTATGATCCTGTGCGACGAGGCCCATGGCATGGGCTTCTTCGGCGAGCATGGCCGCGGCGTGTTCGAGGAAGCCGGCGTCGCCGACGACATCGACTTCGTCGTTGGCACCTTTTCCAAATCGGTCGGCACGGTCGGCGGCTTCTGCGTCTCCAATCATCCGAAGTTCGAGGTGCTGCGCCTCGTCTGCCGTCCCTATGTCTTCACCGCGTCGCTGCCGCCTTCGGTGGTCGCGACCGCGGCGGCCTCGATCCGCAAGCTGATGCACGCGGGCGAGAAGCGCGCCCATCTCTGGAAGAATTCGAAGCGGCTCCATCAGGGCCTGCGCGACATGGGCTATAAGCTCGGCACCGAGACCGCCCAGTCGGCGATCATCGCGGTGATCCTGACCGACATGGCCCAGGCCGTGGGGCTATGGCAGGGGCTGCTCGAAGCTGGCCTGTACGTGAACACCGCCCGACCGCCGGCGACGCCCGCAGGCATGTTCCTGCTGCGCTGCTCGCTATGCGCCGAGCATAGTGACGAACAAGTCGACGAGATTTTGGGTATGTTCGAGCGTGCCGGCCGCGCCATGGGCGTCATCCCCTGAGACAGGACCGACCGTAAAGGCGAACGGTTCGTCGCATTGATGGCTTTGCCCGTCGCTCCGGCTGCGGTACAATGCGTATCGATGGCAACATTCTCTCCCGAGACCTTGAAGCGGGGGTTGTCTCCTGCCTCGGGGCGGGTGGTGGCGGCCAGCCTGCTGGCGTTGGCGGCGCTCGCGCTGTTGCTGCTGGTGGTGATGATGGTCGCGCGGACCAATGCGGCGCGCGATGCAGCGCTGGTCCAGGAGCAGCGCAGCTACGACATCATGATGCTTACGCGCTCGCTCGATGCGTCGCTGGCGCGCTCGGAAGCCGCGCTCGGGCGCTATGTCGTCAATTCCGACCGTCGCACCGGCACGATCTATTATGACGAGTGGCGGCGGGCCGCGAGCCATTTGCGCGAGTTGGACAAGCTGGTAGCCCGGCGCGCGGTGCAGGGCCCCCTTTTGGTCGAGCTGCGCGGCCTGCTCGACGCACGCGAAAAGGAGCTGGCGGCGGCGGCCGCCTTCGCCAATGTCGGCAAGGGCTGGTACGCGATCGGCATGTACAACCGCGCCGGGGAATCGCCCAATGTCGCGGCGATCGACAAGACTCTCGAAAAGATCAGCGCCAATGAGCGCGAACGGCTGGGCCGGCGCACCGAGGCCACGATGTTGTCGGCCGAACGCGCACAGAGCTTCACCACCTTGCTGTCCGTGCTGGGTGTCGTGCTCACCGGCCTTGCGATCCTGCTCGGCTGGCTGGCCGCCTCTGCCGCGACACAACGCGCGAGCGCCGATCGCATGGCCGAGGAGGAGGGTGATCGCGCCGCGCAACTCGAGGCGGCGGTCGCCGAGCGCACCGGCGAGCTCAGCCGCGCCAACGAAAAGCTGCGCGAGGAGACCGAGACCCGCGCCCGTGCCGAGGCGCAGCTTGCCCAGGCCCAGAAGATGGAGGCGGTCGGCAAACTCACCGGCGGCATCGCGCACGACTTCAACAATATGCTCGCAGTCGTGGTCGGCGGGCTCGATCTGGCGCGGCGCAAGCTGGCGCAGCGATCGGGTGACGTCAGCACCTATCTCGATGGCGCGATGGAAGGCGCCGACCGCGCCGCCGCGCTGACCCGGCGGCTTCTCTCCTTCGCGCGGGCGGAGCCGCTGCTGCCCGATGCGGTGCAGCCGTCGAAGCTCGTCACCGGCATGAACGTGCTGCTCGACCGGACGCTGGGTGAGCGTATCACCGTGCGGGTCGACGTGGCCAAGGCGCGCTGGCCGATCTGGGCCGATGCGCACCAGCTTGAAAATGCCATCCTCAATCTCGCGGTCAATGCCCGTGACGCGATGGATGGCGCGGGCCGCCTCGACATCGCGGCGGAGGACGTGACCATCGCGACGGACGATGTCGGCGGCCTCGTCGCCGGGGATTATGTCCGTATAAATGTAACCGACACCGGCTGCGGCATGCCGCCCCAGGTTCTCGAACGCGCCTTCGAGCCCTTCTTCACCACCAAGCCGGTCGGCAAGGGCACCGGCCTCGGTCTCAGCCAGATTTTCGGTTTCGTCCGGCAATCGCATGGCGATGTTCGCGTCGAATCGGCGGTCGGTAAGGGCACGACGATCTCGCTTTACCTGCCGCGCTATCATGGTGTTGCCGGCGAACGGACCGCGCAGGAAGGCGTGAAGATCGTCAATTCGCAGCTTGGGGCGCTGTCGATCCTGCTGGTCGAGGACGATCCACGCGTCCAGGCCTCGACGCGCGCTGGCCTGATCGAGCTCGGCCACAGCGTGCGCGCCTGCTCCTCGGGCGACGAGGCGCTGGAGATATTGGCGACCGGTTCGGGCTTCGACCTGATGCTGACCGATGTGATGATGCCGGGGATGACCGGGCCCGAACTGGTCAGCCGGATCAGCCGCGATTATCCGCATATCGTCGTGCTGTTCGTCACCGGCTATGTCGGCGAAGCCGGCCAGAGCGACGACTTCGCCGGCTATGAGGTGCTGCGCAAGCCCTTCACCATCGCCGGCCTCGGCAATGCGATCGCCCAGGCGATGGACCGGCGAGGCAAACCGGCTTCGTCGCAGGCGGCCTAGCTTCCTCCTATGTGATCTCCAGCGCAGGGCGGGGGCCAGGTCTGGTACACAGATGCGGCCGCAGGCCGGAAGAGACATGGATGCCCGCCTGCGCTGGCACGGCGTCTATCGTTCGAAAAGCGGTCGCCTGTTCGGACCCCAACGCCACCGGAGTTAGCGCACTGATCCCTTGAGGATCAGCCGCGGGAGCAGGCTGATCGCGCCAAGGATCGGCCAGCGACGCTGCCAGGGGTGGATTTCGATCGCGGCGCCGGCATGGCGGTTGATCTTCCAGGCGAGATAATCGATGCCGCCGGCATAGGTAGTGCTCGCTTTCGCGAGCCGGGCAATGGTCAGCGCCTTGCCCTCCAGGCGGCGGCGTTTCCATTGTGCCGCGCCCGCGCGGCGGTCGGCGAGGCTCAGCGCCTCCTCAAAGGCGATATGGTCGCCTTTGATCGTCGCGCTCAGGCCGGCGGCGGCGAGCGCTGGGGCGGTGAAGCGGCGGTAGCGGCCGGGATCGGCCGAGACGACCGATGTTGCCCGGCCCTTGCGTTCGGCGCGCAGTTCGGCGGCATAGGTCAGATCGAAAGCCTGTCCCCACAGCTCATCGAGCGTGACGGTGTCGGGGAGCATCGGCCGCGCTGCGGCCAATAGCGCCGGGGCGGCGCGCGTCACGGCCGAAACCGCATGTGCGCGAGCGCTTTCGTCTGCTGTCCAGACGAGCCGCGACGGCTGGGCGAAGCGCGCCCATACCGAGACGTTGCGAGTCGCTGGGGAAGCGAGGCGGGTGAAGTCGGCTTCGCTCAGCACCGCATATTTGGCGATCAGCCCGTCATGCTCGAACGGGAAGACATTGGGCGGGATCAGCCGATTGGCGAAGGCCAGCCAGCCCTTGCCAAATGCTTCGCGGTAATCCGATACGATCAGGTAGAAATCGAGCATCAGCCCGTCGAGATTGGCTTCGCGCAGGCAGGAGCCGTAGAACAATACCGAACGCGACGCCGCGCTGTAACGGCCTGCGAGCGCCGCTGCCATGGCGGTAACGCGTGGATCGACGGGCTCGGCCAGTTCGGCCGCGACCAGCATGTCGAGCGTCACGAAACCGCCCTTATGCGGCGAGGCGCAGGAACGGGACCGGCGGGGTGGTCTTGAGGATGATCGGCCGGCCGGGATCGGCCTGGAAAATCTCGCCGTCGAGCACGACACTCGACCGGTCGCCCTCGATCCGGATTTCGTCGCCGCGTTCGAAATGGACGCCATCCATCTGGTTGCGTCCAACCCGCCCGAAAATCCCGGCGAAAATCGCGCGCAGCAGCGGAATGGGCCGCTGTTCGACCACCATGAGCTGCAGCGCGCCCGCGGTTGCGGAGCCCGCGGTGCTGCTGCCGAGCAGCAGCTTGTGGAGAGTCGTGACGATCAGCAGCGAGAAGCGGCCATGGAGTTGCCCCTGGCGCATCATCGATACCTTCAGCGGGGTCGCAGCGGGAGGCAGGAAGGCGGTGCGAATGCCGAGGATCAGCGTCGCCATCACCGCGATCGCGGTCAGGATGTGGCTGATCCCGTTGGGCAGGCCCAGCGGATAGATCTTGTTGCGGCAATAGAGGATCGTGTCGGCGAGCCCTGCGCCGCCGAGAAACATCCCCAGCACGGGGCGGGCGCCATCGGTGCCGTCGGACAGCGCGATCAATTCGCGCACCACGACATGCTCCTCGATGCCGTTGCGGGCGATCTCGATCACCCGGGCGAGCGCCGCGATCGGGTCACCCACCGCGCCCAGATCGAGCGCGATCAGATTGGTCTTGCCATTGGGCAGCACCGCGACCGGTGGCGGTGAGCCGTCGAAATGATTGCCGAGATAGAGTTCTGTCAGCGCCGCCTGAACGGTGCCGTCGCCGCCATTGACGACCAGCACCTTGGGATTGACCCGGGCGATGGTGCGCAATGCCTCGCCGATCTGCTCGATCGATTCGACCTCATAATGGAAGACGTCGCTATGCGCCGCGCAATAGCTCCGCATCCGCGGCAGCATCGACAGATTGCCGGTCGAGCGCGGATTGGAGAGGAGCGCGACGGAGGCCATCAGCGCGCCGCCATCGCGATAGGGCCGAACGAGCTGCCCTGAACATAATTCATCGTCACGGGGATGCGGGCCACGCCACGCACCGATACCTTGACCCGCTCGGGGCTGGGCTTGCGCTTGAATATCACGTCGAACAGCGAAAGCTTCGGATTGCCCGACATTCCGCCGCCGTCGTTCATTCCGGTCTTGCCCGACGCATCGACATCGTGGCGGACCGAGACCGCATAAGTGCCCTCGGCAGGAACCGGAACGCAGATATCGACCGGGCCGGACGCCGGAACGGCGACATCGACGCGGCGCAAATAGGCGCCTTTCTCGAAATAACGATTGGGATTTCCGCCATAGGACTGGACACGCAGCATGCCGTTACGCTTCTTCAAACCCTCGATATGGACCAGCATTGCCGGGCCAACACCGGTACAGGCCGCCGCATCCGGGCCGAGCACGGCGGCGCGCGCGTCGGCGGGCATCGCCGCGACGAGCATCAATCCAGCCAACCCTACCACAAGTTTCGACATGACCTCATTACTCCTGGAAGCTATAGCCATGCGCGAACCCATGGCCGGTACACTGCCCCATGAGTCGGAAATTGGGCTGCGATTGCGGCCAGAACATGGTCACGGGGCGTCGAAAAGTTGAGATTTGGCACGCTAACCGACCGATATGTCGCCAAATTGATCGCCACGCCGCTGATTGGCACGCTGGTGATCGCGGCGATGCTGCTGACGCTCGACAAGATGCTGCGGCTGTTCGACTTCGTCGTTTCGGAGGGCGGACCGGTCAGCGTCGTATGGCGGATGCTTGCCAATCTGATCCCGGAATATATGTCGCTCGGCATCCCGATCGGACTGATGCTCGGCTGTCTGCTCGCCTTTCGGAAATTGGCGCTGTCATCCGAACTCGACGTGTTTCGGGCGGTCGGCCTCAGCTATGGGCGGCTGCTGCGCGTTCCCTATTATTATGCGATCGGGCTGGCGCTGCTCAATCTCGCAATCGTCGGCTTCATCCAGCCTTATTCGCGCTATGCCTATGAAGGACTGCGCTTCGAACTGCGCTCGGGCGCGCTTGGCGCATCGATCAAGGTCGGTGAATTCACCCGGCTGGGCAAGCGGATGACGATTCGGGTCGAGACCAGCCGCGACGGCGGACGTGAGCTTTCGGGCATTTTCGTGATGACCGAGACGAGCGAGGGCAAGAGCCTCGCCGTCACCGCCGAACATGGCCAGTTCCTCGCCACCGACGATCCCGATACGATCATCCTGCGGCTGCGCAACGGCGTACTCGTCCACGACGCGCCCCGCTTCAAGGAGCCGCGCGTGCTCCAGTTCGTCGGGCACGACCTGCCGATCGACCTTCCCAAGATGGAAGCATTTCGACAGCGCGGTGGCCGCGATCTTGAAATGACGATGCCGGAGCTGGCGATCGTCGCGCACAAGGCGGGCACTTCCGAAAAGCTGCGATCCGAGCTGCGTGCCGAATTTCATTTCCGGCTCGTCGAGGTCGCGACGATGCTGCTGTTGCCGATGCTCGCGCTCGCGCTGGCGATACCACCGAAGCGATCCTCGTCGGCGCTCGGCGTGTTCCTGTCGATCGTGATGATCGTCACCCAGCACAAGATCAACGAATATGCCGCGTCGGTCGCTGCGCTTGGCCGGGTCGAGCCGATTATCGCCTTGTGGATTCCCTTCCTGGCATTCGCGGCGCTGGTCTGGTGGATGTATCGCACTATCGCGCATGTTCCCGGTGGCCAGCCGATCGGCGCGCTCGAACGCGGCGCCGACAAGGCGGTCAAGACGGTGGTCCGCTGGGTCAAATTCCGCCGGAAGGAGGCCAATTGATGAATATCTCCTTCTTCGCCTCGCGGACGATTACCTTTTACATGGCGCGTATCTTCCTGGTCCGCTTTGTCGCCGTGCTGGCGGCGCTGGTGATCGTGCTGATGGCGCTCGACCTACTCGGCGAATCGGGGGACATCCTCGCCTATCCGGGTAACGGTAATGCCCAGCTCTGGCTTTATGTGACACTGCGGACCCCGCAGATCATCGCGCGTTTCCTGCCCTTCGCGGCGCTGCTGGCAACGCTGATCACCTTCGTGACGCTCAACCAGAACAGCGAGATCATCTCGATGAAGGCGGCGGGAATATCCGCGCACCAGATATTGGCGCCGCTGGTCGTCGCCAGCATCGGCATCGCGCTGGGGTCGCTGATCTTCAACGAGC
Source organism: Sphingomonas sp. SRS2 (assembly GCF_000971055.1). Taxonomy (GTDB): domain Bacteria; phylum Pseudomonadota; class Alphaproteobacteria; order Sphingomonadales; family Sphingomonadaceae; genus Rhizorhabdus. The sequence continues at coordinate 139,293 of NZ_LARW01000066.1, forward strand.
GCGTCGTTGCGCGGTCGACCGCGACGCTGAGTGCCTGGACCAATGCCGATTATGGGCCGATTCCGCGCGACCGCGGCATCGCCAACAACGTCTGGGTCCGCGACGGCGACGACCTGATCCACGCCGCCAGCGCGCGGGGGCGGGGCACCCGGACCGAGCTTGATCGCGTCACCATCTATGACCGCAATGGCGGCCGGCTGATCTCGATCATCAAAGGCATGCGCGCGCGGCAGGCCGAGGGCGGCTGGCGGCTCAACAATGCCGCGCGGTTCGATGTCGAGCGTGGCGTGACCACCACGCTGCCGGTGTACGACTTCGCGCGCGGCGTTACCGCCGACCGCTTCACCCTCTCCAGCGTCGATCCCGCCTCGCGCTCGATCCTGCAGCTGCGGACGGCGATTGCCGATCTCGACGCCGCGGGCCGGCCTACCGGGCCGCTTCAGGCGGGGCTGTGGCACAAGCTGTCGGGCCCGCTCTCGGCGGTGCTGATGCCGTTGCTGGCGGCGGTGGCGGCCTTCGGGCTTGCCCGGTCCGGCCATTTGTTCGTGCGCGCGGTGATCGGCATGGGGCTGGGGTTCGCCTATTTCGTCGCCGATAATTTCGCGCTCGCGATGGGCAATCTCGGAGCTTATCCGCCGACACTCGCCGCCTGGGCGCCCTTCTTGCTGTTCCTGCTGATCGGTGAGGCGGTGCTGATCCGCACCGAGGAATAGAGTATCGGCCCGGTAGCGGTTGCGCGACAATCTGTTAAGCGCCACGCAAGCCAAAGGAAAATAGAGCACGGCCATGAGGCTGTCGCAAAAGCGCCGCATTGCAACGCCAGACGCGATAGCCATATTAGGCCCACATAGGCCGGCATCGATTTTTCGAGGATTTGCGTGAAGCTTACCGCCATCAAGCCGGCCTTTTGGGCCAAGGAACACCATCTCGACCGCATGACCCTGCGGGAGCTGGTGATCGCCTATTTCCAATATCCCGCCATCATGGGCTATCTGGCCAGCGCGTTCGTGGCGATCGGGCTCTTTTTTCTTTATCCCGCGCCGCTCATGCCGACGCTTGCGGCAATCGGTGTCTCGCTGATGGTCTACCCGCTGGTCTGGTACTGCCTGCACCGCTGGGTGCTGCACAGCCGCTGGATGTTCAAGGTGCCGCTGCTCGCCGCGACCTGGAAGCGCATCCATTATGATCACCACCAGGATCCGAATCGACTCGAGATCCTTTTCGGCGCGCTCCACACCACCTTGCCGACGATCGCGATCGCAACCGCGCCGCTCGGCTATTGGTTCGGTGGCGTCGGCGGCGCGCTGGCGGCCTTCGCCACCGGCCTGCTGACGACCTGCTTTTATGAGTTCTGCCATTGCATCCAGCATCTGGCCTACAAGCCGAAGAACAAGATGCTCGTCGAGATGAAGGCGCGGCACATGGCGCATCATTTCCATGATGAGCGCGGCAATTTCGGCATCACCAACTATTTCTGGGATCGGCTGTTCGGCACCTATTACGAGCGGATCGAGAAGGACAAGAAGAGCGAGACGGTATTCAACCTGGGCTATACGCCCGAGGTCGCCGAGCGTTATCCGCAGGTGGCGCGCCTGTCGGGCGGTGTCGCCACTGGTCACCCCAGCCAGCGTATCCCGCACTAAGGCGGGCCCGGATGCCCGTCACGATCCGTCCCGTCACCGGCAAGGCGGAGCGGAAGCGCTTCGTCGAGCTGGCCTATAAGCTCAATGCCGGCGATCCCAACTGGGTACCGCCGCTGCGTATCGAAGCGCTCGAGCTCGTCACACCGGGTAAGAACCCCTTCTACGAACATGCCGACCAGCAGCTGTTTCTCGCCGAACGCGACGGCACGCTGGTCGGGCGGATATCGGCGCATATCGATCACCTCTGGCTGGCGATGCCCGCCGAGCAAGGCGGGGGGCCCGGCATCGGCAATTGGGGCCTGCTCGAAGCGGTCGATCAGGAGGTCGCCTCCGCGTTGATCGCCGCCGCCGAGGACTGGCTGCGCGCCAGGGGCATGACCAGCGCAATGGCGCCGCTCAGCTGCTCGATCTGGGAGGAGCCCGGCCTGCTCGTGCAGGGGCATGATCATCCGCCGACGATCATGATGGGGCATGCCAGTGCCGCCTATCAGGGCTGGGTCGAAGCGCTGGGCTATGGCGGGATCAAGGACCTGCTCTGCTACGAGCTCGATATCACCCAGAATTTCCCGCCACTGCTGCAGCGGATCATAGCCTCGGGTGAGCGCAACCCGCGCATCACAATCCGCAAGGTCGACAAGAGTCGCTTCGACGAGGAGGCCTCGCTTCTCTTGTCAATTCTCAACGATGCCTGGTCGGACAATTGGGGCTTCGTCCCGATCACGCCGAATGAGATCGCCTATACCGCGAAGAAGCTGAAGACGGTGGTGTTCGAGGATCTGGTCCGCATCGCCGAGGTGGAAGGCGAGCCGGTCGCATTCATGCTGACCTTGCCCGACCTCAACGAGACCATCGCGGATCTCGACGGACGGCTCTTTCCGTTCGGCTGGGCGAAGCTGCTGTGGCGCCTCCGGCGGCCGCAAGTGCGCACGATGCGCGTGCCGCTGATGGGCGTCGCGCGGAAGCTTCAGGCGACCCGCCTGGCCAGCCAGCTCGCTTTCATGATGATCGAATATATCCGCCGCGATTCGGTCGCCGACTATGGCGCGACCCGGGCCGAGATCGGCTGGATCCTGGAGAATAATCAAGGCATGCGGTCGATCGCCGAGGCGGTGAACGGCAAGGTGAACAAGGTCTACCGGATCTATTCCAAGGCTCTTTGACGGGAAACGGCCGTGTCGCTGCAAAGCTGGTGGATATTCGTCTGCGCGACCTTCCTGATCTCGGCGATGCCGGGGCCGAACATGCTGCACGTCATGAGCCAGGGGATGCGCCATGGGCTTCCCCGCGCATCGTTCACCATGGCGGGCTGCATGCTCGCATTACTCTCCCTGTTCGGCCTTTCGGCGATGGGGATGAGCGCGCTGCTCTCGGCACTGCCGCAACTGCTTACCGCGATAAAGATCGCGGGGGCGCTCTACCTGATCTGGATAGGGATCAAGGCGTGGCGCGACGACAGCCCGCCGATCGACATCGATAGCGGTGACATCGAACCTGCGCGGAAGACCCGGGCCGAGCTGTTTCGCGCGGGCTTCCTGATCAGCGTCAGCAACCCCAAGGCGGTGATCTTCGCGGCCGCCTTCTTCCCGCAATTCGTCAGCCCGGCTTTGCCGAAGGCTCCGCAATTCGCGATCCTGCTCATCACTTTTGTGGTGATCGAGATGAGCTGGTACCTGACCTATGCGACCGGCGGGCGCACCCTTGCCCGTTTCATGCGAGAGGCGCGCTGGCAGCGGCTGTTCAATCGCGCCACCGGCGGGCTTTTCATCATATTCGGCCTGTCGCTGCTCGCGTGGCGCCAGAAATGAAGGAGAGACCGATGACGATCGACGATATCGACGACAGGATCGCCGCCGCCGCCTTTCGCCGGCTGGTCCGCCACCTCCAGCATCGCGATGATGCGCAGAATGTCGACCTGATGGGCCTCGCGGGCTTCTGCCGCAATTGCCTGTCGGACTGGGTCGGCGATGCGGCGGCGGGCAGCCTCGACAAGGAGGCGGCGCGCGAGGCGGTCTATGGGATGCCCTATTCCGAATGGAAGGCGCAGCAGCCGCCCGCTACGCCGGAACAGCTCGCGAAGATGGACGCGAGCGTGGCGAAGAACCGCCAGCAGTAATCTTGGCGGCGTGCTGCTCCGCTAAGAAACGAAACTCACCGACCAGCGGGCGAAGGCGAGCCAGGTTTCGGTCTGCCAGGTCGCCAGCCGGAAGATCTGCGAAGCGATCATGATGCCGCCGCCGATCGCTGTCGCGCGGTGAATGCGGCCCTTCTGCTTATAATCCCAGGCGATCAGCGCGACGAGGAACAGGTCGCTGAAACCGAACAGTACCACCGGCCCGGGGATGAAAGCGGGCAAGGGCATGCGTCCGAAGCCCGGGCTGGTCATTTCCATCATCGCGATCATCATCAGCCGCTTGTGGGTCTGCGAATCGCGGCGCTTGACCAGCGCCCAGCCGATCAGCCCGGCATAGACCGGTACGGCGAGGAGCGGGATCGACAGCCAGCTGAGCGGCGGAACCATCGGCGGGCCGGAGGCGCGTATGACCTGATAGAGGCTGGCCAGTGTGCCGACCACGATCATCGCGGGCAGCATCGCGACAGCGGTCAGGCCAAGTCTCCGGTGAATGTCGGGCCGGCCGTTGGTCACCAGCAGCGTCTGGACCAGAAAGAGCAGCATCCAGGCGGTGAACAGCACGCCGTGAAGGTGCATCAGCGGGGTTATCGATGGCAGCGGAAAAGCAGCTGGGACGACGCCGCGCATATAATAGCTCGGCGCGAAGCCGGCCACGATCGACAGGACCATCGTGATCGCCATCGCGGCGTAGAATTTTCGTTCGGACGATACCGCCCTGGTTCGCCCCTGAACCTTTGTCGCCATGGTTCACTCTCCGCCGTTTCGCGCAACGCTCCCTATTACAAGGGGGTAACACGGAGCGGTTGCGCAATCACCTTAATGTGATCCAGGTCGGCGCATGGTCGCTCGCCTTTTCGAGCGCGCGCGTATCCTTGTCGACCCCGGCACCGGTCAGCCGGTCGGCGGCGGCGGGGCTCAGCATCAGATGATCGATGCGGAAGCCCGCGTCGCGTTGCCACGCTCCAGCCTGATAGTCCCAGAAGGTATAGACCGGCCCGTGCGGATGGATGGTGCGCACCGCATCGGTCCAGCCGGCGTTGCACAGGCGGCGGAAGGCCGATCGGCTCTCAGGCTGGGTCAGCGCATCGGCCGCCATCGCGCGTTCCGAAAACACGTCGTCGGTAGATGGCGTGGGAATGACATTATAGTCGCCCGCCAGCACGACCGGCATTTCGCTGGCCCAGAGGCCGGCGGCGTGATCGATCAGCTTGTCGAACCAGGCGAGCTTGTAATCGAACTTGGGCCCCGGCACCGGATTGCCGTTGGGCAGGTAGATCGATCCGACGATCACGCCGTTTATCTCGGCTTCGATATAACGGCTGAGGGTCGGATCGGGATCGTCGGGCAGGCCCTTGAGCCGCGCGACCGGCTGCGCGCCCTTGGCCAGGATGGCGACGCCGTTGAAGCCCTTCTGCCCATGCCAGATCGCGCCATAGCCCGCCGCTTCGATATCGGCGATCGGGAAGGTCTCATCGGAGGTCTTGATCTCCTGCAGGCAGGCGACGTCGGGCGCCTTCTGCTCGAGCCATTCGATCAGGCGGGGAAGACGGGCCTTGATCCCGTTGATGTTGAAGGTCGATATCTTCATGGGGCGGGGATAGCGCGCCCTACGCGCCGCGTCACCCGCTCATGACCGTGATCAGACCGAGAAGCTCGATCCGCAGCCGCAGCCCGAGGCCGCATTGGGATTGGTCACCTGAAAGGCTGCGCCGCCCAGCGACTCGACATAATCGACCGCGCCGCCGCGGACGAGGTCGAGGCTCATCGGATCGACCACCAGCGACACGCCGTCGCGGATGGTGACAACATCGTCGTCGGCCGGAGCTTCGGCGAGCTCGAACTTATACTGGAAACCCGCGCAGCCGCCGCCGTCTATCGCCAGCCGCAGGATCGCCGGCTTGCCGGTCTTCTTGGCTATTATCGCCACTCGCGCGGCGGCGGATGGGGTCAGGTCGATCTCGGCCTGCTGGATGTCTGGCTGTGCGTTCATGCCGTGAAGATAAGCTTCAAAGGGGCCGCCGACAATGCCGACGACCCCTTTCCCGTCTTTATTCGATGAATCTCAGTCCTCGGGACCGCCCAGCGCGACGTCGGCGGAGCCTTCCTTCATCGCGATCAGATAATCGGCCGACTGCAGGAAGGGCATCGGATTGACGGCGCGGCCGTCGATGCGGACTTCATAATGGAGATGGTTGCCGGTCGAACGGCCCGTCGAGCCGACATAGCCGATCAGGTCGCCGCGCTTGATGCGGTCGCCATGGCGAGCGGCAATGCGCGACATATGGCCATAACGGGTGGCGATGCCCTTGCCGTGGTCGATCTGGACCATGTTGCCATAGCCGCCGAACCACTCGGCGCGGTCGACTACGCCGTCGGCGGTCGCATAGATCGGGGTGCCGCTGCGCGACGCGAGGTCGATGCCGGCATGCATCGCGGCCGACCCGGCGAAGGGATCGGAGCGGACGCCGAATGAGCTCGACAGGGTGAAATTGGCGATCGGCAGGATCGAGGGGATCGAGATCGCACCGTTGTTCATCGCGTCCAGTTTCTTCCACGACTGGAACAGCGCATGGAACTGAGCGGCGCCGCGAGCGTTATCCGAAAGTTCCCCGCCCTGTGCCAGTGCGGGCGAGACCGACGACGCGAGCAGCAGTGCTGCAGCGAGCAGCTTCGTGCGGGTCGATGACAGCGATTTGGCGGCAAGGCGCAGCCCGGCAGAAACAACATTGGCCAGAAAGTGCATAATTCCCCCGCGACCGGAACGATCCCAACCGAAACATCCGGTCGGGCCCTGTTTAGCCGCGGTCAGGAATAGCCCCCCCTTCTGCGACAAAGTTTGTGTGAGAAAGATCACAAGGCGCGGCAACCCCGGCCATCATCTCTTTCGTCAGACCGGCTTTCGCACGGGATGAGTCGTTGAACGGCGGCTTAATGGTGCCCCGAAAATGTCGACGAACCTGTAATTGCCAGTTTTGCACGCAATCGATTCGCTCGCGGTCGCACAAGAATCTGAACCATTCGACCCCGGCTGCAACATGACCAATCTCGTCCTCGGCGATGCGGCGCAATATCCGCCCCGACCTCATATCGTCCGCTGCTTCGAAACGGCTTATCAATGAGGGGGTTACGTCCAGTCCGCGGGCTTCGAGGACCATCGGAACGACCGCCAGCCGGGCCAGCGGATCGGCCGCCGTCGTCTCCGCCGCCTCCCATAAACCGTCATGGGCAGGCAGGTCGCCATAGCGTGCGCCATATGCATTCAGCCGTCTTTCGAGCAGCGCGAAGTGCATCGCTTCCTCGGCGCCGACCTTCATCCACTGGTCGACGAATCGATGCGGAAAGGACGCGCCGAACCGCCCGATCAGATCGAAGGCGAGATCGATAGCGACATATTCGATGTGCGCCAGCGCGTGCAGCATCGCGATCCGCGCACGGGCCGAACCGGCGCGGCCGCGCCTGGGCATGCGCGACGGCGGCAGCAGCGGCGGCCGATCGCTCCGCGCCGGACGATCGGGCATCGGCGTGGTGAAGGCCCAGTCGAGTCGCCCCAGCCGCCAGTCGCGTGCAGCCTGGCGCGCAGCCTTTACCTTGGCGAGCGGATCGGCCTCGTCGAGCACCGAGCGGCAGGCGGACGAAACGTCGTCCCGGCGGAGGCCGGGGCCGCCGCCTTCCTCGGTCGGCTCAGTTGGTTGCGGCAAGGTCATCTTCGATCTCTGGCGGCCCCGGCCTCCCGGGGGCGACGGTGAAATCCCGAAACGCCCCGTCGAGCGCGAGGATCGAGCGGACATGCCGGCGCGCCACTTCGAGGCGGTCGTCGCCATAGCCACCGCCGAGCACGCTGGCGAGGGGAATGTCGCCGCCCCGCGCCTGCGCCATGACGAAACGGTCGCGGGCCCGCAGCCCATCGTCGCTGAGCGCGAGGCGGCCGAGCTTGTCGTCGCGATGCGGATCCACGCCGGCTTGGTAGAGGATGATGTCAGGCCCGAAACCAGCGATGGCGGCAGGCAGATGATCGGCGAGTGCCGCCAGATAGGCGTCGTCGCCCATCGCGTCGGCCAGGCCGAGATCGAAGCTGGAGCGCGCCTTGCGGGTCGGAAAGTTCTTCTCGGCATGGATCGAGAAGGTGAAGATATCGGCGCGGCCGCCGAGCAGCGCCGCGGTGCCGTCGCCTTGGTGCACGTCGAGATCCACGATCATAACCCGCCGCGCGTCGCCCTCGGCGATCAGCCGGTTGGCGGCGATGGCGAGATCGTTGAAGACGCAATATCCGGCTCCCGTCTCGGCCAGCGCATGGTGACTGCCGCCCGCGCTATTCGCGGCATAACCGTGCGCGAGGGCAAGCTTCGCCGCGAGCCAGGTTCCGCCGGGGGCAAGGAACGCGCGCCGCGTCACCCGCTCGGTGACGGGAAAGCCGATCCGCCGCGTCTTGTCGGGTGGCACCCGGCTCTCGGCCACCTCGGCGACATAAGCGGGATCGTGGAGCGCCTCGATCCATATTCGGGGCATCGGTTCGGGCTCGTGCAGCCGGTGCGGCGTGCCCGTTTCGGCCAGCGCAATCATCACCAGGCCATATTTGTCGAAGCTGAACGTGCTGCCCGGCTGCGCCGGAGAAACATAATAAGGATGATGCACGAGCTGGAGCATCTTGCCACGCTAGCCGCTTTTACCGATGGAAGGCCATGAGCGAAGAATTTGTCCGTCCCGATGTCCGAGCGTTTCTCGACGACCTCAACCGCCGCGAAGGCCCCAGAACCCACGAGGTCGAGCCCGCGACCGCGCGCCAGATGGCGGCCCGGCTGCGCGCGATCGCCGATGTGGACAGCCCTGACATTGCGACGCGCGAGGATCTCTACATCGCCGCGCCCGACGGCCGCTCCATCCCGGCGCGCTTCTATGATGCGCGCAAGCGGCGCGATGAGGGGCCGCTGATCGTGTTCTTCCATGGCGGCGGCTTCGTCGTCGGCGATCTCGATATCTATGATGCCGCCTGCGCCGATATCGCGATCGGGCTCGATCTGCCGCTGCTGTCGATCGATTACCGGCTCGCGCCCGAATGCCCGTGGCCCGGAGCGCCGGACGACTGCGAGGTCGCGGCGCGCTGGGTGGCGGAGCAGGGGGTTTTGTTCGGGCGCAGCTTCAATTCGATCGCCTTCGCCGGGGACAGCGCCGGCGGCACGTTGTCGATCGTCACCGCGATGGCGCTGCGCAACCATCCCGCGGCGCTCCCCGTGATCGCGCTCTGGGCGCTCTATCCGGCGGTCGACCTGCGCAAGCGTTACCCATCGACCGAACGGCTGGGCGAAGGCTATATGCTCAGCCTCGATACACTGCGCTGGTTCAACGATCATTATGCGCCGGATTTCGGGCATTGGCGGGCGTCGCCCCGGCTCGGCGACCAGCGCGGCATGCCGCCGGCGCTTGTCGTCGCGGCGACGCTCGATCCGCTGCTCGATCAGGCGCGCGCCTATGCGATGGCATGTATCGAGGCGGGGGTGCCGACCGAATATCGCGAGGCAAAGGGCAATATCCACGGCTGGCTCACGCTGCGCCGGGCGATCCCCTCGTCGCAGCAGGACCTGCGCGGCTGTCTTGGCGCCTTCCGCACGATGATCGAGGAATATCGCCCATGAAACCTCAACTCCCCTATCGCCCTGCCGCGGCGATCATGCTGCTCAACGGTGAGGACAAGGTGTTCGTCGCCCAGCGGATCGATAGCTCGCTCGAAGCGTGGCAGATGCCACAGGGCGGGCTCGACCCCGGCGAGAATCCCGAAGCCGGCGCGCTGCGCGAGCTGGAGGAAGAAACGGGCATCCCGCCGCGTCTCGTCGAGATATTGGGCCGTGCGCCCGATGTGCTGCTCTACGATCTGCCGCCCGAACTGAGGGGCAAGATCTGGGGCGGCAAATATCGGGGGCAGGCGCAGCATTGGTTCGTCGCCCGCTTCCTCGGTCGCGACGAAGATATCAATCTTGAAACCCCCGAACCCGAATTCCGCGCCTGGAAATGGGCCGATGCCGGCGAACTGGTCGACCTGATCGTCCCGTTCAAGAAAGTGCTATATGCACAGGTGGTCGAGGCGTTCGGGGAATATCTGCCGAGGAAATAGCCGTCAGAGCGCCTGCGCTGCCGCCAGCACCTCTTCGGCGTGGCCCTTGACCTTCACCTTGCGCCAGATGCGCGCGATCCTGCCGTCCTTGCCGATCAGGAAGGTCGCGCGATCGATGCCCATATAGTTGCGGCCGTAGAGGGTCTTCTCGATCCAGGTGCCATAGGCTTCGCAGATACTGTCGTCGCTGTCCGAGGCCAGGCTGACCTTCAGCCCATATTTGTCGATGAACTTCTGGTGCCTGGCCGGCTTGTCTTTCGAGACGCCGATGATCGTCGCCCCGGCCCCGGCGAATTCGCCGGCGAGCGCGGTGAAAGCCTTTGCTTCGGTGGTGCAGCCCGGCGTGTCGTCCTTGGGGTAGAAATAGAGGACGAGAATCTTGCCCGCCTGATCGGCGATGCTCGTCGCGCTGCCGTCGGGCAGCGGCAGTGTCACGTTCGGGGCCTTGTCGCCATCTTTCAGCATCGTCTGTCTCCCAGGGGTGGACGATCTTTAGGATGACCGGGCGGCGAAGTTCAACAGCCGCGCGCGGCGGGCTCGCCGATCACGCTGGTCCAGGCGTGATCGACCGTCGCCCGCGCCGCCGCATAGCCGGCAACCAGCGCGTCCCAATCATCGAAGCCGCAGGCCAGGGCGATCACCGGGCGCTGCCCGGGCGCGGGCTCGTGGCAATGATGCGACAACAGGCGCAGCACGATCAGCATCCGGCTCAGCGTCTCATGCGCCGCTATAACCGCGGCATCCATCAATCCGGCGCTGACCTGCGACCGGATCGCGGTGCGCAGGCGCGGATGGATGCCGACATGCTGGTCGAGCTGGCGGACATGAACCGCGAATTCGAGATCGACCAGTCCGCCCGGCAGCAGCTTCACGTCGAAAGGCCCGCGCGGCGGCTTATGCCTTGCAATCTCTCCGCGCATCTTCACCGCATCGCGCAGCAGCGCGTCGCGGTCGCGTGGCGCGCGCAGCCGCTGGTTGATGATGGACTTCACTTCGCGCCGGGCGTCTTCGGAGCCATAGACCGGCCGTGCGCGGGTCAGCGCCATATGCTCCCAAGTCCAGGCATTATCGCTATGATAGCGGCGGTAGGTGTCGGTCGAGCAGGCAAGCAGACCCTTCGCCCCCCAGGGCCGCAGCCGCGTGTCGATCTCATAGAGCGGGCCGAGGGTGGTCACGGTCGACATCGCGGTGGTGATCTGCTGCGCGACCCGGCTGAAATATTCATTCGCGTCGAGCGGCTTGCGGCCATCGCTGCTCGCCCGATAGTCGCCGGTGAACAGATAGATGATGTCGAGGTCCGAGACATCGGTGAGCGACCGCCCGCCGAAGCGGCCGAGCGCGAGGATCACCAACTCGGCACCGGGAACGACGCCGTGATTTTCCTTCATCCGCGCGAGCACGTCATCGGCCATGGTTCGCAGGCCGGCCTCGGCCAGATCGCAAGTGGCGATGGCGATGTCGAGCGCGTCGTCGGTGGCTTCCAGCATCTGAAGGCCGAGGCCGAAGCGATAGCCGCTGAGCGCCTGCGCGACGCGGAGATGCCCGGCCGCGCGGTCGCCGCCGCTGACGAGCAGCCGGAATTCGGCGTCGAGGTCGGCGGGCGCGGGGAGTGGCGCATAGGCGCTGCTGTCGATCAGCCGGCGGATCAGATCGGGCTGCGCGATCAGGTGACGTGACAGTGTCGGTGCTTGCCCGAGCAGGCAGAGCAGTGACTTAAGCAGTGACGGCCGCGCCCGCAGCGGGCCGAACAGCACGATGTCGGCCGGCAGGCGGCAGACGATCTCGTCGAGCGCGGCCAGCGCTGCGTCGGGATCCTCGAAGCGTTCGAGCTCGTCGATCAGCATCGGTAGCACGGCGGTCAGCGCGCGCTTTTCGGACGCACGCTGGAGCACACCGGGCATGCCACGCTGCCATTCCTGAAGCCGGCGGGCGGCTGTGATCGGGTCGGCGAAGCCAGCGTCGATCAGCCGGACCTCGATCCCGTTGCGCACCCCCGGATAGAGCAGCGCGCACAGGTCGCGCGCCAGCCGGTCGTGAAGCCGCGTGGCGTCGGCGCGGATCGGGGCGAGGGTGGCAAGCAGCTCGGCCGCCGCCGCGACCGCGCCGTCGAAGCCATTGCCGGTCAGCAGCAGGCTCGACAGCGGCGCCAGGATCGCCTCGGCCTGAACGAACGCGCTTTCCAACCCGGCATGGGCCGCGTCGAAAGCGCGCCGCATCGGGGGCTGGAGCGTTGCGGGGGCAGCGAGGCTGTCGATCAGGTCTGCGGCCAATATGGCGAATTCGTCGAGCTGCGCGAACAGCATGTCGATCCGCTCGCCGCCCGACTGGATACGCAGGGTGGCGCAGCGGCGCTCAAGCTCGGCAAGCAGCGAGGCCGGGGGAATGGGCTTATCGGCGGCACGGCGCGGACCTGCCTCGGCCAGAGCCGTAAGCATCGGATCGTGCTTCATGCCCCAATGGGCCAGAAGAGTGGGGGCGCCCCGATACGCTGGGGCGCCCTTTCGATGAATACAACCATCGATGTTTCTCACGCTACGCAACACACACTTGATGAATGCGGTGATAGCGCGAGTTCTTTAAATCGGCGTGCCTTAGACTGGTTAAAATCCCGGGAACCGTCTTTTGTCTAAAAATAGTTCCAAAGCCGGAATATTCCCGAGAAATGGGTATTTTCTGAGCCTACTGCGCCGTCGAGACGCGCTTCCACTCGGCGGCGATCAATGCGCGCGCCCTTTCATATGCCTTAACCAGCGACTCCCAGTCGGGCTGGCCACAGGTGCGCGCGACGAGCGGCTGCGACGCCGCCGGGGGCTCGGCCGAGGCGGGCGAGATGAGCCGCAGCGTTACCAGCATCCGCGTCATCAGCTCATGCGCCGGGATCGTCTCGGGATCGATGAGCCCCTGCCCGGCGAGGGCGCGCATCGCGCTACGCAGTTTCGGATCGAAGCCGATCCGGTGGCGCAACTGCAGCAGGTGGACGGTGAATTCGGCATCGATCAGCCCACCCTCGACCAGCTTGACGTCGAACGGGCCTTTGGCCGGCTTGTGCCTGGCGATGTCGCCACGCATCTTCACGACGTCGGCGGTGAGCGCCGCCGGATCGCGGTCGCGACCCAATGTCGCGGCGATGATCGCGTCGACCTCGGCGCGCGCCGCCGCCGATCCGAAGACCGTTCGCGCACGGGTCAGCGCCATATGCTCCCAGGTCCAGGCGCTCTTGCGCTGATATTGCTCGAAGCTGTCGACCGATACGGCGAGCGGACCTTGCGCGCCCGATGGGCGCAGCCGCGTGTCGACTTCATAGAGCGGCCCCGACGCGGTCGGCACCGACAATGCTCCCGATATGCGTTGGGCGAGCCGGTTGAAATAGGTGGTCGCGCCAAGCGGCTTGCGGCCGTCGGACTCTGGCATGAAATCGCCGGTGAACAGATAGATGATGTCGAGGTCGGACGCGTGGGTGAGCGCTCCGCCGCCGAGCCGCCCGAGCGCGATCACCACCAATTCGCCGCCGGGCACCCGGCCATGGGTCTGCTCGAACTCGGCGATCGTCGCCCGCGCCAGCACGTCGAAGGCGGCTTCGGCGACCCGGGCATAGCCCTGCGCCACATCGATGGGATCGGCGACGCTCTCGATCAGCTGGACGCCGAGCGCGAAGCGGCGCTCGCCGACGCGCTGGCGGACGAGGTCGAGCAGTTGCTCATAGCTGTCGCTGCGTTCTGCGATGGCGAACTCCTCGACCAGAACCTCGAAAGGCGGCGGCGGCGCGAGCGCGGTCGAATCGATCAGCCCGTCAAGCAGCGCGGGGCGGCGGCTCAGCGCCTGCGACAGGGTAGGCGCATGGCTCAGTACGTCGATCAGCGCGCGGGCGAGCGAAGGGCGAGCTTCCAGCAGGCGAAACAGATTGATCGCGCTGGGCAACCCCGCGACAAGATCATCGAAGCGATTGAGCGCGTCGTGCGGCGACGGGGCTTTGCCCAGTGCGGCGACGAGCGTGGGCAGCATCGCCTCCAGCGCGGCCTGCGCTATCGGGGTGCGCAGCGACCGGCTCTTGCCGTCGCGCATATTGTCGATGCGCTGGCGTGCCGCGGCGGCGTCGCTGAAGCCGGCATCGGCCAGCGCCGCCTCAAGTTTTTCGGTCTGGACCGGGAGCCGTTCCTCGCCGTCATGATCGAGCCCGTCATAGGCGGCGCCGACCAGTTCGATCGGCGTACGCAGCAGATCGATCAGCGCGGCGCCGTCGTCCAGACCGTGCAGCCGTGCGACATTGTCGAGTGCTTCGGATTGCTTGGGCAGCCGATGGGTCTGGTGGTCGTCGACCATCTGCAATCGGTGCTCGATCGTGCGGTAGAGGCGATAGGCGTCACTTAACTGTCCTGCGAGGCCCGCATCGATTCGTCCGGCTTCGCCCAGCGCCTTGAGCGCGTCGAGTGTTGCCGGCACGCGAAGCTGCGGCTCGCGGCCGCCATGGATGAGCTGGTGGATCTGCGCGAAGAACTCGACTTCGCGGATGCCGCCGCGTCCGCGCTTCAGGTCATAGCCGGGGCCGAGAATCTGGCCCTGCGCATAATGGTCGCGGATGCGGCGCGAAATCTGGCGGATTTCCTGGACTGCTCCGAAATCGATGGTCCGCCGCCAGACGAAAGGACGGATCGCGTCGAGGAAGCCCTGGCCGAGCGCGATGTCCCCGGCGGCGGCGCGCGCGCGGATGAAGGCGGCGCGTTCCCACGGCAGCGCCGCCGATTCATAATAGCTCAGCGCGGCGTCGATCGGCAGCGCGAGCGGCGATACCTCCGGCGACGGGCGCAGTCGCAGGTCGACGCGGAAGACATAGCCATGCTCATCACGATTCTGGAGCAGCTCGACGACCCGCCGTGCGATCCGCACCGCCGCCTCGACCGGTTCCTCGCGTGGGCGATGCGGCAGCGTCTCTGGATCGAAGATCAGGATCGGATCGATGTCCGAAGAATAGTTGAGCTCCCGGCTGCCATGCTTGCCCAGCGCGAGCGCGGCGAAACCCCTAGGTTCGGCATCGGGTGTGCGCTCGATAATCGCTGCGCGGATCGCGCGATCCAGTGCATGATCAGCGAACGCCGAGAGATGCTCGACCACTTCTTCGAGCGACGCGATGCCGGCGAGGTCGGCAAGGGCGGTCGCGAGCGATAATTTTTGCCGCTGCAGGCGCAGCGTGACGCCGGTGTCGGGCGATTCCACTGCCGCGAACCCATCCCGAATCGCGTGGGCCAGCCCCCGATCGCGGACCGCCGCGACGGTATCGGGATGGCGCTCGGCAAGGCTTGCCAGAAATGGCGAAAATGCGCCGATCCGGCGCAAAGTGTCGGAAAAGACAGCAATATTCGCGCGCGAATTCATCGCGCTCGGCATAGGCGATTCGTACGGGAGTGCAACATCGGGATACTTGCGCCGACTGCGGCGTTATAATCGCATGGAAAAGCGGAGCTCCTCTTATATGGCATCGAATGCCCGGATCGCTCAGTCGGCGACGATCAGTGCGCCTGCCCGACATGAGGGCATCGGCAATGCGTTGCGCGCCGCCTTCGACCCTGAAAATTACGGCTTGTCGGACGAGTTCAGCCGGTTGCTCAAGAAGCTCGACCGCTAACCGCTCCCGATACATGCCGGAACGCAAAAGCGCCGCGCTGAACCTGGTTCAGCGCGGCGCTTTGCTATTCGGCCGCAGGCAAGCCAGACGTCTATTCCTTGCTGAGGAATTCGACGTCGGCCATGATCTGCTGAAGGGTCGTGGTCGATGGATCGGTCTTGTGGTCGCGGCGCGAGGGCAGTTGGCCATGGTCGAGCAGCTGCTCGAGGGCGGCGCGGCCCCGGGCGACGCGGCTCTTGATCGTGCCGACCGCGCATCCGCAGATATCCGCGGCTTCCTCATAAGCGAAGCCGCCCGCGCCGACCAGGATCAGCGCCTCGCGCTGGGGTTGCGGCAAATGGAGCAGCGCTCGTTGCATGTCGGCCAGCTCGATATGGCGATCCTGTGATGCAGGGGCCGCGAGCAGTTTGTCGGCGGCATGCTGATCCCACTCGCCACGGAAGCGGGCACGCCGCATTTGCGACAGGAACAGGTTGCGCAGGATGATGAACGTCCAGGCGCGCATGTTGGTGCCGGCCTGGAAACGCTGCCGCGCCGCCCATGCCTTCATCAGCGTTTCCTGGACAAGATCATCGGCAAGGTCGCGATTGCCCGACAGCGAGCGGCCAAAGGCGCGAAGATGGGGAATGACGCGAGCGAGCTCGGTCTTGAACTCGTCATCGGACAAGGCGACCAGTTCGGCAGCCGGCGCCTCCGCACCTGCGTCGTCCCGATCATCATCGTTCATATGCTTTGTTGTCCCGCTGTGAGAATATGCCGTTGGCCGTCTTTTGGTCATTAGCATAAACTGTTCCCATCACTCTTGATGCCCCGGACTTGGGTGTCCGTTGCAGTGGTAGAACGATGGGAACCTAGACCGGTTCCAATAAAACCGGTCCCGAAACGAATCGTGGGTCAGGCCTCGACGGTTGCGGCGTTGAAGAACAGCGCCTGGCTGATCGCCGCCTTTACCGTCGACCGCTGGAACGGCTTGGTGATCAGGAAGGTCGGCTCGGGACGTTCGCCGGTCAGCAGCCGCTCGGGGAAGGCGGTGATGAAGATGACCGGCACGCTGAACTCCGACAATATGTCCTTCACCGCGTCGATGCCCGAGCTGTCGTCGGCAAGCTGGATGTCGGCGAGCACGAGGCCCGGCCGATGTGCATGCGCCTGCGCCACCGCTTCGTCGCGGGTGACGGCGACGCCGCTGACGCTGTGGCCAAGATCGCGGACGATCGTTTCAAGATCCATGGCGATGATCGGTTCGTCTTCGATGATCAGAACGTCTGTGCGGGTCTGACGATCGATTTCGGCGATCGCATCGGCCACCAGCGCCTCTACCTCTTCCGGGGAAGTCCCGATGAGATAGCCGGTGTCGGAGACGGTGAAACCTTCCATCGCGGTGAGCAGCAGCGCCTGGCGCGACAGCGGTGTGATTCCCTGGAGCCGCGCCTGGGCGATAGCCTCGCGCTCGGCGTCGACAGCTGGTGATTCGAACTCGTCATAATTGGCCGATGCCCAGATTGCCTGAAATGTCCGGTACAGCCCGACGCGGACGTCGACATCCTTCGGAAAATCGTCCGGGGCCGCGACGATCGCCTCGAGCGCGGCACGGACATAATTGTCGCCATGGCTCTGGCTTCCGGTGAGCGCCCGGGCGTAGCGCCGCAGAAAGGGCAGATGAGGGGCGAGTTTCTGGCCGAGCGACATTGGTATCAGCACTCCCTGCTGTCATGTGTAACGGATATCCGCCGCCACGTAAGGAAGGGAAATAGCAGCCCCGCCCGCGTCGCGGAAGCCACCCGCAGCTTCCGATAATCGAATGTGTGAAAAGAGACATTCGTGATGATGGAACCATCGGGAGAGTTTTTTGTTTCATCCCCGATGTGTGCATTTTATCGATTGTCGAAAAATGGTACGCATCCGGATCGATCCAAGAAGGGCGGCGCCTGCCAGGGCCGTTTTTCTGGATAGCGTTGGGCAACGACATGAAGTTCAGGGGCGTGGGCCGGTTGGCACAAAAAGATGAAATCCAGTCACCGGCGAACGATAGCGGGGGAAGCAAGCCCGCGAAGCGTAAGCGAGGTGAAGCAGCGCGTGACGCAAGCGTGGGGGCCGCGCTGCGCTCGGTCTATTCGCAAACGGTCGATGAGGCCGTCCCCAACGAATTTCTGGATTTGCTGAGCAAGCTGGACTGAGCGTCATGCGGGTGGTCATGTCTGCCTCCTGGCCGGACCGTTGGGTCGGCGTCGCCGCCGCCAGCGGATGAACCTGCCGGCAAAACTCGTCTTCGCCCGGCTTTCAACCGGCACAAAGATGCTCCTGATCCTCTCGGCCGCGATGCTGCCGCTGGGGTTTATAGCGTTGCTGACTTCGCTCGACATGGCGCGCTCGGCCTCGGCGGAACGCAAGACCGCCGCTCAGATCACCACCGCCATGTACGCCGCCAAGATCGATGCCGTGCTGGATATGGGCCTCGACGCGGTTCGTTCGCCCGTGGCGAGCAATCAAACGCCCGAATATATCTGCGCGGCCCTCGGCCGTCAGGCACGACTCAATCCCAGCGGGCGGCCGCCGACGGCGTTGTTCGACCGATCGGGAAGGAAGGTCTGCCAGTCCTGGGGGCCGGCGATCATATCGATTGCTCCAGCGGATCCCAACGCAGACCATGTCTGGCTCGATCCCGAGCGCCGGCTGTTCCATTTCACCTCCGCCAGGCCCGACGGCAGCCTGCTCGTAGAAGCCAATATTTCCATCGCGGGAATAAGTCTGGGCGATCAGCGCAATGAGGGGCTGCCGCTGACCCGGCTTTCGCTACGGCAGGGCGGGTCAGAAGTGACGCTGATCGATCGACGGCAAGCCAATGGCGCCGATGCAGGCAACAATCTGCTGCACTTGTCGCAGCCGCTTGCCGATGGCCGGCTGGCGATTGTCGCCGAATATCGCCTCGCGCCCGCGCGGGCGCGCACCATATTGCTGATAACGCTGCCGATCCTGATGTGGGCGGCCGCGGCATTCACCGGCTGGTTGATCGTCAACCGGCTGTTGCTGCTCCCGCTGGGCCAGCTCAAACAGTCGATCGATACCTGGCAAGGAACAAGCGAACCGCTCCATTTGCCGCGCATGTCGACGCCCAGCCATGAGATCCGGGATCTTGCCGACAGTTTCGCTGCCGTCTCGGCGCGCATCCTTGATCATGAGCGCGAGCTGGAGGACGGCCTTGCGCGCCAGACGAAGCTTACCCGCGAGGTCCATCATCGCGTGAAGAATAATCTTCAGGTCGTCTCCAGCCTGATCAATCTCCACGCCCGGGGGGCGGAGGGCGCGGTCGCCGCCGCCTATGGAGCGATCCAGCGCCGGGTCGATGCGCTCGCGGTCGTCCATCGCAATCATTATGCCGAACTGGAGGAGAATCGCGGCGTTTCCATGCGTGCGCTCGCGGGCGAGCTGGCGGCGTCCTTGCGCGCCTCGGCCCCGCAGGGGGCGGCGGGCATGCCGATCGCGCTCAACATGATTGACGTCCACGTGACGCAGGATGTGGCCGTGCCGGCATCCTTCCTCATCACCGAGGTGGTCGAACTGCTGATGCACTGCAATCCGCAAGGGTCGGTGCTGATCTCGCTAGAGGCTACAGACCAGCCCGATCGCGCGACCTTGAGGATCGAGACGGTTGGCATCGTGGGCGGCACGCTTGACGACTATCCGGGCATTACCCGCTTCGATCGCGTCGTAACCGGCATCGCGCGGCAGTTCCGCTCCGCCCTGACCCAGGATCTTCAGGCCGGGCGCTTCGAAATTCAGATCAGCATATTGCCCTGAAGCGCTGGTTTCGGCGGCGCTGAAATATGCGGCGGCCCGGCCCTGAGCCTCGGCCCGAGCGGATCGAGTACCACTCGAAAAAATTTCACGACAGGCGGAACCGCACGCACGATAGGCCGTTCTCACATTCGGATAGCGATGCTTTGCCCCCCCCCGCTCCCGCTATCCAATATAAAAAGGGCCCGTACGCATCATCCCCCCCGTAGATGCGTCCGGGCCCAATTTATTTGGCAAAGCATTGTATCTGAAAACTAAACTCCGCTGCTCCATTACAGATGGGGAACAAAGTCGTTGCGGGCGCATTGATCGTCGAGCTTCCCTGTGGAAGCCCAGTTCAATCGAGAGGGTTCATCATGTTCAAGCGCACCATCGCCATCGCTTTCGTCAGCGTCAGCCTGCTGGCAGTTTCCGCGTGCAACACCGTCGAAGGTGCGGGCAGGGACGTGTCCTCGGCCGGCAAGGCCGTCGCGAACGCGGCTGACGAAGCCAAGTAAAAATCATCTGGCCCGAAAAGGCATGATGTGGTCTGTTCCCGAAACGACCACATCGTGCCTGGAGGGTAGAATGATCAAACGTGCCATCGCTATCACGCTCGTTAGCGTTGGTTTGCTGGCGGTCACGGGTTGCAACACCATCGAGGGCGTCGGCAAGGACGTGTCCTCGGCTGGCAGGACGGTGGCAGACACCGCCAAATAGCTGGTATAACACTATTTCCGTTCGCTGAGCGGAAACATGGCGCCCGGACGGCTCAGGCCGTTTCGGGCGCCTCGTTTTTGCGGCGTCGTTCGGTGAACCAGATACATATCAGCGCGAGCTCGTAAAGCAGGATAAGTGGGACCGCGAGCAGGATCTGCGATCCGATATCGGGCGGGGTCAGCACCGCCGCAATAGCCACCGCGCCGACGATCGCATAGCGCCGCGCGGCGACTAGCTGCTTGCGTGTCACAATCCCGGCGCGTTCGAGCAGCATCAGCAGTACTGGCAACAGGAAGGATAGTCCGAAGCCAAACAGGAATTGCATGATAAACGAAAGATAGTTGCCGACGCCCGGCAACGCTTCCTGCTGTACGCCGCCGAGATTGCCCTGGAAGCTTAGCAGGAAATGCAACGCGACGGGGATCGCGACATAATAAGCGAGTGCGGCACCGCTTAGGAATAGCACCGGGGTGGCGAGGATGAACGGCAGCAGCGCACGCTTTTCGTTGCGGTAGAGGCCGGGTGCTACGAACTGCCAGATCTGGTTTGCAATGATCGGAAAGGCCAGCATCATCGCCGCGAAGAAGGCGACTTTGATCTCAACGAAAAAGGCTTCGAAAATCTGGGTGTAGATCAGCTTGCCCTGTCCGGCGCGGAGCAGCGGCTGGACGAGAAAGGCGAAGATCGGTCGGGCGAAATAGAAGCATACGCCGAAGCACAGAGCGAGGGCGGCGAGCGACATCAGCAGGCGGCGGCGCAGCTCCAGCAGGTGATCGAGCAGCGGCGCGCGGCTCTCGTCAAGATCGTTCATGGCAGCGGTCTGGACTGCGGTTCCGCGGGAGCTTGGTCGAACAGATCGGCGGAGGCCGGAGTGGCAGCCGGCGTTTCGGGTGGCGCGGGCGCTGTGCTTTCCGACGGTGCGGCCAGCGGCAGCATCTCGCCCTCGATCAGCGCAGACTGGGGAGGATGCTCGTGCATGATTCGATCATTCTCGGCGGCCCATTTCTTTTCCATTTCCTCCAGCTCGGCCTGGCGAATCATCTCGTCCATGCCCGATCGGAAATGGCGCGCCACCCCGCGCGCCTTCGCGACCCACTGGCCGACGAAGCGCATCGCGCGCGGCAAATCCTTGGGGCCGATCACCAGCAGGGCGACCACGGCCACCAGCAGCAATTCTGTCGGAGCGACGTCGAACATCGCGCGGCTTCAGCAGTACGCCCGGTTGCCGATCAGCTCTGCGGCCGATCATCCTGCATCGGCTGCAGAGCGGGATCGGGATTGGGCGTGACGGGTGGCTGTTGCTGCAGGCGCGCGGCAGGCGGCGGGGCCGGCTGCGCGGGCTCGTCTTCCTCGGCCATGCCCTTCTTGAAGCTCTTGATGCCTTTGGCAACGTCACCCATCAGGTCCGAAAAACGGCCCTTACCGAACAACAGCATCACCACGACGCCGACGACGAGCCAGTGCCAGATGCTAAAACCACCCATCATGAATCTCCTTGGATGACGATCATCTAGGCGCTGTGCCGTGAATCCGCAACGGGCGTGCAGCGAACCGAGCGCTGGCCCTAGTTCTGGGGGGCGTCTTCGGCGGGATCGTCGCTGCTCTCCATCTGTAGTTGCTCAAAAGCCAGATCGACCGGATCGAGCAGCCCCGCGGCCTTGAGATCGGCGATGCCGGGCAGGTCCTTGCGGCTGTCCAGCCCGAAATGGGCGAGGAAAGCGGGGGTGGTGGCAAACAGCAGCGGCCGGCCGGGAGTCTCGCGCCGCCCGGCGGGGCGAATCCATCCGGCTTCGAGCAGCACGTCGAGCGTGCCCTTTGATATCTGGACCCCGCGAATCGCCTCGATTTCGGCGCGGCTGACCGGTTCGTGATAGGCGATGATCGCCAGCGTCTCGATCCCGGCGCGGCTGAGCTTGCGCGGCTCCTCGCGAGTCCGCCTCAGGATATGGGCGAGGTCGGCGGCGGTCTGGAAATGCCAGCGTCCGCCGCGCTCGACGAGCTCGATCCCGCGCCCCGCATACAATTCGGCAAGGCGCGGCAGTGCGTCGCCGAGAGTGTCGGCGCCGATGACGTTCTGAAGCTCGCTCGGGGTCATCGGCGCTTCGGCGGCGAACAGCGCTGCCTCGATCGCACGGAGAAGGTTATCGGGCTCGCTGATCATGCCGGCTCGGGGGACCGGAGCATGAGCGGCGCGAAGGCTGCATCCTGCATCAGCGCGACCCGGCCCTGCCGCGCCAGTTCTAGTGCGGCGACGAAGCTCGAGGCGAGCGCGGAGCGGCGATAGTCCCCGGTGGCGTCGGCCGGCAGGAAGGCTTCGAGGCTGGTCCATTCGATCATTGCGCCGACCATCATCGACACCCGCTCGATCGCCTGTTCGAGGGTCATAACCGGGCGGCGCTGGACGATGTGCATCGGCACGTCGGCGCGCGCGCGGACGACGCCATAGGCGGCGATCAGGTCGTAGATGCTGGCATCCCACGCTGCCTTGCGGATGAGCTTCAGCCCCTCGGGACTGCCTCGGCCGAAGACGTCGCGGCCAAGCCGGTCGCGCCCCATCAGCCGCGCGCCCGCCTCGCGCATCGCATGCAGCCGCTGGAGGCGCAGCTGGAGCCGCATCGCCAGCTCCTCGGGACTGGGATCGACCTCAGGGTCCTTGGGCAGCAGCAGGCAGGATTTGAGATAGGCCAGCCAGGCCGCCATCACGAGATAGTCGGCGGCGATCTCCAGCTTCAACGCCTTCGCATTCTCGATGAACGACAGATATTGCTCGGTCAGCGCGAGGATCGAAATCTCGCGCAGATCGACCTTCTGGACCCGCGCAAGGCTCAGCAGCAGGTCAAGTGGTCCCTCCCATCCGTCGAGTTCGAGCGTGAGCACGTCCTCGCTGGCGGCCAGCGGCAGGTCGAAATTATCGTCTTGATCATCCCCCAGCATCGCAGGGAGTAAATCAGGATTCGCCGCTTTTTGAAACCGTCATGATCAGGCGGGCAGCACCGCCAGCAGGGCGTCGCGCTTGGCGATCAGATCGTCCAGCGACGTGTTCGACCGCGCGCCCGCGACGGTCGCCATCGCCCGGTCGAGCCGCGCTTTGGCCGCGGTTCCGATCTGGCCGACCGACCCCGCGATAGCCTCCATCTCGGCCATGTCGCCCGAACAATGAAGCGCGATGTCGCAGCCCGCCGCGAGAACCCCGGCGGCGCGCTCGCCGAAATCGCCCGACAGCGCATGCATGCCGAGATCGTCGGACATCAGCAGCCCGTCGAAGCCGATCCGCCCACGGATGATCTCGCCGATCACCTTCGCCGACAGGCTGGCGCACTGATCGGCGTCCCATGCCGGATAGACGACATGCGCTGTCATCGCCATCGGTGCGCTGTTGAGCGCGATGAACGGTGCGAGATCCATCTCCAGCGCCGTCGCGTCGGCATCGACCACGGGCAGCTCGACATGGCTGTCGGCCATTGCCCGGCCATGGCCGGGAACATGTTTGACCACACCCACAGCGCCGCCCGCGCGCAGCCCTTCGATCACCGCGCGGCCCATCGCGGCGACCCGCAGCGGCTCCGTGCCGAGGGCGCGGTCGCCGATGATGTCGTGCGCGCCGGGCTGGCGGACATCGAGCAGCGGCAGGCAGTCGACGTTGATCCCTGCCTCGCCGAGCATCACCGCGATCGCCTGCGCATTGTGCCGCGCCGCCTCGATCGCAGTGACCGGCGCAATGTCATAGAGCCGGTCGAACAGTTCGGCCCTGGGGAAGGCGGGCCAGACCGGCGGTTGCATCCGGGCGACCCGCCCGCCTTCCTGGTCGATCAGGATCGGCACATCGGCGCGGCTCGACAGATCGCGCAGCGCGTCGGTCAGCGCGCGCAGCTGTGCTGCGTCGGTCACGTTGCGCTTGAACAGAATGTACCCTGCCGGATCGAGGCTCTTGAAGAAGCTGCGTTCGGCGTCGGTCAGCGCGGCGCTGGCGAGACCGAGAAAGAGTGGCGTCATTAACGATCCCCCTGCGTCGCCCCGGGAGGCCGGGCCGCCAGAGGTAAGCGCGCGACCTTATCCGAGACGGCCCCGGGCTGCGCCGGGGCGACGTGAATATTACCCGACCACCGAGCAGCTTTCGCCTGCCGTCCGCAGGCGTCCGCAGATGTCGCCGGCATTCCCGCCCGAGGCGCGCAGCCGGTACAGCGTCTTTTCGCCCGATTGGACCGGCACCACCAACTCGGTAAGCCCGGCGAGGAAGGAAAAGCGGCCCGACAGTGTCTTCCACGCCGCCTTGGCCTTCGCCTCGCTCGAAAAGGCGCCGATCTGGATCGTCGATCCGCCCGATGCGGGCGCCGCCGGCTCCGCGACTGGGGCGGACTTGGGCGCAGCGGGCTTCGCGACGGGCTTCGGTGGCGCAACGGCTGGCGTTGCGGGCTTGGTAGCGGTCGGCGCAGTTTTCGCGGCGGCAGGCGGCGGCGTGACGGCGCGCGTCTCGGCTGCCGGGCGATCGATGTTCACCGGCGTTTCCGCGGTGCCGCTGGTGTCGATCACGCTTTCGACTTCATTGCCCTTGCTGGCGCTGTAGACGATCTGGTCGTCGCCGGTGGCGGGGGCTTCCTCGCTCGGGCGTTCCTTATAATAGCTATCGGGCGCCTCGATCAGCGCGCCGTTGCCGGAGGCCGCCTTGTCGCTGCCGCGTATCCACAGGAAGCCGCCGACAATCAGCGCGAGCGCCAGCACCGCCGCGCCCAGCCACAGCATCAGCCGGCGATTGCCGCCTTCGCCATCCTCATATTCTTCCTCGACCGGCTCGAGCCAGGGCAGGCGATCCTCGTCGTCGGGACCAAGCCGGTCGCGCGAGTAATCGGTCATTACTGCATCTCCTCCGCGGCGGCGACGCCCATTACGCCAAGACCATTGCGGATAATCTGCCCGATCGCATCGCTGAGCGCCAGACGGGCGCGGGTGATTTCGGGCCTGTCGGCGAGCAAAAAGCGACGAGCTGGATCATCATTGCCGCGATTCCACAGCGCGTGGAACATCGCCGCCAGATCGTACAGGTAGAAGGCGATGCGATGCGGCTCATGCGCCGCCGCAGCGCTTTCGACGATACGCGGGAATTGTGCACCGAGCTTGACCAGCGCCAGCTCCTCGGCGTCGAGCAGCGCGAGATCGGCTGCAGGAACGAGATCGATACCGGCTTCGCCCGCACGGCGATGAAGCGAGCGGCCGCGCGCGTGCGCGTACTGGACGTAGAAGACCGGATTGTCCTTCGACGCTTCGACCACCTTGGCGAAATCGAAGTCCATCTGTGCGTCGGCCTTACGGGTCAGCATGGTGAAGCGGACGACATCCCTGCCCACCTCGCGGACGACGTCGGCGAGCGTCACGAAGCTGCCGGAGCGCTTTGACATCTTCACCGGCTCGCCGCTGCGCAGCAGCCGCACCATCTGCACCAGCTTGACGTCGAACGGCACCTTGCCGCCGGTCAGCGCCTGTACCGCCGCCTTGATCCGCTTAACGGTGCCGGCATGATCGGCGCCCCAGATATCGATCAGCATGTCGGCGCTCTCGGCCTTCTGCGCGTGATAAGCGAGGTCGGTGCCGAAATAGGTGAGGCCGCCATCCGACTTTCGGACCGGTCGATCGCTGTCGTCGCCAAAGGCGGTCGCTTTGAACAGCGTCATTTCGGTCGGTTCCCAATCGTCGGGAAGCTCGCCCTTGGGCGGTTCGAGCGTGCCTTCGTACACGAGGCCCTCGCCGCGCAGCCGGTCGAGCGCGGCATCGACCCGGCCCGCCTTCTGCACTCCGGCTTCGGAGGCGAATATGTCGTGCCGGATGCCGAGCAGGGCGAGATCGTCGCGGATCATGTCCATCATCGCCGCAACCGTCTTCTCGCGAAACAGGTCGAGCCATTCGCTTTCGGCGGCGCCGACATATTGCGAGCCGAACTCGGCCGCGAGCGCCTTGCCGATCGGGACCAGATAGTCGCCCGGATAATAGCCCTCGGGGATCTCGATGGTCTCGCCGAGCGCCTCGCGGTAGCGCAGATGCGCCGAACGAGCGAGCGTCTGCACCTGCGCGCCCGCATCGTTGACATAATATTCGCGGGTGACGGCATAGCCGGCATATTCGAGCAAGGCGGCAAGCGCATCGCCCACCACCGCGCCACGGCAATGGCCCATATGCATTGGGCCGGTGGGGTTGGCCGAGACATATTCGACGTTGACGCGGGTGCCGGTGCCGAGTTGCGAGCGGCCGTAATTCTGGCCCTCGGACAAAATGGTCGCGAGCTCGTCGCGCCAGCTCTGGTCGGTCAGCCGGACGTTGATGAAGCCAGGCCCCGCCGCCTCGGCGCTGGCGATTTCGGGCAGTTCGAGCAGCTTCGGCACGATCAGTTCGGCCAGCGCACGGGGGTTCATCCCCGCCGGCTTGGCCAGCACCATCGCGGCGTTGGTCGCCAGGTCGCCATGTGCGGCGTCGCGCGGTGGTTCGACCGCGACATTGCGTCGATCGAGCCCGGCCGGGATCGCACCCGTGGCGGCGAGGTCGTCGAGAATGGCGCCGATGCGTCCGGCGAAGCTGGCATAAAGCGTGGGCAAGTGGGTTTCCGTTTCAGCGTTTGCAAACTGTGGAAGCGCTTAGCGGATCGTTCCCCAAAGGTCAGTCCCTAGTTTTGCTCCCGCCCTCTGCCTTGCTGTAGACCGGGATCGACGGCGCGACTGGATCGAGCCGGACCCATAGCGTCAGCGCCAGCGCCGCCGAGAGCGCGACTCCGGCTATCCAGCGCGGTATGCGGTCCGGCCAGAGCGGGAGCAGCAGCGGCAGCGCCGCGAACAGCAGGACGATCGTCACGGCGGGCATTTCCGCGCCGATGCCAAGGAAGATGAAATGCGCCTGCGCGAGCAGATGACCAATGCCAACCGCGGCGCAAATCGCACTGACGGCAAGTCCGGCGGCCCCGGCTAGGGTCGCCCGCGCCCCGATCGCGATGCTTGCCAGGATCAGCGGCCATTGCAGCAGCGGCCCGGCGGTGGGCTGCCAGGCCTGGAGCAGCGTTGCGGCGCCGAGCAGCAGCAGCGCCGCGCCCATGCCCCGGTCGTCCTGCGCGGTCGGCAGGAACCAGGCGGCGATCATCGCCAGCGCCGCGAGCGCGACCAGCACGGCCAGCGGCCCGCCGGAGAGCAGGCCGGCCCACATCAGCGCCATCGCCGGCGCGACTGCAAGCAGGCGTGCCTCCTGCCGACGGAACAGCGCGAGCAGCGTCAGTAGCGCCACGACGCCCAGTGCGGCGATCGCTTCGAGCCGGGGCAGGGCGGCAAGCCGGTCATAATAGTTCGCGCCGCCGCTGCCCGACAGCGCATTGAGCGTGGTCAGCAACAGCGCGCCATGCAGCAGGAGCGCGACTACGACAATCATGCCATTGCCGATCGACCGCGGGGTGGGGCGGGTGCGCCACAGCGCTGCGCCGAGCAGCGTGGCCGTGGCAAGTAGCAAGAGCCATCCGGCCCATGCCGGATAAGCGATCGTTACCCGGCCCATCAGGTCGGCGAATGCCGCGTTGTCGGACCGCCTGGGCAGTTCCGGGGCGAAGGCGAGCGCGGAGGCGAGCGCCAGCGCCTGATCGCCCATGTCCTGCACCGATGCCGGATCGACCGCCGCCGGAACCGACATCGGCGAGTGATAGGCATAGGCGCGATCGAGTGTCGCCAGGTTGAAGCCCGGCACGCCCTTCTTCTTGGCGATCGTATAGTCGGTATAATTGGGCATGAGATCGTAGATCAGCACCGACAGCGAATTGGTCGCCGGGCGAGCCACGCGATCGGCGTAGAGGCGCATCATCGCGCCGTTGCCGGATCCGGTCTCGAACATATTGGCGCGGCCGCCCGCGCCGCGCGCCTCCATGTTGATGATCACGCCGATACGCGCCGCGAGCGGGTGGGGGCGCTTGCCGAAAAAGGCTTCGGCTCCGTTCAGGCCCAGTTCCTCGCTGTCGGTGAACAGCAGGATCAGGTCGCGCTCGGGCAGGCCCTTTGCGCGTATTGCGCGG
This sequence comes from Sphingomonas sp. SRS2, assembly GCF_000971055.1. Taxonomy (GTDB): domain Bacteria; phylum Pseudomonadota; class Alphaproteobacteria; order Sphingomonadales; family Sphingomonadaceae; genus Rhizorhabdus. Next base: position 167,316 of record NZ_LARW01000066.1, read on the forward strand.
GCGACCTCGATGGCGGCGGCGACGCCCATCGCGTCGTCGGCCGCGCCCGGCGAACCCCAGACGCTGTCGTGATGCGCCATCAGCAACACCGCCGGCCTGGTACGGTCGCGGCCCGCGATCACCCCGATCAGGTTGCGGACGGTGATATCTTTCTCCGCGCGACCGCTCCACTTGCCCAGCGCCTTCAGCGTCTTGGCATCGAGCGGCGTGCGCTGCTCCGAAACCTCGGCGCCCAGCGCATGGAGGCGTCCCAACAGATGAGCGACGCCCTGCGCATTGCCGGGCGATCCGACTGGACGGGGCCTGCCGCCCAGTGCCTCGATATCGGCGAAGGCGCGCACGGCGGAGAAGGCGGTCGCGGGGGCGTCGACGCCGCGCGCCGCGGGAGGCTGGATCGCCAAGATCGTCCAGATCAGAGCGGCGGCCAGGGCGGCGACGAGTGCGATCGTCCGATGCATCAGAAGCCTTCGATCGATATGGGGCCGATGAGGTCCCGATAGCGGGACAGGGCGTAACGATCGGTCATTCCAGCGATAAAATCACCGATGTGACGGGTAAGTCCGGGCTCTCCGGCGGGTAAGCTTGCACGCCAGTTCTCGGGCATCCGTGCTGGATCGCGCTTATAGAGCTCGGCGAGCCCGGCGACGATCACGGCCATGCGTTCGGCGGTCTCGATCTGTTGCGGATGATGGTAGAGGTTGGCGTACATGAAACGGGTCAGCGCCTTTTCGCGCGCAGCCATCGCATCGGAGAAACCGATAAGCGGGCGGCCCGCCGCCCGGACTTCCTCGACCGATCCGGGCGCGGCCTCAGCGAGGCGGCGGCGGCTTTCGGTCAGGAGGTCGTTGACCATGCAGCCGATCTGCTCGCGAACCAGTTCGCCGAGCAGGCGCGATGTGGGAACATCGGGATAGCGAGCGCGGACCTTGTCCCAGTTCGACTTCACCAACGGGTCGTCGAGCACCTGATCGAGGCTGAGCAGGCCTGCGCGCACGCCATCGTCGATGTCGTGATTGTCGTAGGCAATGTCGTCGGCGAGCGCGGCGACCTGTGCCTCGGGCCCAGCCCAGCTTTCGAGGTCGAGGGGCCATTCGGCATCGACCTCCGCCATCGCCCATGTCCGGCGCGTGACCGGGCCATTATGCTTGGCGAGCCCTTCGAGTGTTTCCCAGCTCAGATTGAGCCCATCATGCACTGGATAGGGGGAGTCGAGCCGCGTCAGCATCCGCAAAGTATGGGCGTTATGATCGAAGCCGCCGACATCGGCCATCGCCGCCTGCAACGCATCCTCGCCGGCATGGCCGAAGGGCGGATGGCCGATGTCATGCGCGAGGCAGAGCGCCTCGGTCAGGTCCTCGTTGAGGCCGAGTGCGCGGGCGATCGTGCGGCCGATCTGCGCGACTTCCAGGCTGTGGGTGAGGCGGACGCGATAATGATCGCCATCGGGGGCGACGAACACCTGCGTCTTGTGCCGCAGCCGCCGGAAACTGATCGAATGGATGATCCGGTCGCGGTCGCGCTGAAAATCGTCACGCGGGCCGCGCGTCTCGCCGCCGCCCAGATCATGGAACCGGCCGCGGCTGCGGGCGGGATCGGTGGCATAAGGGGCGAGCGTCGGCATCGGCGCCGTGATGGCCGAGCGCGATTGTGAAGTCGAGGGCGTAAAATCCTGTGCGTGGGAGCCGCTTCTACTTGCGTTCGTTCTTCGCGCTTTCCGATGCGGGCCTTTCCGCGACCGCCTCGGTGTCGAGCAGGATCACGGGCAATAGCCCGCGCCAGCTGTGGTCATCGACCGGTATTTCGGGATAGAGCCAATCGACCGGATGCGCGCTGGGCAGCGATGTCTCCACCCGTCCCGTCGAAGCCCCCGCGGGCGCCGCGAGCAGTCCCATCAATCCGATATATAATCCTGTCCGCATACCAACCCCCGCGTCGAGGCTAACATGACAAATAGATATTAATAAAGCGTCAGTTGACCCGCTCGACCTTCTGCCCGGCCGATGTCGTCACCGGGAAGCAGCTGAAGCCCGCCGCACGGGCCTCGTTGACATAATCCTGCGCCGCGTCGGCGCTCGGGAAGGGGCCGATCATCAGCCGGTTGGTCGACCTGTAGGGTGTCGTCCACGCCGTCTTTCCGGCGAGTTGCTTGCCGAAGCGCGACTTCTGCTTGTCCCACTCCTTATCGAGGTCGGGCTTGTAGGCGCCGCTGGCGATCTGCACCCAATGGCGCGACGGATTGCCCTGCTTAGCTTTGGCGTCTTCCTTGGCCTTGGCCTTCTTCTCGGCGGCTGCCTTTTCGGCGGCAGCTTTCTTCTGGGCGGCGCGGCGGTCCTCGGCGAGGCTGCGGGCATCGCTGGCGCGCTGCTCGGCCTCGCTCGTCGCGCCATCGCCGCGCGCATCGCTGTTCGGCGCCACCGAGCCGGCCTTGGCGGTCGGGGCCTCGACCGTCTTCATCACCAGCCGACCGGTGCTGTCGAACACCGGCTTGGCGGCTGGCGGCTTCGCGATATTGGGGGCCGGCGCGGCCTTGACCGATGCGACCGGGCTCGACGCCGCCATTTCGAGCGGAACCTTGTCCTCGGGGAAATGGCCGAAATGAACCGCTGCGGCCTTTTCGGCGGCCTTGAGCGAGGGCAGCCTTTCAAGGAAGGGCTTGAGAGCATCGGCCTGATAGCGCGGTAGCACCGCATAGGCGGCGGCCTGCGCGCCGGCCGTGTCGCCGGTCATCGCCAGGACAAAGGCGCGCGCGCGCCATGCCGGGATGTCGCGTTTGCGGAGCAGCGGATCGAGGATGGTCAACGCTCCAGCCCGGTCGCCGCTCATCGCCAGCGACAGCGCCAGACGGCGGGTCGCTTCCGCCTCGTTGGGACGGTTGCGCAACAATAGCGTATATTCGCCCTGCGCCTTGCGATTGTCGCCGCGCAGATCATAGGCAAGGCCCCGGTCGAGCGCGACCTCATAAGGCGCGACGCCCAGATCGGTGGCATTGTTGAACAGGCGCAACGCGGCGCGGGGCTGTTCCTTCTGGACCAGCGCCGAGCCCAGCCCGGCCTTCACGCGTCCGTCGCGTGGCGAAATCTTCTCGGCACGGACGTAGAAATTGATCGCTGCGTCGGCATCGCCGACCGCCAGCGCCGCCGAACCCGCGCCAGCCAGCGCATCGAGATCGCCGGGATCGCGCGCCAGCACGCGCAGATAACGGGCAAGCGCCTCGGCGGGGTCGCCGCGCGCCATCGCATCGCGCGCCGACGTCATTGGATCGAGAATCAGCGGCTCCTCGCCGAGCTGACCATCCATCTGGGCAGCGGCGGGCATAGCCAAGAGGCTCGTGGTAAGCAGCGCGAGGGCGCTGACGCAGTGGAATAATTTCATAGGCACATCGCTTACAGACATTTGCTGTGTCGTCCGCAAGAGATGAATATCGCCCGAACGGTAAGACGAGGCCCGGCCGCGCTGTTCGGCGGCCGGGCCTGATCGTTACTGGTTGCTCTGACGATTCAGGAAGCGCGGGATATCGGCGGAGTCCGCCGCACCGTCTTCAGGCTCGACCTGCGCCTTGGCAGCGCCACGGGCGATGTTGGACATACGCTCGAACAGGGTCGCGCCCGCAGTGGACGGACGGCGCGCCGGCTCGGCATCGGCGACCCAGCGGCGGCTGCCTTGGGCGTCGTCGTCGCCGCCGGCGCCGGCTTCGGGCGTCTCAGCAGCCGGGGTCGGCATCGCCGCCTCGGGCTGAAGCAGCAGCTCATCGTTGAACAAATTGGTCAGCTCGAGCGGCTCGGCCGGAGCTTCGGGCGCTTCGAGGACGATGCGCTCCTCAGCCGGAACCTCGACGCTGGGCTCGATCGTCGGCGCGGTCAGCGGCGCCGCAACTGCTTCGGAGGCTTCGATTGCTTCGGGCGCAGGCGCTTGCGGCACCACGACCGACGGCTTGTCGTCGCGCACCGGGGTGCGCGGCGGGAAGCTGAAGCTCTTGGCGGGCTCGGGCATCGTCGCGGCGTCGACCTCGATGCCGGTGGCGACCACCGACACGCGGATCTTGCCTTCCAGCTCGTTGTTGAACGCCGAACCCCAGATGATGTTCGCGTCCTGATCGACCAGCTGGCGGATGTGGTTCGCGGCCTCGTCGACCTCCAACAGGCGCATATCCTCGCCGCCGGTGATCGAGACGATGACGCCCTTGGCGCCGTTCAGGCTGACGCCATCGAGCAGCGGGTTAGCGATCGCCTTCTCGGCGGCTTCGATCGCGCGGTTGTCGCCGCTCGCTTCGCCGGTGCCCATCATCGCCTTGCCCATCTCGCTCATCACCGAACGGACGTCGGCGAAGTCGAGGTTGATCAGGCCCGGCATGACCATCAGGTCGGTGATGCCGCGCACGCCCTGCTGCAGCACCTGGTCGGCCATCTGGAACGCTTCCTTGAAGGTCGTGTTCGGGTTGGCGATCAGGAACAGGTTCTGGTTAGGGATGACGATCAGGGTGTCGACGTGCTTCTGGAGCTCCTCGATGCCGGCATCGGCCGAGCGCATGCGGCGATTGCCTTCGAAGCTGAACGGCTTGGTGACGACACCGACGGTCAGAATGCCGCGGTCACGCGCCGCCTTGGCGATGACCGGCGCGGCGCCGGTTCCGGTGCCGCCGCCCATGCCGGCCGCGATGAAGCACATATGCGATCCGTCGAGCGCCTTCTCGACCATCTCCATGGTCTCTTCGGCGGCGGCGCGTCCTATTTCGGGACGACTTCCGGCGCCCAGGCCCTGGGTGATCTTCAGTCCGAGCTGGATCCGGCGCTCCGCAGGGGAGGCGTTGAGCGCCTGCGCGTCGGTATTGGCGACGATGAAGTCGACGCCCTGCACTTCGGCGGCGATCATGTTGGCGACCGCGTTTCCGCCCGCGCCGCCCACGCCGATCACGGCAATCCGGGGTTTCAGCTCGTCAACCTGCGGCCGCATGAACTCGATCGTCATAGATTTTCTCCTTGGCGGCCCTGCCCGCTGAAGCACGTCATCAGGTGAATCTTGCCAGACGCGATTCGGTGAATCACGCGAAAAGTTGCTCTATCCACAGATTTCGAGGTTAACCGGGGTGAGGCGTGGCAAAGCACGGTCAGTAACCGCTCTTCAAAGCGGTCATCAGACGCGACATCAGTCCGTTCGCCTGAGCGCGATGCACCGTCTGCTCCGCTGCGAAGGGGCGCAGATCCGCCGGGTTCGTCGCGGCGACCTGCGCCAGGCCGACCAGCGTGGCGAAACCGGGTCCGCTATGCGCGTCGGGCAACCCCCTCATATGGCGTGGCCGGCCGATCCGCACGCTGCGGCCGAGCACGCCCTGCGCATAATCGGCGATGCCGCGCAGCTCCGCGCCACCGCCGGTCAACACGACCTGACGTCCCACCGGGCCGACATAGCCGAGTTCGGTCAGCGCCTTGGCGACGGCGTCCATCCAATGGTCGAGCCGCAGGCGGATCACCTGGATCAGCTGCGCACGGCTGATGCGCGGCGGCTCGGCGCCATCGGCTACTTCCTCGGGCGAGCCGATCTCAAGCATCTCATGATTGTCGCGCGGGCTGTTCTGCGCCGATCCGTGGACGCATTTCAGCCGCTCGGCCTGCGCGCGGCGGATGTTGAACGCCGAGGCGATATCGTCGGTGATGTCGGCGCAACCCATTGGGAGCGAGGTCAGCCCGACGAGCAGCCCGCCCGCGAACAGCGAGACATTGGTGACGCCCGCGCCCATCTCGACCAGCGCGATGCCCATCTCGCGGTCTTCCTCGGTAAGGCACGACACCCCGGTGGCGATCGGCGAGGCGACGATCGAGCGGACGCCAAGATGCGCCGAGCGGACGCACAAGGCGAGGTTGCGGACCGGCGATGGCTCGGCCGCGATGACGTGGATCTCGACGCCGAGCTTGTCGGCATGGAGACCAAGCGGGTTCTTCACCCCATTGAGCCCGTCGAGCGTGTAGAGTGTGGGCTGGGCGTGCAGCACCATCCGGCCATCGGGATTGAGCGAGCGCCTGCCCTGACGCAGCAGCTCGTCGATGTCGCTCTGCTCGATCTGCACACCGCCGAGGTCGACCTCGACCTGCGCCACGTCGCTGACCAGGCCGCCCGCCGAGAAGCTGACCCAGACATGGTCGATATTGGTCCGCGCGATCGTCTCGGCCTGCTCGACCGCTTCGCGGATCGCCGCCTCGGTCGCCTCCATGTCGGCGATATAGCCACGGCGGACACCCCGGCTCTCGCGCTGGCCGGAGCCGAGCACCTCGAGTTCGCCGGCCTCGTCGGCACGGGCGATCAGCGCCGAAATCTTCGACGACCCGATATCGATGGCTGTGATCAGACCATCGTTACGCGACTGCGGTGATGCCACGGCTTTTCCCCACAAGCTCATCGGTCCATCCTCATGTCACCGACTTCGCACTCAGCGCCGGAGGCGCTTCTATCTTGCTGCCCGGCTCCCGCGACATGCGGGCGACGATCCGGGTCGGATCGCGCATGTCGATCGACACCAGCCCCTTGCCCAGCAGCCCCGCGCGGCGATCCTCCAGCGCGAAGAAGGCGAGCGCCTTGGCGGCTTCGTCGTCGCCTTCGGGCAGCATCAGCTTCTCGCCCGACTGGAAGATGATGTCCCAGCGGCGGCCGCTCTGCCAGCTGGCAGCCGTGACCAGCGGCTTGAGCGACGGCGCGGTCGACATCAGCGCGGCGAGCTGGCCGGCGCGGCGGTTCGCGCCGGGGCCGACGACCACGGGCAGGTCGGGCATCACACGGTCGTCGACGGGACCGATCACGACGCCATCCTTGTCGATCAGCGCCAGACGGTGCTGATACTGCCAGATCGCGGTCGGCACGCGCTCGACGATATCGACCACCAGCGTATCGGGCAGGCGGCGCGAGACGCGCGCGTCGGAAATCCAGCCCAGCTTCATCAGCTCGGCGCGGGTGCCGTCGAGATCGACCAGCGGCATCGGTTTCGCCTGTTGCCGCATGGCAACGTCGTAGACGAAGTCGCGATCGACCTGCTGGCGGTTCAATATCTCGACATTGCGGACCTTGAAGCCGGCATTGCCGATGCCATCGGCGATCAGCAGGCCGATCATCTGGGGGATCCCCATCGCGATCAGCCCGGCGATGATGGCGACGGTGACGCCGCCGCCCAGCACCCAGTTGCCCGTGCGGCGCAGGGTCTCGCGGGAGATCGGCAGCTGGTCGATCGCGCTGTCGAGCGTCGAAGGACGCCGCTTGGCGGGCGCGCGGCGCGCGGCGGGCGCTTTCACGCGAGGCCGGCGGTCCGCGGAACGGGCGCGCGCCACTGTCATGACTGCTTCTCCGCCATCGCTTCGTCGATGATCGCCTGGACGAGATCGGCATAGCTCATGCCCACCTGCCGCGCCTGTTCTGGTACGAGGCTGAGCGGCGTCATCCCGGGCTGGGTATTGACCTCAAGCAGATAGAGCCCGGCCTCGCCCTGTTCGTCGTCCCAGCGGAAATCGGAGCGCGACGTGCCCTTGCAACCGAGCAGCCGGTGCGCGTCGAGCGCCATCGTCATGCAGGCTTCGGCGATGTCGGCGGGCACGTCGGCGGGGCAGATATGGGTGGTCAGGCCATCGGTATATTTGGCCTCATAGTCGTAAAAGCCGCTGGTGGGGACCAGCTCGGTCACGCACAGGGCGCGGTCGCCAAGAACCGCGACGGTCAGCTCGCGGCCCCGGATGAAGGGCTCGGCGAGCAGGGTATCGAAGATCTGCCAGGGGCCATGCGCGTCACGATGAATCGGCGTGCCGTGATTGTCACGCTCTTTTACGATCGCGACGCCGACCGAGGATCCCTCATTGACCGGTTTCAGCACATAGGGACGCGGTATCGGGTCGCCTGCATAGAGGCTTTCGCTGCTGACGATCGTCCCCTGCGGCATGCGGATGCCATGAGGGACGAGCTGCTGCTTGGTCAGCTCCTTGTCGATCGCGATCACCGATGTGGAGAGTCCCGAATGGGTATAGGTCAGCCCCATCAGGTCCATCATCCCCTGTACCGTGCCGTCCTCGCCGGGGGTGCCGTGGAGGGCGTTGAACACGACATCGGGCCTTGTCTGGGCCAGCTTCAGCGCGACATCGCGGTCCATGTCGATGCGAGTGACGCGATGGCCCAGGCCTTCGAGCGCGTCGGCGACGCCATTGCCCGAGGTCAGCGACACGTCGCGTTCGGACGACCAGCCGCCCATCAGCACGGCGACGTGGAGAGTAGCGTGGGTCATGCCGCCACCCCTACGCGCTGGATTTCCCACTCCAATGTCACGCCCGACTTCGCCTTCACCTTGTCCCGCACCTCTTCGCCCAGCGCCTCTATGTCGGCCGAGCTCGCCGCGCCGAGGTTGAGCAGGAAATTACAATGTTTGTCGCTGACCTGTGCGTCGCCGCGGGTCAGGCCGCGGCAGCCGGCCCGGTCGACGAGCTGCCAGGCTTTGTGGCCTTCGGGGTTCTTGAAGGTCGAGCCGCCGGTCTTGCTGCGCAGCGGCTGGCTCGCTTCGCGTTCGGCGGCGATGCGGTCCATCTCCGCGCCGATCGCCGCGGGATCGGCTTCATGGCCACGAAGGGTTGCACCGACCACGATCGCGCCGTCGGGCAGCGCGCTATGGCGATAGGTGTAGCCCAGATCGGCAAGCGCCAGCGTCCGGCGCTCGCCCGAGCGCAGGACGATGTCCGCCTCGACCAGCACATCCTTGACCTCGCGGCCATAGGCCCCGCCGTTCATCCGGACGAAGCCACCGACCGTGCCGGGGATCGAGCGCAGGAATTCGACCCCGCCGATGCCGGCGTCGCGTGCCGTCGAGGAGGCGAGGATGCCGCTCGTCCCGCCGCCGCAGCGCAGGGTGATCGCGTCGAGCCGTTCGACCTTCGCGAAGGCCTTGCCGAGGCGGATCACCACGCCGGGCACCCCGCCGTCGCGTATGATCAGGTTGGAGCCCAGGCCGAGGCCCATCACCGGCACCGCCGGATCGAGCGCGGCCAGGAATTCGCTCAGGTCGTCGACATCGGCAGGCTCGAACAGCCATTCGGCCGCGCCACCGCTCTTGAACCAGACGAGCGGCGCCAGCGGCGCGTCCGCCGTCAGCCGGCCGCGCACGGGCGGCAGGGACGGCAAGGACAGGCTGCTGGCGGCTGGGCTCATTTCTTGTTGAGCCCCCACATCGACATCCACTGCTCCCAGGCCTGGGCCTGCATGTCGGCCAGTTCCTTGGCGGCCTTGGCCGCATTGTCGAACTGCTCGCCGCTGCCCATTGCCCGGAACGCCGCGTCGACGGCGGTCTTGTGCATGTGAAGCGCCTGGTCCTGGAGGAGTTTCCAGGATGCGAAATAATCGGTCATGCTGCTTTCTCCTTGGCTATCGCCTCTGAAAGCCCCGCCGCCCATTTGGTGATGTCACCCGCACCGAGGCAGATGACCATGTCGTCCTGCCCGATCGTCTCCGCAAGGGTCGCGGCCAGCGCCTCGGGTCCGGAAATGACCTGAGCGGCACGATGTCCACGCTGCTTGAGACCCGCCACCAGCGCCGCCGCATCGACGCCTTCGATCGGCGCTTCGCCCGCCGGATAGACGGGGGCGACATAGACGGTGTCGGCGTCGTTGAACGCAGTCTGGAAGTCGACCATCAGGTCGCGCAGCCGGGTGTAGCGGTGCGGCTGCACGACCGCGATCACCTTCGCCCGCGCCCCCTCGCGCGCTGCTGCCAGCACCGCGCGGATTTCGACCGGGTGGTGGCCATAATCGTCGATGATCGTCGCGACGCCGTCACCTGCTGCAACCTCGCCAACCTTGGTGAAGCGCCGCTTCACCCCCCCGAACTTGGCGAAGCCGGTGGCGATGATCTCGTCCGAAATCCCCATTTCCAGCGCAACGCCGACCGCGGCGAGCGCATTCTGGACATTGTGGCGGCCGGGCATCGGCAGGGTCACGCCGTCGATCCGGCGGGTCGCGCCGTCACGGTTGCGGACAACGACGTCAAAACGGTTGCCGCCGGGAATCGGGGTGACATTGTCGCCGCGCACGTCTGCCTGTGCCGAGAAGCCATAGGTCACGACCTTGCGGTCGCGGACGCGGGGGATGATCGCCTGAACCTCGGGATGGTCGATGCACAGCAAAGCCGCGCCGTAAAATGGCACGTTTTCGACGAACTCGACGAAGCAATCCTTCACCTTCTCGAACGAGCCGTAGTGATCGAGATGCTCGGGATCGATATTGGTGACGACCGCGATCGTGCCGTCGAGGCGCAGGAAGCTGCCGTCGCTCTCGTCGGCTTCGACCACCATCCAGTCGGATGCGCCGAGGCGGGCGTTCGAGCCGTAGCTGTTGATGATGCCGCCGTTGATAACGGTTGGGTCAACCCCGCCCGCATCGAGGATCGCAGCGACCATCGACGTCGTCGTGGTCTTGCCGTGGGTGCCCGCGATCGCGACGGTCGACTTCAGCCGCATCAGCTCGGCCAGCATTTCGGCGCGGCGAACGACCGGGATGCGCTTTTCGAGCGCCAGCTCGACTTCCGGATTGCCGCGCTTGATCGCGGTCGAGGTGACGATCACCGCCGCGTCGCCCAGATTTTCGGCCTTGTGGCCGATCATCACCGGGATGCCGCGCTTGCGCAGGCCCTCGATCACATAGCCCTCGGCCACGTCCGAACCCTGCACCTTATAGCCCAGATTGTGCATCACCTCGGCGATGCCGGACATGCCGATGCCGCCGATCCCGATGAAATGGATCGTGCCGATGTCGGTCGCGACACCCTTCATGCAAATGCGCCTTTCAGAGGACGGAGTTCGAGGTTTTCGACCGGGATCGGCTCCATGACCGGGTTGAGCCCGATCCGCTCGACCAGGTCGGCAAGGTCTTCGGCCGCATTGGGCCGGCCGACCCCGTAGGCGCGCTTCGCCGCGTTGACCAGCGCCTTGGGATCGAGCGCCAGCTTCTGCATCTGCTTGGCCAACTCCTGCGGCGTGAAATTGTCCTGGCGGATCGCGCGGGCGCCGCCCACTGCGGCGAGTTCGCGGGCGTTGGCGGTCTGGTGGTCGTCGGCTGCGGAGGGGAGCGGGATCAATATGGCGGGCCGCCCGGCGACGCTGATGTCGGCGATCGTCGATGCGCCCGCGCGTGCGATCACCAGATGCGCCCAGGCCAGCCGTTCGGGCAGGTCGGTGAAATAGGTGGCGAGATCAGCGGGGATGCCGAGCACCTTATATTTGGTGCGCACCGCCTCGATGTCTTCGGGCCGGCATTGCTGCGTTACCTGAAGGCGGCGGCGGAAGCCTTGCGGCAGGAGAGCGAGGCCATCGGGTACGACATCCGAAAGGATCGACGCACCCTGACTGCCGCCCGTCACCAGCACGCGGAAGATGCTGTCGGGGCCGAGGTCGGGGAAAGGCTGATTGCGGATGTCGCGGACGATGTCGCGCACCGGATTGCCGACGAGGAAGGTCTTCTCGACGAACTTTTCCTTGAGCCGCCGGACCTCGGGATAGGCGGTCGCGATCGCCGCGACACGGCCCGCGACGAGGCGGTTGACCCGGCCGAGCACCGCATTTTGCTCGTGGATCACGGTCGGGATCTTCGCCTTGAAGCCGGCGCGCAGCGCGGGCAGGGCGGGATAGCCGCCGAAGCCGATCACCGCCGAGGGCTCGAAGGTGGCATAGAGCTGGCGCGCCATTGCGGTTCCGGCGCGGATGTCGCGCCACGCCTTCAGCCATTCACGCGGGCCGCCGCCCAGCCGTCCGGCCGGGATGATATGGGTTTGGACGCCGTCGAACAGGCCGGGGATGCGCGCGCCGCGTTCATCGGTGACAAGCGCGACGCGATGGCCCCGGCGCATCAGCTCGGCCGCCAATGCGTGCGCGGGGACCATATGGCCCCCGGTACCGCCTGCCGCGAGGGCAAAATGGCGAACGATGCTCATCTGCCGTTCCACCGCACCGTATAGCTATGTTCCTTCAGGTGCGGGTTCTCACGAGTAAAGGCGAGCAGCAGGCCGAAGCCGATCGACAGCGCGATCATCGACGAGCCGCCATAGCTGATGAAGGGCAGGGTCATGCCCTTGGACGGGGCGAGACCGACATTGACCATCATGTTGATCAGCGCCTGGAGCCCGAATTGCGACACGAGGCCGGCCGAGGCGAGCAGCAGGAAATCATTCTCTTCGCGCAGCAGCCGCAGCGATACCCGGGCGATGATCGCCAGATAGAGGCAGGCGATGGCGATGCACGCGATCAGCCCGAACTCCTCGCCGATCACCGAGAAAATATAATCGGTATGCGGTTCGGGCAGGGTGAACTTCTCGGTGCCCGCGCCCGGACCGGTGCCCAGCAGGCCGCCATTGGTCAGCGTCGCATGGGCGCGGTCGACCTGATAGGTGTCGCCCTGCTTGAAGAGGAATTTGTTGATGCGCTCGGTCGCCACCGAATAGAAGAGATAGGCCGAGACGATCGCCGCGAGCCCGCCCGCGCCGAGCAGGCCGAGCAGCTTGAGCGACGCGCCCGACAGCATCAGCAGCACGACCCACACCGATACGAAGATCACCGTCTGGCCGAAGTCGGGCTGTTTCATCAGCAGGCCGGCGACCAGCGCGATCGGCACCACCGAGATCAGCGCGAAGGGCAGGCCGGGATTGCGCGCGCGCAGCGAGAACAGCCAGGCCATCCCGACCGCGAACAGCGGTTTCAGGAATTCGGACGGCTGGAGCTTGGCCGAGCCGACGCCGATCCAGCGTTGCGCGCCGTTGGCGGTGCTGCCGACGATCGGCACCAGCGCGAGCAGGACCAGAAAGATGCAGCCGCCGATCAGCGCCATCCGCCGCGCGACCTTCACCGGCAGCGCCGACACGCTGATCATCACCGGCACCGCGATGACCGTCCAGGCGAGCTGCATCCAGAAATAATGGCGGGCGGCGACGGTCACGCCATTGCCCGAATAGCGGACCCCGGCGGCGGGCGACGCGGCGGCGACCGCGATCAGCCCGATGCCGATCAGCATCGTTACGAGCAGCAGCAGAACGCGATCGATTTCCCAGAACCAGCGCGCAAACGGGGTCCGCTTGCCACGCCCGAAGCGCGACCGTTTGAACGGGGAGGAGGAGGGTGAGGCGACGGAATCGAAGGACATGGCGACGTTCATAGCGAAAGCCCTTCGACGGCGCGACGGAAGGCGTCGCCTCGTGCCTCATAATCGCTGAATTGATCGAAAGACGCGCAGGCCGGCGACAGCATCACCACCTCGCCCGGCCTCGCGGCGGCGGCGGCGGCGCGGACGGCATCGTCCAGCGTTCCGCTCTCGGTGACGGCTTTGCCCGCTTCGCTCAGGATGCGCGCGTACATCGGGCCCGCCTGACCGATCGTGTAGGCGGCCACGACATGATTGTAATAGGGTGCGCAATCGTCGAGATCGTTGGTCTTGGGCAGACCGCCCAATATCCAGTGAATCTTCGGATAGGCGCCGAGCGCTGGCGCGGTCGCGGTCGCGTTGGTCGCCTTGCTGTCGTTGACGAACAGGACGCCGTCCTTTTCGGCGATCCGCTCCATCCGGTGAGGCAGGCCGGGATAGGTGCGCAGGCCCTTGTCGATCGCGCCCTCGGGAACCTCCAGCGCTCGGGCGACCTGAATCGCGATCACCGCATTCTGGGCATTGTGCGGGCCTTGCAGCGCGGGCCAGTCCTGTTGTCCTTCGGCTTCGGTCGACCGGACGCCGATTGCGTTGCGCCGCCGTCCGGCAATCGCGCGGCTCGGCGCGTCCTCGATCGCGATGATCGCCTCGTGCCCCGGCGACTGCATCGCGAACAGCCGCTCCTTGCTGTCGGCATAGCCCTGAAAACCATCATAGCGGTCGAGATGGTCAGGCGTGATGTTGGTCAGCACCGCGACGTCGCAGTCGAGGCTGAAGGTCAGGTCGATCTGATAGCTCGACAGTTCGAGCACATAGACGCCACCTTCGGGCAGCGGATCGCGCCCCATGATCGGGAGGCCGATATTGCCGCCCATCAGCGTGGGGATGCCGGCGGTCTCGATGATATGCTTGATGAGCGCGGTCGTGGTCGACTTGCCGTTGGTGCCGGTGATCCCGACGACCTTATGCTCCGGGAGATCGGCGCGCGCCTGGGCGAACAGTTCGATATCGCCGATCACGGGCACGCCATATTGGGCGGCATGAACGACGATCGGGTGCTTGTTGAGCGGCACGCCCGGCGAGACGATGACGCTCTCATAGCCGGTCAGTTCGATCTCCAGCGGGTCCGCGAAGGTCACTTTGCCGTCCACCTGCGCGCGCGCCTCTTCGCGATTGTCCCACGCCGTCACCGTCGCGCCGGAGGCGAGCAGCGCTTCGACCGTTGCCAGCCCCGAGCGTGCCAGGCCGAGGACGGCGTAGGTCTTCCCCGTGAAGGCGCTGCTCGCGATCACCGCAGCTTGAGCGTCGCGAGGCCGGCGAGGGCGAGGACGAAGGCGATGATCCAGAAGCGGATCACAACCGTCGGCTCGCTCCAGCCGAGCTGTTCGAAATGATGGTGGATCGGGGCCATCCGGAAGATACGGCGGCCGGTGCGCTTGTAGAAGAAGACCTGGAGGACGACCGAGACGGTCTCCATCACGAACAGGCCGCCGACGATTGCCAGCACGATCTCATGATGGGTGACGACCGAGATGACGCCGAGCGCGCCGCCGAGCGCGAGGCTGCCGGTGTCGCCCATGAAGACTGCGGCGGGGGGCGCATTGAACCAGAGGAAGGCCAGCCCGCCGCCGATAATCGCCGCGGTCAATATCGTCAGGTCGCCGGCGCCCGGCACATGGGGAATCCCCAGATAGCTGGAGAACACCTTGTTGCCGACGAGATAGGCGATGACGAAGAAGGCGAGGCTGGCGATCACGACGGGCATGATTGCGAGGCCGTCGAGCCCGTCAGTCAGGTTCACCGCATTGCCGAAGGCGACGATCACGAAGGCCGCGAAAACGATGTAGAAGGGGCCGAGATCGATCACCGGTCCGTTGTAAAAGGGAACGTAAAGCTGGGTGCCGTTGCCGGAAACAATCAGCCAGCTGGCCAGCCCAGCAATGACGAACTCGCAGAGCAGCCGCACCTTGCCCGAGACTCCGTGATGGCTGCGCTTCTTGACCTTGTCATAATCGTCCATGAAGCCGATCAGGCCGAAGCCCAGCGTCACCCCGATGCACGCCCAGACATAGCGGTTGCTCAGGTCCATCCACAGCAGCATCGACAGCATGACCGCAATCAGGATCATCAGCCCGCCCATCGTCGGGGTGCCGACCTTGGCGAGGTGGGTCTGCGGCCCATCGGCGCGGATCGGCTGGCCCTTGCCCTGACGCAGGCGCAGCCAGCCGATGAACCAGGGACCGATGATAAGCCCGATGAACAGGGCGGTCAGCGCCGCCCCGCCGGCCCGGAAGGTCAGGTAGCGGATGAGATTCAGGACACCCGGAAACCCGAGCTGTTCGGCAATCAGGTAGAGCATGTCGTCCTTTCGCCGGCCCCGGCCCCCGTGCGCAGATGCTCGACGAGGCGCGACAAACCGATCGCGTTCGATCCCTTGATCAATATGGCATCGCCGGGCGCGATCAGGCTCCCGATCGAATCGAGCGCCGCGCCGGCGTCGGGCACATGCGCGAAATCGATCCGTCCCTCAAGCGCGTTTGCGAGCGCGGTCATCTCCGATCCGACGAGCAGAGCGAAATCGACCTTCGCGTTACGGAGCGGCTCGATCAGATCGGCGTGGTACGCGGCCGAACTGGACCCCAGCTCGCGCATCTCGCCAAGGACGGCGATACGCCGCTCGGCGCGCTGCTCGCCCAGCACCTTGATCGTCGCCGCCATCGATGCGGGGTTGGCGTTGTAGCTCTCGTCGATGATCAGCGCCTCGCCATTGCCCACGGGCACGGTGCTGCGCTGGCCACGCCCGGGCAGGCCGGGCATCTCGGCAAAAGCCAGTCCGGCCGCGGCGAGATCGCCGCCGACCGCCCAGACCGCCGCGATCACCGCCATGGCATTGGACACCCAATGGTCGCCGGGCGGCGCGATGGTGAAGGTCAGCTCGGCATCTGGCAGGATCAGCGAGACCAGTGTGCCCTTGTCGAGCGGGATCACGTCCTGCGCATGGATGTCGGCGCCGCGCTCCATGCCAAAGGTCAGGATGCGGGCGGCATAAGGCTGTGCGGCCGCGATAAGCCGGTCGCGGTGCGGGCTGTCATAAGGAATGATCGCGGTGCCGCCCGGCTCGAGGCCCTGGAAAATCTCGCCCTTGGCGTCGGCGATCGCTTCCTCGCCGGTGAAATAGGCGCTGTGTGCTGGCGCGATCGCAGTGACGATGGCGACGTGCGGGCGGACGAGGCGGGTGAGCGCCGCGAGTTCGCCCGCATGGTTCATTCCCATCTCGAACACGCCGACCTTCGTATCGGCGGGCATCCGGGCGAGGCTCAGCGGAACCCCGGTATGGTTGTTGTAGCTCTTGACCGAGCGGTGGATCGCGCCTGGCATCGCGCGGTCGAGGCAAGCGAACAGCGCTTCCTTGGTGCCGGTCTTGCCGACCGACCCGGTGACGCCGATGACCTTACCGTTCATCCGGGCGCGGGCGGCGACGCCGAGCGCCTCGAGTGCGGCCATGGTATCGGTGACGCGGACATGAGGTCCGTTACACGCCTCGGAGGTGATCGCGCCCGCCGCGCCGGCATCGAATATTTTATCGAGGAAGCGATGGCCGTCGGTCGTTTCACCCTTCAGCGCAACGAACAGGTCGCCCGCGCCGATCTCCCGCGAATCGAATGCGACGCCGGTCGTGGAGAAGCCACCATGGACCTCGCCATCGGTGGCGGCGGCGATGTCGAAGGCGGTCCAGAGCGGGGCGCTCATGCCGCGCACTCGCGCGCGACGCTGACATCGTCGAAGGGGAGGACGCGGTTGCCGATGATCTGGCCCTGTTCATGGCCCTTGCCGGCGATCAGGACGATGTCGCCCGCCTGCGCTTCCGCGATGGCGGCGGCGATCGCTTCACGGCGTCCGCCAATTTCGGTCGCGCCGGGCGCGCCCGCCATCACGTCGCGGCGGATCGCTGCGGGGTCTTCGCTGCGGGGGTTGTCGTCGGTGACGATGGCGCTGTCGGATAGCCGCGTCGCGACCTCGCCCATCAATGGGCGTTTGCCGGTGTCGCGGTCGCCACCCGCGCCGAGCACGGTGATCAGCTTGCCGGTCGCGTGCGGGCGCAGCGCGGTGATCGCCGCTTCCAGGCCGTCCGGGGTGTGGGCATAATCGACATAGACCGGCGCGCCGGTCTTGGTGATCGCCGCGCGTTCGAGACGCCCGCGCACGGGGGCTACGCGCTGAAGGTTGGCAAGGGTCAGGTCGACATCGCCCCCCGTCGCGATGACGAGGCCTGCGGCAACCAGCGAATTCGCCGCCTGATAGGCGCCGATCAGCGGCAGCTTCAGGTCACGCGTCTTGCCGCCGATCGCGATCGTCAGGGTCTGGCCGAGGGCGGTCGGGGTACGATCGAGCAGGCGGATCGTCTCGCCCTGATAGCCTACGCTGAGCAACTTGACGCCACGGGTTCGTACTGCGGCCATCACATCGGCCGATCTCGGATCATCCGCCCACACGACCGCGACGCCGTCCTGATCGACGACTTCGGTGAACAGGCGCATCTTGGCTGCGAAATAATCTTCCATCGTGCCGTGATAATCGAGGTGGTCGCGGCTCAGATTGGTGAAGGCGGCGGCACGGACCGGTAGGCCCTCGGTGCGATATTGTGACAGGCCGTGGCTCGATGCCTCGAACGCTGCATGGGTCACGCCCTCGCGGTTCAGCCCAGCCATGTTCGACAGGAAGGTGACGATATCGGGCGTGGTCAGTCCGGTCGAGACCTGCTCGTCGGCGGTGGTAACGCCCAGCGTGCCGATCGACGCGGCGTGGAAGCCCGCCATCCGCCACAGCTGGCGGGTCAGCTCGACGGTCGAGGTCTTACCGTTGGTGCCGGTGACCGCGACGGTGGTGTCGGGAAAGGGCGCGAAGAAGCGGGCGGCGAGGCCGGCAAAGGCGCGGCGCGGCTCGGCGTCGGCAATATGGACCGAACCTTGCACCGTTACGCCGGGCGCGGAGACGACCGCGACTGCGCCATCGGCGATCGCCTGGCCGATGAAATCCTCGCCGTTGAAGCGTGCGCCTTTGAACGCGCCGAACACCGTGCCGGGCGCAACCTTGCGGTGATCGATCGCGAAGCCGGTGATGCGCTCTTCACCCGCTTCCGCAGGGGCGCCGGGGAGGAGATCAATCAGCCGCATTCGCCGCTGCCTCTTTCGCCTTCTCTTTCTGCGCCTGCTGCTCCTCATAGATATAGGGGAGCAGGTCGGAGACGTCGATGTCCTTGCTCGTGTCGGGGATGACCCCGAGCATCGGGCCGATCCGGGCGATGATGTTCTTGACGGCGGGCAAGGCGGTCCAGGCGGCGGTACGGAAGCCGTAGGTCTCCTTGATGCCCTGCGGCTCGTCCATCGTCACGATTACGACATAACGCGGCGCGTCCATCGGGAAGGCGCCGGCAAAGGTGGTGACGAGGCTGTTGTGGATATAGCGGCCGTTGAGGTTCTTCTCCGCGGTGCCGGTCTTGCCGCCGATCCGCAGGCCGGGGACATTGCCGGTCTTGCCGGTGCCGTGGGAGACGACGAGGCGCATCAGCTGGCGCATCCGCCGGCTGGTCTCCTCCGAGATAACGCGCTGGCCCCGCGGCACGTTGCCAGCATTGCGTTTGAGCATCGTCGCCGGACGCATGATGCCGCCATTGACCAGCGCGGCATAAGCGTTGGCGAGGTGGAGCTGGCTGACCGCGATGCCATGGCCATAGGCGGTGGTCATGGTGGTGGTCCGCGCCCAGAAGCCCGGCCATAGCGGCTTGCCGCGCGCGCCCAGCTCCAGCTCTGCCTGCCGGTCGAAGCCCAGCTTGCGGAAGAAGGCTTCGGTGCGGGCCTGGCCCAGCTCGTCGGCAATCCGGGCGGTGCCGATGTTGCTCGAATGGATCATGATGTCGGGGATCGACATCCAGCGGTTCTCGGGATGGTCGTCGCTGATCTTGAACCTGCCGACCTGCAATGGCGCGGTCGCATCGTAGCGCTTGGCGAAATCGGTGATCACCCCCTGCTCGATCGCGTTGGCGAAGGTGATCATCTTGAAGGTCGAGCCAAGCTCGTACACCGAGCTGATCGCGCGGTTATATCGTGCATCGGGACGCAGCGGATCGGTGCCGACCGGCACGAGCCCCGGCGCGTTCGAATTGAACACGGGCAGCGACGCCATAGCCATTATCTCGCCGGTGTGGACGTCGAGGACGATGCCCGCGCCGCCAACCGCGCTATGCTTGATCACCTGATTGCGCAGGGCGTTTTCCATCGCCGCCTGTACGCGGCTGTCGATCGACAGCGCGACCGGCTGTCCGCCATTGGCAGGGCTGGTCAGGCGCTTGGCGAGGAAGGCTTCCATGCCGCTGACCGGCACGCCGCCCAGATCCATATAGCCGATCGCCTGGCTGGCCATGGTTCCCTGCGGATAAAAGCGCTTGGGCTCGGGGACCTCCTCGATCGCCGGTTCGCCGAGCAGGCGGACGGCGTGGATCTTGGCGGGGGTGGCGCCGCGTTCCAGATAGACGAACTTCTTCGGCCCGCTGAGGACGCGGCGATAATAATCGACCGGGCGCGTGGGAAAGAGCCGGGCAAGTTCGACCGCGAGCTTCTCCTTGTCGCCGATGATCCGCGGCGGACGGATGGCAAGGCTGATCCCCTTGATCGTCGCGGCCAGCACCACGCCGTTGCGGTCGGTGATGTCCGCGCGTGGCACGACGCTGCTGACGACCGGCGAGCGATCGGGGGAGTCGAAGATGGCGAGGTAGAGCAGGCGAAGGCCGATCACGCCGATCATCAGCGCGAACAGCATCATCAGGATCATCAGCCGGTAATGGGCGATCCGGGTCGTATCGTTGATCTTTGCGAGGGCGCGGTCGCGCGGCGGGGCGAGCCCGACGGCGATCGCGTTCATGGCTTCACTTTGCGCGAGCGGCCGGTGGATCCCTCGTCGCCGAGATCGGCAAGGAAGTCGTCGCCCAGCGCGGTAGCCCGGGCGGGCTTGCGCAGCGCCACTTCCTGCACAGGTGACGGCGCGGCGGGCGCCAGTGCCGACGGCCGGGCCTGGACATAATTGGCCTGGCGCAGCGAGGGTTGCGACACCGGCGGCGGCGCGGCCCCGGCGATGGGTCTGGGCGTGCGTGCGCCCATGCCGCTATCCTCGATGACGTTGAGGCTGACCTGGCTGACCGCGCCATGGCTGGCGACGATCGCGGGATCGAGTGGCAGCGCCGGCATGCGGGGCAGCGGCTGGGTCAGCGCCACCAGCTTGATCGAGCTGGACACGAATTGTTCGGCGCCGGGGGCCTGCAGGCCATAGACCGTGGCATTCCAGCTTTCGATCTGGGCGAGACCGCCGCGCGTATCAATCTCGGTGCGCAGCTGGCGGATTTCCTGGTTGGTCGCGGCGATCTTGCGTTCGACGCCGGACAGCTCGGCACGCTTGGCCGCCACGGTCTGCGAGACCATGTAGAAGGCCAGCGCGGCGGCGCAGATGCCGCCCGTCCAGACCACCTCTCGAAAGCGGCTGTTGATCATCCCTGACGTCCTTCTTTTTGTACGGTGAGGCCCCATGCGGAGGCCTCGGTCCGCCGGGCGACGCGCAATGTCGCCGAGCGGGACCGGGGGTTTCGAGCGATCTCCGCTTCGCCCGCGCGAACGGGCTTGGCGACGGCCTCGAAGCTTGGGCGCGGCCCCCCGCCGCGCACATCGGGAAGGTGGCGTGATCCGGCAGGGGTCGCCCCGCTGCGTTCACGAAGGAAACGCTTAACGATACGGTCCTCGATCGAATGGAAGGAGACGACGGCGAGCCGCCCCCCGGGACGCAGCACCCGTTCGGCAGCGGCGAGCCCCTGTTCCAGTTCGTCGATCTCGGCATTCAGGTGGATGCGGATCGCCTGGAAGGTGCGGGTCGACGGGTCCTTCTTCTCATGCGGACGATGGCCGAGCGCGCGACGCACGACATCGGCGAGTTCGGTGGTCCGCGTGATCGGCCGCGCGGCGACTATCGCACGGGCGACGCGGCGCGCACGGGGCTCTTCGCCCAATTCGTGGAGCACTTCGGCGATTTCGGCTTCGTCGGCTTCGTTGAGGAAGTCGGCGGCGCTCATGCCGGCCTGTTCCATCCGCATGTCCAGCGGTCCGTCGGCCTGAAAGGAAAAGCCGCGTTCGGCCTGGTCGAGCTGCATCGACGAAACGCCGATGTCGAGCGTCACGCCGTCGACCTGATCGACGCCGCGCTCGCTCAGTGCTTCGGCGATGCGCGAGAAGCGGTCCTGCACGAGGGTCAGCGCGCCGTCATTTTCGGCTTCGAAGGCGCGGCCAGCGGTGATCGCGTCGGGGTCGCGGTCGAACGCGATCACGCGTGCGCCAGTGCGCAGGATGGCGCGCGTATAGCCCCCCGCGCCGAAGGTGCCATCGACATGGGTCTCGCCCGCCTGGGGATCCAGGCCGGCGATCACCTCGTCGAGGAGAACGGGGATATGTGGGGCGGGAGCGATCATCCGCGCTCCTTCCGCCGCGCGAGCAGATCTTCCATTTCCTCAAGGACGTCGGCGGTCTCGCCGCCTGCGGTCGCGCGCAATATTTCGGGGTTCCAGATGCGGAAGCGCCGGCCGCGGCCGACGAAGAAAGCGTCGCCGTCGATCTTCGCCTTGATGCGCAAGCGTTCGGGCAGGATCATCCGCCCTGCTGCGTCGAAATTAACGTCCTTCATCAGCGGATAGGCCTTCGCCTCTTCCTCTTCGAGGACGTCGCCATGCATGCGGCCGGTATCGGCGGCGATCCGCGCGGCGTGCGCGTCCATCTGTTCCTCATGTTCGGCGATCTGGCGGCCGTCGGACACTTCGATGCAGGGCAGGGTGGGATGCTTGGACATGCGCAGGACCCGCTCGAGGCCCTGGGCGACCTTGCCGCCGCCGCAACGTATTTCGATGGTCTGGCGGAAGGCAGCCGGCAGCGAAACGCGACCCTTCTGGTCGACGCCGTTCAAATGAACGTCATTAAAGACCGCACCACCCGCCGCCACAGCCGTACCCCGTTCGAGCGAGGGAAGGATCGCCGGGGCCAACCGTCCAGTCCGGACGGCAGGAGGCGTCATTTACGCCAAGCGATGCTTCCCACCCCATTTCACCATGCGGGATGTACCGGTATCGGCGTGGTTTTTCAAAGCATTTTTATACCATTTTATGGATTCATGCGGTTCAGCCTGTGGATCTATGGAATCCCAAGGGATGGCCTGCCATCAGACGGCAGCCCACAGGCGACCGGAATCCGGCCTTTGACGATGGAAAGGTCCTGTGGATAACTATGTCGACAAGTCAGGGCCGAACCGAGAGCCGCTATTGGCTCATGGCAGTCGTCAACGGCTCTGGATGGTGAGGCTGCCGGTGGGCAGGCGGGATCAGCGCGTCGGGGCGCTGGTCGGGGCGCCCTTGTCGCCGGGGGGGGCCGCCGGGGCGGGGCCGGG
>NZ_LARW01000067.1 GCF_000971055.1 Sphingomonas sp. SRS2
ACGGCGAACAGGAACATCATCACCGTGCCGTGCATGGTGAAGAACTGGTTGTAGGTGTCTTGCGGCAAGATGCCTTGAAGCGGCAGCGCGAGCTGCACGCGCATCACCAGCGCGAGGATGCCCGCAAGCAGGAAGAACAGAAACGCCGCCGCGACGTAGAAGAAGCCGATATAATTGTTGTTGACCGCGGTCAGCAGCTGCCAGCCCCTGGGCGCGCACCAGATCCGCTCCAGTTCCTGCAGTTCCCCCTCGGGTCGCGCGCCGCTGGTCGGAAACCGATCGTACAACGCGGGATCGAACCCCGTCTCGGACGTCATTTCTGCGCCTCGAGATAGATCGCTATCGCCTGCAACTCGGCTGCGGAGAGCATCTTGTAGGGCGGCATGCGGTTGCCGGGCTTGATCGACTGGCTGTCACCGATCCAGCCCATCAGCGTGCCGCGGTTGTTGGGCAGGATGCCGGCACCAAGCGAGCGACGCGAGCCGACATGGGTGAGATCGGGACCGGCCGTGCCGTTGGCCTCGGTGTTGGCAATGCGATGGCAGGCCGCACAGCCAGTCGAACGGAACAGCGCCGCGCCTGCTCCAGCCGGCGCGGCCCGTGGCATGCGCCGCAGCGCCATCATCCGCTCGAAGGCCGCCGGCTCGTGTGCAACGACAACGAAGCCCATCAACGCGTGAGGCCCGCCGCAATATTCGGCGCATTGGCCGGCAAATACGCCGGGCGCGTCGGCCTGGATCGGCAGCGCGTTACGGCGGCCCGGCACCATGTCGAGCTTACCCGAGAGCTGCGGCACCCAGAAGCTGTGGATCACGTCATTCGATTCGAGCTCGATCAACACCGGCCGGCCGGCGGGAATGTGCAGCTCATTGGCATCGATCATGAAGGGGCGGCCGGCAGAATCGAGATAGGCCACGCGCCACCACCACATCTCGCCGGTGATGCGCACACGCATTGCATCGGCCGGGACCGGCGCGGTCAGGTTGCGCGTCAGGCTGAGGCCATAAACGAGAAGCGCCGTCAGCACGACCACGGGAAAGCCTATCCCGCCGATCCAGATCGCGCGGGTCCCGCCAAGCTTTGTCTTGAGTGTTGGACTGCCTGCCAGCGCGACCCACAAGGCGGCAAGAACGATCGCCAGCACTGCGACGGACATCGCGATCAGCACCCAGGTCAGCGTCGTGATCGAGCCGGCATAGGGACCTGCCGGATCAAAAACGGGAAAGATCGAGCCGTTCGTCATGTCACCGCTTGCCCGAGGCATAGAGATAGGCCGCGACGTCACGCGACTCGCTTTCGCTCAAGGACATTGCCGGCATCGTCGTGCCGGGCAGCGTCGCCGGCGCATTACGGATATAAGCGGCAAGTATGTCGGGCCGGTTGGGCAGCCGCCCCGCGATCAGACCCTGATCGGCGAATCCTTCGAGCGAAGGACCGCTCTGCCCCTGTGGCCAGCGCAGTCCCGGCACGACGTGACAAGCGCCGCATCCGGCGTGCATGATCGCCTGCTTTCCACGCGCGACATCTATCTGCGGCATGTGCTGCGCCTCGCTGGGCGGCGGCTTACATGCGGTCAGCAGTAGCGGCAGCAAGGCGCGCACTATGGACAATCATCCCCTTTCCGCATGTCGCCGGTGTTTCACAACCGGAACTGTGCAGGGCGGGAGCAGTTCCCTTCCAATGACTATCCGCCCAACTTCAGCGGCCGCGCTACTGGTCTTAACGCTTGCCGCGTGCGGCCCGGTCAAACGGGGGGCGGCCGACCAATTCACACGCACCGGCGAGTTGATCGCGCTGAGCGGTGGCGATGCTGGCGCGCCCAATGCCTGCGTGGCATGTCATGGCCTGGACGGGCGGGGCAACGGTGCGGGCGCACCTCGCCTTGCCGGGCTGAACCGGGGCTACATGACCGCGCAGCTCGAAGCTTACGCCAGCGGCCGGCGCCGGCATCCCGAAATGGAGGCAATCGCACGCAAGCTGACGCTGGCGCAGTACGATGCGGTATCCAACTACTTCGCAGCGCTCCGGTTTCAGCCCGACATCTCCTCTTCGGTAGCCGGCTCCCCGCCAGTACTGTACCAGCGCGGTGACCCGGCGCGCGGCATTGCCGGCTGCGCCAGCTGTCACGGAGATCATGGCGAAGGCGTGGGACCGGCCAACCCGCCCCTCGGCGGACAAGCGGCCGCTTATCTTGCCGAGCAACTCGACCAGTGGCGGCGTGGCGCCCGGCGCAACGACCCAGAAAACGTGATGCTTGAGATCGCCCGAGCGCTTACGCTTGGGGAATCCGCGGCTCTCGCGGCCTATGCGAGCTCGCTCCCCGGGGGTCTTCCGCGTCCGGGATCTCCGGCAGCATCCCCCGAAGCACATCGTGACGATCCCAGAAGTGATGTTTCAATGCCGCTGCGACGTGCAGTGGAATGATCGCCAGCAGCATCACGACGAACCCTAGATGCACGTCCTCGGCCATATCCATGATCTGCCAGCGCATGGTCAGCGGTAGCTGATCAAATGGCAGCTGGGGCCAGGGCAGGACGCCCGCAAGATAGAGCGGTCCGGGCTCAGCAATCGACGACCACATCGCCCAGCCGCTCAGGGGCAGCCCGAAAAAGGCAATGTAGAACAGATAGTGCATCACATAGGCAATCTGCGTCTGCCATCCCTGCCGATCCGCATCGTTTACTGGTCCCGGGATCATCAGGCGCCAACCGAACCGAGCGATCGCCAATAGCAGGATCGGCAACCCGATGCCGCTGTGCACCTCGAAGGCATGGAGCTTGTCGCCGCCAGCCGGCACCCAGCTCGCATAAAAGCCCCAGGCGATCTGGAACAACACCAGTGCCGCCATCACCCAGTGAAAGGCGATGCCCACCGGCGTATAGCGGCTGCGCTCGCTATGGGTTCGCGCCCAGGCACGCAGTTCCCGGATCACGTGGCCATCTCCGTGCGCTGCGCGCGCGCGAACCAGCGCGATAGAAGGACAAGCGCGGCTGCAAGATACAGGCCGGCGCCCGGCGCCCACATGATCAGGCCCGCAAGTTGCTGGTCCTCGAGCGGCGACAGCCCCCAGCTAAGTGGGCCGAGATAATGCGGAGCATAAAAGGGCGTACCGGCAAATGTCAGCAGCGCGCCGAGCAAGCCCATCTGGACCATCGTCGCCAGCAGCGCGCCGATCGCCGCCGGCATCGGCGCAGATCGGATCGAGCGCCATAGCCCCAGCCCCGTGAACAGCAGGCTGGCCTGCATCAGCCAATAGACAGCTATGTTCGACAGCGCGGCCTCATAGGCCGTCGGAGCGTGCCACGCCCAGAACGTCGCGCCATGGATCAGCGTCCAGAGCGCAACGCCACCCGGCATATGTCGTGCCGGCAATGCAGTGGCAAGCAATGGGGCGACGAGCGTGGTCAGCGCGAGATGATGGACCGCGCGCGCGGAAAACAGCGCCGAGGTCAGGGCGCAGAAGGGCGAGACGAAGAGCAACACGAGCAGCGCCATCGCGAACAGGAAAGGCAAGCGCTTGAGTCCAGCGGCCCGGCTCCAGTGCAATCCGCCGCAGAGCGCCAATGCCAGGGCCGCGATCAGCACCGGATCAAGATTCCACCGTGCCAGCAATTCGGCAGGCGCCGGCGCGCTGCCGCAATAGGGAATCCAGATCGCAGCTCGATCCACG
>NZ_LARW01000068.1 GCF_000971055.1 Sphingomonas sp. SRS2
CCCCCACCCACCCTCCCGATCCAGCGTAATATGTCGGGAGGTTGGGGGGGGGAGCGGGCCGGTACCGCTTCCACGTAAGTGAAACAAACTGTAGATTGCGGCCGATCACCCTATCGTGAAGCGATAGCTGCGCTGGCGGAAGCCGAGTGTGCGATAGAAGCCGTGGAAATTGCGCACTTCGATGTCGCTCATCGCCTCGATCAGCGTGCAGCCATCTTTTTCCAGCGCGGCGCGCGCGGCCTCAACCAGCGCGGTGCCGATGCCCTGCCGCCGCTCGTCCTGCGCGACGACGATCATGGTGATGCGGCCGATCGCCTCGCCGGCCAGTGTCGGCACCTTATGCGAGGTGATACAGCCGATGATCCCGCCCCGATCGGCGACGATCGCGGAAACGCCGCCGCGCATGGCCCTGGTCGTCGCGGCCGCATCAAGCTTCGCCAGCGCCGCGATGTCCGCCGCGTCGCCGGCCTTGGCCTTTCGGATCGTAAGGGGAGGCGGCTCGGGTGGCTTCGCCGGTACAGGCACGGAAGGCTTCGGAGGCGGCGCTCGGGTCTCTTGCGTTGGTTCGGCCTTCGGCGTCGGCCTAGGCTCAACTTCGGCTTTCGCCTTCCTGACTCGTGCATGTGTCGTACGGGCGGATTCGGCCCAGGTCGCCGCAATGCCTTTCTGGAGATAGGCGGTGATGTCGTCGACGGTTGCGGTGAGCCCTTCCGTGCCGAAGCCAAGCAGCGGCGTCCCGCTGGCGTCGGTCAGCCCGAAACGCCCAAAATCACCACCGGCCTTGCGCCGCCGCGATTTGACCAGCTTCAGGCCGCGATGGCGTGCTGCCTCGCGCAGGGCCTCGATGGGTTCGTCCGCCGCCATGACGGCAGAACGTCACCGGGGGCGAAAGGGTTCAGGCCGTCCTGGGCGGATCGCGGTGGAGATAGGCGCGGTCGCGGGTAGCATAATAGGTGGTAAGCTTATCCCACGCTTCCTCGGCGGTCTCGACGAAGCGAAACAGGTTGAGGTCGGCCTCACTGATCACGCCCTCTTCGACCAGTCCGTCGAAATTGACGACCTTGCGCCAGAACTCCTCGCCGAACAGGAAGATCGGCAGCTGCGCCACCTTTCCTGTCTGGACCAGGGTCAGAAGCTCGAACAGTTCGTCGAAGGTGCCGAAGCCGCCAGGAAAGGCCGCGACCGCGCGGGCGCGCAGCAGGAAGTGCATCTTGCGCAGCGCGAAATAGTGGAACTGGAAGCTCAGATGCGGGGTGACATAGGCGTTCGGCGTCTGCTCGAACGGCAGGACGATATTGAGGCCGATCGATTCCGCATCGACATCGTCGGCGCCCCGATTGGCCGCCTCCATGATCGAGGGACCACCGCCCGAGCAGACCACGAACTGGCGCTTGCCGTCGGCGTCGGCCGGGCATTCGCTGGAAAGCTGCGCGAGCCTTCGCGCCTCGTCATAATATTTGCTCTTGGCGCGCAGCCGTTCGGCGATATGCCGTTGCCGGTCGGTCGTCGCCGCGTTGACCAGCGCGTCGGCCTTGTCGGGCGCGGGGATGCGCGCCGATCCGTAGATCACGAAGGTCGAGCCGATATTGGCCTCATCGAGCAGTAGCTCGGGCTTGAGCAGTTCGAGCTGGAAGCGGATCGGACGCAGATCCTCGCGCAGCAGGAATTCGGGGTCCTGAAAGGCCAGCTTATAGCTGCTGTCGGTGGTCTGCGGTGTTTCGGTCGCGGTCTCGGCGACTGCCGCATCCTCTTTGGCGCGGGCAAAGACGCGCTTCGGTACTTTTCGATGTGCCATCATATTCTCATTACAGATAGGAAGCTTTCACTAGCATTACAGCCGCCGCGCCTAATTTATCGGCAATAGGGGCCTCTGCCCATGTCGAAGTGGAAATGGTCGTGGTGAAGCGCGTTCGCTTCCGGCCCCAGCACCACTGAGAAGCGCCCGCACGCCGATTTATGCAGCGCGCGGAGGAATCCCCGGATCTGCGGATCGTCGCCGTTCCAGCCTTCCTTCACAGTGATACGGCGTCCGTCCTTCAGCCGGAAGGCGGCGATGTCGATCGCGTTGGCGCGGCCATGTTCGGACAGGCGGTTGCCTGCCTGGTTGTTCACGGGGCGGCAGGCGAACGAGCCGAAGCTGTCGATCCGCGTCACATATCCGTTGAGCCAGCGGGTCGCCTGTGCGGTGACATCCTCGCGTATCCAGCGCGCGAAAGGCGCGGCGAGGGTGCATTTTACCGCGCCGAGATTGGTCACGGGGATGCCGATCGCCACCAGCTTGACCGCCGAGGTCGCCGAGCAGCCATTGTCGAAGTTGCGGTCGGGAAGGGCGTCGATTTGCGACCCTTCGGCGCGCATCATCGCGACGCACTTCGCGAAGCGCTCGGGGCTCTCGGCGGGCGGACGCCAGCCACCGCCGGGCGAGCGGCCCGCGGGGATACAGCCCGCGAGCGACAGCAGCGCAATGCAGGCGGCGAACGGGCGGAGCGCGGGTCTCAACAGCGCTCATATTTCCAGTTGGGACGCTTGCCGGCCAAGAGGATTGCCTTGGCGATATAGTCGTCGACGCGCGGGTCCGGTTTCATGCCGCGATGCTCGCCTGTAGCGGTGACAAGTCAAGCCTAAACGGTGCGGCGTCTGGAGAGTTTACCTTTAAACCCTTTCAACCTGATGGTTTATCGCGCAGAATGCCCGCAGGCCGGCATCTTCGGGTGTCCGATCGGGGGTGGAAATGACTAGATCTTTCGGCAGGCTGGGCCAGGGGCTCGGCGCGGCCCTTATCTTATTCGCCACGGGAGCACAGGCCGCCGACCCGCCCTCGCGCGCCGCGGCGATGGCCGCCGCCGATGCCGCCGCCGGACTTCCGGTCGCGCCCGAGACGGGGCCGGTCTGCGCCACGCCGCCGCCGTCGGGCGAGAAGCTGGCGGGGGACATGAAGCTGGCGTCCGAGGGGCACAGCGTGGAATTCTCCAATGCCGGGGGCGGTGACGCGCTGGTCAAGATGCGCCACGCCGCGACGAGCAAACTTGCGGCGAGCTTCTACCTGCGGAGCATGGAGGAGGTCACGGTCGAAGGTGTGCCCGACGGCACCTACCGCATCCAATATGCCTTCGGCCCGGCGCTCGCTCCCGACTGCAAATCCTTCACCCGGATCATCCGTGCGCGCGAATTGCCCGAGGTCGACGACATGCAGACCCAGGTGATCGAGACCGACGACCAGACCGAGGTGAAGCGCACCAGCGTTTCCTATGAACTATCGGTGACCGAGACCGCCAATGTGAAGCCGATCTCCATCGACGCGGCGGC
The DNA here is from genome assembly GCF_000971055.1 of Sphingomonas sp. SRS2. Classification (GTDB taxonomy): domain Bacteria; phylum Pseudomonadota; class Alphaproteobacteria; order Sphingomonadales; family Sphingomonadaceae; genus Rhizorhabdus. Next base: position 3,307 of record NZ_LARW01000068.1, read on the forward strand.
TTTCAACGCCGAGTGAACATGGACGCACCCATTGGCCCCGCAGGCTACCCACCGCCAACCCTGATCCGGAAGCGCTCCGGATTGCGGCGCGTGCGGACGGTAATCCTGCTGCTGACGGTGCTGCTGGTGTTGCTGATCTACGCGATCAGCCAGTTCATGGTCGCAGAGGAGGCGCCCGCGCCTGCCCCTGCCGCACCCGTGGCGGTCGACGCGACGGGGGCGGGCGATGCCGACAGCAACGCAGCCGCGCTGCCCGACACCGCCGCCGGGCAGGATATGATCGTCGAGCAGCCGATAGATCCGGCAACGCCGGCGCCGCCGACGCCGGATGCGCGCCAGCCCAATCGCTGGTATTATGTCAATGCGCTGGGTGACGGTCCGGGCGTGATCTACAGCCGCACGGGCGGCCAGTGGAATTTCGCGTTCGCCTGCACGACCCGCACCAGGGCGATCGAGTTCATCGCGGTGGGCACCGGTGCGCCAGGCGATTTTGACAAACAGGCGATCAGAGTCGGTAAGGTCAAGCTGATGATGGACGCCAGCTATTCGCAGGACGGCGGCGGGACGATCATTTCGGTCCTGCCCGCCACTCATGCCTTTTTCAACGCGCTTGACGGCACGAAGCCGATGGAGATCCAGCTCCACGCGACGCGGAAGACGATCGTCCCGATCGGCCCCGCGGTCATTCGACTCATCAAGACCTGCCGCGGGGGCTCCTGATCTCCTCGGGGGTTTTCTTCCGCCAGCGAATCCGTCATGGGCGATGAATGGCTTCCCGATCGACCGATATAAGGTGGCTCGCCTTGCCGCTGGCCCTCAGCGCCTGTGCGACGCCCCCGGCTCCGCCGCCGCAGCAGGCACCGCCGCCGCCGCCGCCCGTAGCCGCTGCTCCGCCGCCGTTGAGCGGCGACTGGCGGGACTGGCCGCTGACCCCGGGGCGTTGGCGCTACATGCCCGGCAATATGTCGTCATCGGCGCGCTATGGTGATGGGGCCGCGATCCAGTTCGCGATATCGTGCGATCCCGCGACGCGCCGTGTGACGATCATGCGGGCGGGCAGGACGAGTGAACTCGCCATCACCACCTCCTATCGGACGGCACGCTTCCCAGCGGGGCATGTCGACGAGAATGGCACGGCGATGAGCGCGGTCATCCTGAATGCCAGGGACGCGTTTTTCGACGAGATGGTGTTCAGCCGGGGCCGGATCGCGGTTGTGTCGCCGGGGCTGCCAAGCCTGGCGATTCCAACCTGGGCGGAGCCGGCGCGAGCGATCGAGGATTGCCGAAAATAATTTTGAAAACAAGGCTTGTTCGTAACGTGCGAATGACTCATGTTAAAGTTCTTGGCAACTTTGCGAAAGGAGGTGACCGATGTCTCATGGTTCAGCATGGAGGTCGGTTCTGTCCGTTCGGGGAACGCGCGTCTAACGCGCCACTTGTTCTCCGGGCCGGCACTCCGGCCGCTGACCATGTTTGGAGTTGCCGGGGCGCAGGCCCCGGCAACTCTTTTCATTTTGGGGTGTCTCGAAAATCAGCTCATACCGGCCTGCAAAGCGCGATTGTCTGCGGGTCGGTGCTCACGTACATGAAGTAGGCTGCGCGCCGATGCTCGAAAATCCCCCTTTTCGGCTCGATCTGAGCTGATTTTCGAGACACCCCAGCCGGGCGATTTTCCTCATTCGACGCGGACGAGTTCGATGTCGAAGATCAGCCAGCTATTTGGCGGGATGGTGTCGTCGCCCTGCGCACCATAGCCGGCCGACGGCGGCAGGATCAGCGTGCGGTGGCCGCCCACCTTCATCCCCGCCACGCCGGTATCCCAGCCGGGTATGACCTCCCCGGCGCCGAGCGTGAACGTGAAAGGCCGGCTGCCGCGCGACGAATCGAACTTCTTGCCGCGCATGCGGTCCAGATAGAGCCAGCCGCTATAATGGACCGTCACGGTCTGGCCGTTCTGCGCCACAGCGCCAGCGCCGATCTTTACGTCCTCGGCTTTCGTGCCATCGGGCAGGGTGACGGGTGCGGCCCACGCGGCGGTCGTCGCGACGGCGGCGATGGGAGCAAGGAGGACGCTGCGGAAGGTCATGAAAATTGTCTCCGGACATCAGGCATCTTGAATGGATTGCCCCGCTACGCGCGCCTGCCACAGCATCAGCAGCGGCACCACGACCAGTTCCATGGCGAGGCCAAGCTGGTGGCCGATGGCGGGCGCGCCAACCATCGCCCAGCTGAGTGCGCGGGCGAGGCCGCCCATGATGACCATCGCGCCTAGCAGGCGGAAGCGTGGCCCCTGGCGCTCGATCGCCGCGATGGTCGAAGCGAAGGCGAAGCCGAGCATCAGGAAGATGCCCGAGAGATAGCGGAAGTGGCTGTCGAGGCTGACGGGCAACTCGTCAAGCCGGAACATGCCGACGCCGCGCAGGACGCCATCCAGCCCGGTCAGGATCGGCACGAGGCAGGCGATCGTCACGACGCCCTGGAGAAGCCGGCGCTCGCGCATCATTCGCGTTCGAGCAGTTCGTCCTGAACGCGGGTTGCTTCCACAGCGATGCGCACTTCATAGAGGAAATAGCCCAGGCCCACGATCAGCAGCAGCATGGCCAGGATGAAAGCGGTCGCCAGTGTCTGCCCGAGCGCGAGATCGAACAGCGCGGCGCTGAACAATCCGGCGATGACCACGCAGATCAGCACCGCGCTGAGGGTGCACAGGACGAGCGCCCGGTTGGCGTATTTCATCCGCAGGTCGATCAGGCGAAGCTGCTGGACCTGATAGGCATGGCTCGGGTCGTCCTTTGGCGTGAAATTCTGCTCGATCCAGCGCGCTCGATCGATCACGCGCCCGAGCCGCCCCGTGAGCATCGCCAGCATCGCGCCGGTCGCGGTCAACAGGAAGGATGGCGCGAGAGCCAGCGAGATGGCGTGGGCGACGCTATCGGTCGCGGAAGGGATTACCACCATTTGATGCGCTCCCTGCTCGGATGGCTGTGGCCGATATGCGGCTCTTCGCCGATGAAGCCAGTCCTAACGTGATGCGGGCCAGATGCAATTCGCGCAGCCACGCTTGCGCCATACACACTCAATGCAAAATCTGCACTCGTTCCACCGTAATAATCAATTGCGAACTTTGCGAGTGAAAGAGATGTTGCATCGCACAATAAAGAGGACCTGCTGGCTCAATTCGAAGGGAGATTTGTGATGAAGACTTTTCTTATGCTCGCACTTCTGTCGTCGGTCGCCACGGCGCCGGCAATGGCCGAAAGCTTCACCCGCGATGGCGTGTCCTATGAGTATGCCGTCGCGTCGAAGGACGGCTATCAGCTGGTCACCGGCACCAACGTCTCCACCGGCGAAGCGTTCAGGCTTCGTATCCAGGGCGATGCGGTTTCAGGCGATTATGCGGGCGCATCCGTGCGGTTCCGCACGTCGGGCGAGCTGGCGGCCAAATCCGGCGGCGCATCGGTCTTCGCCGCGAAATAAGCTTATCCAGTTAAGTTCAATAATCGAGGGAGGCGGGCGACCGCCTCCCTCTTTTAATGTCAGCTCGCGGTCTTGGTGCCGACATTGGCGCCCATCGACTGGAGATAGCGCTTCACGTTGCGCGCCGCCTGACGGATGCGCTGCTCGTTCTCGACCATCGCGATGCGGACAAAGCCTTCGCCGTCCTCGCCATAGCCGACCCCCGGCGCCACCGCGACGCCGGCATGGGTGAGCAGCTGCTTCGAGAATTCGAGGCTGCCGAGATGCGCGACCGCCGGGGGCAACGGCGCCCAGCAGAACATCGACGCACGTGACGGCGGAATATCCCATCCCGCACGTGCGAAGCTCTCCACCAGCACGTCGCGGCGGCGCTTATAAAGTTCGCGGTTCTTCTCGACGATGTCCTGCGGACCATTGATCGCCGCTACCGCCGCCGCCTGGATCGGCGTGAACGCGCCATAATCCAGATAGGATTTCACGCGGGTCAGCGCCGAGATCAGCTGTTTGTTGCCCACCGCGAAGCCCATCCGCCAGCCGGCCATGCTGTAGGTCTTCGACATCGAGGTGAACTCGACAGCGACATCCTTGCCGCCGGGCACCTGGAGGATCGAAGGTGTCGGCACGCCGTCATAATAGAGTTCCGAATAAGCGAGATCGGAGAGCACCCAGATCTTGTGCTCCTTCGCCCAGGCGACGAGTCGCTCGTAAAAGGCGAGGTCCACTACTTCGGCGGTGGGGTTCGACGGATAGCCGACCACCAGCACCGAGGGCTTTGGCACGGTGAACTTCACCGCGCGGTCTAGTGCTTCCCAATAGCGTTCGTCGGGCGTGGTCGGCACCGAGCGGATCGTCGCCCCGGCGATGATGAAGCCGAAGGTGTGGATGGGATAGCTCGGGTTGGGCGCCAGCACGACGTCGCCCGGCGCGGTAATCGCCTGTGCAAGGTTCGCCAGACCTTCCTTTGAGCCGAGCGTGACGACGACCTCGCTATCGGGATCGACATCGACCCCGAAGCGGCGCTGATAATAATTGGCCTGCGCCTTGCGCAGCCCCGGAATGCCCTTCGACGCGGAATAGCCGTGCGCGTCGGGATTGCGCGCGACTTCGCACAGCTTGTCGATGACATGCTGCGGAGGCGGCAGATCGGGGTTGCCCATGCCAAGGTCGATAATGTCCTCGCCCCGCGCTCGCGCCGCCGCCCGCATCGCGTTCACTTCGGCGATGACATAAGGGGGTAGGCGTTTGATGCGGTAAAATTCCTCGGACATTGTCATTCCTTTGGGTTTCGGACTTGGCGAGCAGGACGGTATCCCCCATGTTCGCCGCAGCGACCTATACAGATTCTGTGCGTCGATTGCAGGCGCATCATGAAAAAAGCTTGGTTGGAGCTGCGCATGGCCGAGATCGACGAAGACTGGGGCAAGACCGTGGACGGCGAGAATGCTCACACGCCTTCGCTCACCGAGGTTCAGCACTGGACCGGCGTGATCGGTCAGGCGCAGCAGATGTTGATGGAGCATGTCGCCGAGGCGATGGCGAATGCGCCAGCCGATCTGACTTTGCCGGCGATGCCGACGCCGATCTTCGCCGACCCCGAAAAGTTTGCGGCCCAGCAGAGCGAACTGATCAAGGCCGGTCTCGGCCTGTTCGGACAAATGTTCCAAGGTTCGCCCGGCGCGGAGGCCGCGCATGATCGTCGCTTCAAGGCAGCACAATGGCGTGAAACGCCGATCTTCGGGATCATGGCCGACGCCTATCTGCTGCTGTGCGATGCATGGATCAAAGGCGTCGATACGCTGGAAGGCCTCGACCCGCGCCAGCGCGAGCGGCTGAAATTCGGCGTCCGGGCGATCGCCGATGCGATGTCCCCATCCAATTTCCCGCTGACCAATCCACTGGTGCTGGAGCGAATCTTCGAGACGCGCGGCGAGAACCTGTTGCACGGCCTTGACCATATGCTCGCTGACCTCGGCAAAGGGCAGCTCACCCATGCCGACACCAATGCGTTCGAACTGGGCCGCAACATCGCCGCCACGCCCGGCAAGGTCATCCACGAAACGCCGCTTTACCAGCTGATCCACTATGCGCCGACCACCGCGACGGTGCTCGAGACCCCGCTGCTGATCTTCCCGCCCTGGATCAACCGTTTCTATATCCTCGACCTCAACCCCAATAGCAGCTTCATCCGCTGGGCGATCGGGCAGGGGCTATCGGTGTTCGTCGTCTCGTGGAAGTCGGCCGACGAGAGCATCGCCGATGTGATCATGGACGACTATGTCGTGAGGGGTCAGGTCGACGCGATCGAGACGGTGCGCGAGTTGCTTGGGGTCGAGCAGGTCCACACCATCGGTTACTGCGTCGCGGGGACCGCGCTCGCGATGACGCTGGCCTATCTCGCGGGGAAGGGCGAGGCCGGGCAGGTCGCCAGCGCCACCTTCTTCACCGCGCAGATCGATTTCAGTGAGGCGGGTGACCTCAATCTGTTCGTCGACGACGAGCAGCTTCAGTTGCTGGAAACGCTGACCGCGGAAACCGGCGTGCTCGACGGACGCTATATGGCGGCGACGTTCAACCTGCTGCGCGGGCGCGACCTGATCTGGAATTATGTCGTCCAGAATTACCTGTTGGGCGAAGAGTATCCGGCCTTCGACCTGCTTTACTGGAATGGCGACACCACCAATCTGCCCGCCAAGTGGCACAGCGCCTATCTTTCGGATCTGTATCGCGACAACAAGCTGGTCGAGCCCGGTGCGCTGACCATCGACGGCGTGCCGATTGATCTTCGCCGCATCGCGACGCCCGCTTATGTGCAGGCTGGCCGCGAGGACCATATCGCGCCAGGCCGGAGCGTCTGGAAGCTCACCGAGCATCTCGCCGGGCCGGTGCGCTTCGTGCTGGCCGGATCGGGGCATATCGCCGGGGTGGTCAATCCGCCGTCCGCGAACAAATATCAATATTGGACCAGTGACCAGCCGGCGGACAGCCTCGAAGCGTTTGAGGCTGTGGCCCGCGAGACGAAGGGAAGCTGGTGGCCCGACTGGCGGTTGTGGCTTGAAGGGCTGGGCAGCAAGGCGGTGCCGGTCAAGGGCGCGCGCTTGCCGGGGCAGGGCAAGTTGGCTGCGATTGAGGACGCCCCAGGCCGCTATGTGCGGACGCGCTGACACGCAACTGCAAAATGTTTTCGCTATCCGGGAACTCCCCTGACCGTTCGATGTTGTCGGCACGCGCATGTTTTTCCCAGTTTTTCGGGAAAAATTGCGCCTCTCCCTCTGTTATGCTGCACTGCACAATCAATCTTGCATTTGCTCAGGAAATGAGTATTGTGCATCGCATCATCCATGATGGATTTCGATTCGATGGCGGATAAAGGTCCGGTAAAGGGCAAACTGACGCGTTCGGCGAAGCCCGCTCACAAGGCTCCGGCCAAGCCGGTGGTTGCGACGGCGAAGGCCGCCGCGCGTGAGGTGAAGGCGCCTGTGCCAACGCCGGCTCCGGTGATTGCGAAGCCTGCCACCCCGGAGGTGAAGCCCCCCGCGGAAGTGGCGAAGCCCACCCCGGTTGCAGCCAAGCCGGTCACGCCCGCACCTGCGCCTGCGCCGGTGGTGGCGAAGATCGCAGAAATCGCGGCGAAACCGGTCGCAAAGATTGCGTCGCCGGTCGCCGAATCCGCCCCGGCAGCGTTACCGCCGGAAAAGAAGGGAATGACCGTCATGGCCGCTACCATCCAACCCAAGCCGAAGGCTGCTGCTGAAAAGGTTCAACTGATGATTGCTGATTTCAACGATCGTGCGAAGGCCGCGTTCGAAAAGACCGCGAAGGCCGGCGAAGAACTGACCGAGTTCACCAAGGGCAATATGGAAGCTCTTGCCGTGTCGGCGAAGACCGCCGCCAAGGGCGCGGAAACGCTGGGCCAGGAACTGGCCGACTATGGCAAGAAGAGCTTCGAGACCGCCACGGCGACGATGAAGACTCTCGCCACGGTCAAGACCCCGACCGAGCTTTTCCAGATCCAGAGCGATTACGCCAAGTCGTCGTTCGACAGCGCGGTCGCCGAGGCGTCCAAGCTCAGCGAAGCATGGCTCAAGCTGGCCGGCGACATCTTTCAGCCGATTTCGAGCCGCTACGCGCTCGCGGCAGAGAAGATCAAGTCCGCCGCACTCTGACCCTTTAGCGTCAGCTTGCAGATATCGCGCCGGCCGCTCTCGTTCGAGGGCGGCCGGTTCGCTTTTTGGACAGGCTTTGACGGGGCGGCGATAGCCAGCCTCTTGCCGAAACGGCACCCGTTGCCATATTCTGCTCTTCACCCCCGTTTGAAGTGCGAGTCCTGTTCCGACGATGAGTCAGCTTTCCAACCCGACAGAGCCGACCGCGATGGCCAACCGCAAGGATGGCGACGACAATGGAACGGGCGTGGGCCTCGCGACCCGTACCCGGACGCGAACGAAGAAGCCGTCGCCCTATAAGGTGCTGATGCTCAACGACGATTATACGCCGATGGAATTCGTCGTGCTGTGCCTCCAGCGTTTTTTCCGGATGAGCATCGAGGATGCGACGCGGGTGATGCTCAGCGTCCACCAGAAGGGCGTCGGGGTGTGCGGCGTGTTCAGCTATGAGGTCGCCGAAACGAAGGTGAGTCAGGTCGTCGACTTTGCGCGCCAAAACCAGCATCCTCTTCAATGCACACTTGAAAAGGCCTGAGGGCTTTTTCACGCTTTCCTTGATTTTGGTTCTCCAACGCCAGAGGGTGAGCCTCTGCTGCCGTTGGCGTGATCGCTAGCACCCCGACGCGCTGCATGCGCTTGTCTGTTTGAACCTCTTTGGCTTCGACCGTGATAACGGCATCGCAACGCTTGCGCGTTTCTGGAGAGGCGATAAACGCAGCACATGGATTGCATCAATATTCGCGGCGGCAACCGCCTCAAGGGGCGGCTGCCCATCTCGGGCGCGAAGAACGCCGCTCTGACGCTGCTGCCTTGCGCGCTGCTCAGCGAGGAGCCGCTGACCCTCACCAATCTGCCGCGGCTCGCCGATGTCGACAGCTTCGGACATCTTCTGAACGAGCTCGGCGTCTCGACGACCGTGCAGCGCGGGACCGGCGATGTGATCGGACGCGAGATGCGGATGTCGGCGAAGGCGATCGCCTCGACCGTCGCGCCGTATGACATCGTCCGCAAGATGCGTGCGTCGATCCTGGTGCTTGGCCCGCTGCTTGCGCGCGCCGGCGAGGCGACGGTTTCGCTGCCCGGCGGCTGCGCGATCGGCAACCGCCCGATCGACCTGCATTTGAAGGCGCTAGAGGCGCTCGGCGCGGAGATCGAACTGGCGGCTGGTTATGTTCGGGCTACCGCGCCGTCAGGCGGGCTTACCGGCGGGAGAATCAATTTCCCGGTGGTTTCGGTCGGTGCGACCGAGAATGCTCTGATGGCCGCCGTGTTGGCGCGCGGCGAGACCGTGATGGAGAACGCCGCACGCGAGCCGGAGATCGTGGATCTGTGCCGCTGCCTTGTCGCAATGGGCGCCGAGATCGACGGCGTCGGCAGCGACCGGCTGACTATCCAGGGCAAGACCAGCCTGCACGGCGCCGAATATGCCGTGATGCCCGATCGCATCGAGGCCGGCAGCTATGCCTGCGCAGCGGCGATCACCGGCGGCGACCTGCTGCTGGCCGGGGCGCGGGCGGAGGATATGGAAGCCATCATCGCGGGCCTGCGCAGCGCCGGCGTCAGTGTCGACGAGGTCGCGGACGGGATCCATGTCCGCGCCGATGGCAAGCTTCAGGCGCTTACCGTATCGACCGCGCCGTTCCCGGCCTTCCCGACCGACATGCAGGCGCAGTTCATGGCAATGCTGGCGCTGGCGGAGGGCACGAGCGTGCTCACAGAGACGATCTTCGAGAATCGCTACATGCATGTGCCCGAGCTCACGCGGATGGGCAGCGACATCCAGGTCCATGGCCGCACCGCGGTGGTGAAGGGCGTCGACAAGCTGATCGGCGCCGAGGTGATGGCAACCGATCTGCGTGCTTCGATGAGTCTGATACTTGCAGGCCTGGCAGCCGAGGGCGAGACTCGCGTGCACCGGGTTTATCATCTCGACCGCGGCTATGAACGGCTGGAGGAGAAGCTGTCGGCGGTCGGCGCGGACATCGAGCGGCAGAGCGACGGCTGACGCCGCCAGCCGTTGCCGGCGAGCAACGGCAGAGAGCGGCTGGGCATCGATCAGGCGCGTTCGACCTCGTCGGGCTGCGCTTCGCACGTCTTGCCGGTTTCGCCGGTCGACGAAATCTGGTCGTAAAGCTCCGCCTGTCGCGCCCGCAGCGTTTCGCCGAGCGCATCGAGATCGATCTTCCCATCGCTATGCGCAGACTTGGCGTCCTCGAACATATCCTCGTCCTCCTCATCGATATGGTGGACGGTTTCTTCGCCAAGCACATGAACCTTCGCCGCGAACAGCTCTTCGGTGCCGTCGAGCTGCTCGAGCTCGGCGATGATGCGCTTGCCCGATTGATGCTCGACGATGCCCTCGTTGACCTCGTCGTCGCCCAGGATGGGCTTCAGTGCCGGGTAGAGGATCTCCTCCTCAATCGCCATATGGACGCTCAGCCGCATGCATAATTCGCGCGCTATCTCGGTCAGGCGCTGGGTGTCCGCCTCTTCGGCCTCGTCGAAAAGCGAGCGGAAGACATGATGCTCCTGCTTGAGCAAGCTGATCGCCAGGGGATCATCCTTGGCGACGACGTGCCGGCCCTGACTATTTCGCGCGCTGTATTTCCCGGACATAACGTCGCCTTTCTCTGACCCCAAATTCTCGAAACAAACGAAGCGTTGGCCGCCGATGTTCCGAAAACAGGCTCGTCCCGCGCGACACACGCGGGAACGTTACGGCTCCGGCGAACAGGTTGATCCATTCCGGAGCAATTCCCAGCTGACAGGAGGGCCTCGGTCGCTAGTTTTTCGAACAGATATCGAACATGGCTGACGCGTGTTGGTGGGGCCGCTGGAGGTCAAGTAATGGCGGATTGGAGCGATGCTCCTACAGTTCTGGTCTTCGGTGATACCGAAGCGGGCCGTGCTATGGCGGTCGCGTCGGCGACGGATAGCGGCGCGCGCGTCGCCGCATCTTTGCCGATCGAGCAGGCCCCGGAGCGCCTCGACAGCCAGATCGCCGTCGATGTGGTTATCGTGGATCTCACGATCGACCATGGCACGGGGCTCGATCAGCTGTTGCGGCGAATCGAAGATGCCGCGCGAGCGCGGCAATTTATAAGCATCCTCCTCATCGCACCCAGCCTGATCGATATCGCGGCTTCGGTGATCAGCCATGATGATATCGACCTGCAGGTAGGACGCGATCCGCACACACTCGGCCGCGCGCTGGCCCGGGCGTTCGAGCGGGGGCAACCGCAGTTGCGCGAGCCGCCGGAGAATGGGGAGGCCGCACGCCTGCAATATCTGACCGAGGCGGCGGAGCGGCATGGACGCGTGATGGCGGCGTCGCTCGATGGCGACAACGGTTCTGCCGCGTCGGGAATCGCATCCGCCGAAGACCCAGAGGAGACAGTCGGCGGCACCGAGATGACCGATGCCGCTGCGATCCGATCAATCATCCGCTCCCGCCGGCTGCGGGCGCACTTCTTCGGCAGCGGGCTGTTCGCCGACCCGGCATGGGACATATTGCTCGATCTCACCGCTGCCCGGATCGAGGGGCGGTCGGTTGCGGTGTCGAGCTTGTGCATCGCCGCGGCTGTGCCCGCCACCACCGCGCTGCGCTGGATCAAGCAGCTTACCGACATGGGATTTCTACGGCGGGTGGCCGATCCGGTCGATGGACGCCGGGTTTTTATCGAACTGACCGAACCGCCGCCCGATCGATGACGGCTTATTTCTCCGCGGTCTCCCTCGGCGCCCGGTTATAGGGCAGGGCCCTGCTCCGGACGCCGCGCCGTTCGCTGGTCAGCCGATCGCTTTAAGCGCCTGATCGAAATCGGCGATAAGATCGTCCGGGTCCTCGATGCCGATCGAGATACGCACGAGATTATCGCCGATATCGAGCGCTTTCTTGCGCTCCTCGGGCACCGACAGATGGGTCATGCCCGCGGGGTGGCTGGCCAGCGTCTCGGTTCCACCCAGACTCACCGCAAGTTTCGCGATCTTGAGCGCGTCCAGAAAGGCGAAGGCCTTGCGCTCTCCGCCCTTGAGGTAAAGCGAGAAGGTGGAGCCAGCGCCGTCGCAATGGCGGTTGTAGATATCAGCCTGGCGCGATCCGGGTTCCAGGAAGCCAAGATAGCCGACGCGGTCGACCTGTGGTTGATGCCGCAACCATTCGCAGACCTTCGCCGCATTCTCGCCGGCCCGGCTCATCCGCAGCTCGAGGGTTTCCAGCGAACGCAGCAGCATCCATGCGGTATTCGGATCTGTGATCGTGCCGATCGTGTTGCGCATGGCGCGGATCGGATCGAGCAGCGCCTTTGACCCGACCACGCCACCCGCGACGAGATCGCTGTGGCCGCCGGCATATTTGGTGAGCGAATAGACCACCATTTCGGCGCCATGTTTGAGCGGCTTCGACCAGAGCGGGCCGAGGAAGGTATTGTCGATGACGATCGGCGGCTTTTCCGCCTCATCCGCAAATGATTCGTCCCGCACATCGCGCACGGCCTGGACGTCGACGAGAGCGTTGGTGGGGTTGGCGGGGCTTTCAAGGTAGACGAACGCAACCCGGCCCTTGGCTTTCGCCGCCGTCATCACCGCCTGGATTTCCTCAGGTGTAGCTCCGGCCGGGAAATCGACCCAGGAGACGCCGAACCGGCCAAGGATGCGGGCGATCAGGGTTTCGGTCGCGGCATAGAGCGGCGCGGAATGGACGATTACGTCGCCGGGCCGGACCAGCGCCAGCATCAGCGTTGCGATGGCCGACATGCCGCTCGAGAAGCTCAGCGCGTCCTCCGCGTCTTCCCAGATGCCGAGCCGATCTTCCAATATCTCCTGGTCGGGCCCGTTGAAGCGGGAATAGACCAGGCCGTCGGCGCCGCCCGGCCGCTTGCCGGTCACGCCTTCGAAGTGGCGTTTGCCCGCGGCCGCGCTTTCGAAGACGAAGGTGGAGGTGAGGAAGATTGGCGGCTTGAGGGCTCCCTCGGACAGCATCGGATCATAGCCATGACCCATCATCAGGGTGGACGGCTTCAACCGGCGTCCGCCGATTTCCAGGATTTCAGGCTTGGGGCGTCGACGCGGCGTGGCGCCGCTCAGCTCGGCTTCGGTTGGTTTTGTCATGATGTTCCTGCAACATATTTTTATGATGGCAGGATGATGGGCTTACCCGGCGTTGCTGACAAGCACGTCAGCCCAGGGCGCGAAGCAATTGGGTCGTCACCGCGATCCACGGCGCGTCGGCGACCACCTGCTGGCGCGAGCCCTGTCCTGGCGGAAGCAACTGGAGGCGATTGCCCTCGCGTCCGATGAGGCGGCCGAACAGGAAGCGTTCGCCGGGCCGTGGCACGAGAACGTCGCGATTGAGCGCAGCGCCGAAGGCTTTGGGTTCAAGGCGTTCGAGCCAGACGATGTCGCCATGGCGATAATCGCCGACGCTGGCGTCGACGAGCATCGTCAGGCCGTCATGGGCCGGGCGTGGCAGTGCGGCGATCTGGGCGCTGCGCGGCGGCGTTGCGCCCTCCGGGCTCAGCAGGGCGACGATGTCGGGCATTGGTTGCTCCGGCGCGCGAACCAATTCGGCGGCCTCGACACCGAGGGCGCCTGCGATACGATTGAGCCAGGCGATCGATACCGTGCGCGTGCCCGTTTCCAGCCGGCCTATCGTCTGGGCCGTGGTCGGCGGGGCGCAGCGTTCCGCTACATCCTGCAGGGTAAGCCCCCGGGCATGCCGAACTTCCCGAATGCAGGTCTTCATGGGCCTCTTTCATGAACCAGTCTGGCTAAAGGCTTATCTACAGTTGCCCGGCTCATCGCAAGGCGCGGTCATATCATAGATGACCCGAGCCAATGGCAGGCCGAAGAAACTGGCAATTTTCCGGGGCGATGACTATTGAGCCGGCGCGGAACCGGAGCGGGCAATGGCGAAGATCGGTTGGGGTAGAATATTGGCAGGCGTGGCGACCGTTGCGGCGGCTGGCGCGGCCTATGTCTATTTCAAGCAGCGTACCGCGAAAGCGCCGGCCTACGAGCTGGTCCTTGCGGACGGTCCCTTCGAGATTCGGCGTTATCCGGCACTTTCCGTGCTCGCGACCGATCAATCCGGCTCGCGCGATCGCGCGCTAGGCACCGGTTTTGGGCGGCTTGCTGCTTATATGTTCGGCGAAGGCCGCGAGGGCGACGAGCTTCCCATCACCATGCCGGTGCTAGCCGAGCCGCTGGCGGAAGGTGCCTGGCGCATCCGCTTCCTGTTGCCCGAAGAAGCGAGTGGCGACACTATCGAACCGCCGGGCGAGAATATCGCGATAGCTGTGGTGCCTGCGCGCGAGGTGGCGGTGATGATGGTTCCGGGCAAGCCGACCGATCGGCTGCTCAAATCCCGAACCGGTGAACTGCAGCGCTGGCTGAAGGATCAGGGCAGGGTTGCAGCAGGGCTCGCCGAGCATGCTTATTACACCTCGCCGCTCAAGCCGGGCGCGCAACGCGCGAACGAAGTGTGGCTTCCGCTCGCGGGATGAAGGCAGCGGCGTCAAATCGTCGATAACTGTTGCTCTACTGCAACAGTTGAGAACGCAGATGAAATTTTTCCTATCCGATGCAACCCTTTCCCGAAACGTCCGTTTAGCGGCTGTCTGGGAGATGTGGTGCGGGGCCGGAATGGACCCTCATTATATTGGTACTTACCAGAAACAGATGCGCTTGCGCGTATCTGGAAGAATGGGTTAGTTGAACACAGTTCCATTTGGAACCTGTTGGAAAGGGGAATAATATGCGCAAGCTAGCCATCCTGGCAGCGCTCGCATCGACCGCGCTCGCAGCGCCGGCCTTTGCTCGTGATAATGCATGGTATGTCGGCGTCGAAGGCGGCGGCATGCTGATGGAAGACCTGAAGTTCGATGTTGGCGCTACGCCGACCGCGACGGCAGGCCAGGCCAGTGTCGATAGCAGCACCGGTTTCGACGTCGACGGCATCGTCGGTTACGACTTCGGAATGTTCCGCCTTGAGGGCGAAGTCGCCTACAAGCGCGCGAAGGTAAACAGCTTCACGACGACGGCGTCGCGTACGCCCGCCAATATCGGTGGTGTCGGCGCTCCTGCCGGAACCTATTCGGATGCGTCGGGCAAGAACAGCGCGCTCAGCTTCATGGTCAACGGCCTGCTCGACTTCGGTGGCGAGGAAGGCTTCTCGGGTTATGTCGGCGGCGGTGCCGGTATCGCTCGCGTGAAGTTCAGCGGCTATAATGTCTCTGGCGACGACTTCCTCAACGACAGCGATTCCAAGTTCGCATGGCAGGCAATCGCCGGCGTGCGTTACCCGGTTTCGACCAATGTCGATGTCGGCCTGAAGTACCGCTACTTCAATGTTAAGGATGCCAACGTCGTCGATCGTCTCGGCGCCGAATATGAGGGCACCTGGCGTTCGCACAGCCTTCTGCTGAGCCTCGTCTACAACTTCGGTGAGCCGGCTGCTCC
>NZ_LARW01000069.1 GCF_000971055.1 Sphingomonas sp. SRS2
TTTTGGCATTGGGCCCTCGGCGCTGACGGAGGCCATGGGCATGCTCAACCACCATTTCGCAGCAGCCGCCTGATCGGCGCAGAGCGACAGCCTACCTCTGACTGCCGCCAATCTTTGCAACAGAGCCTTCCTCATCAAGGGAAATGCCATCCGGATCGGGGTCATAGGCGACGGTCAGTTTGTAATCACAATTGCCGTTTTTTACCATGGCGTAGTCGCGTTCCAGCATCGCCTCAATCCACTCCCTAGCGGGT
>NZ_LARW01000007.1 GCF_000971055.1 Sphingomonas sp. SRS2
ACCTTGACGTAGGTTTCATCCAGGCGCCAGCTCGGATCAAAGCCACGCCGCCAGAACCAGCGCAGCCGCTTCTCCATCTCCGGGGCGTAGCACTGGACCCAGCGATAGATCGTCGTATGGTCGACCGGGCTCTGTTGCAAAAATCGTGAAGCTTGAGCATGCTTGGCGGAGATTGGACGGACGGAACGATGACGGATTTCAAGTGGCGCCATTTCCAGGGTGATGTGATCCTGTGGGCGGTGCGCTGGTATTGTCGCTATCCGATCAGCTATCGCGACCTTGAGGAAATGCTGGCGGAACGCGGCATTTCGGTCGACCATACGACGATCTATCGCTGGGTCCAGTGCTACGCCCCGGAGATGGAGAAGCGGCTGCGCTGGTTCTGGCGGCGTGGCTTTGATCCGAGCTGGCGCCTGGATGAAACCTACGTCAAGGTGCGGGGCAAGTGGACCTACCTGTACCGGGCAGTCGACAAGCGGGGCGACACGATCGATTTCTACCTGTCGCCGACCCGCAGCGCCAAGGCAGCGAAGCGGTTCCTGGGCAAGGCCCTGCGAGGCCTGAAGCACTGGGAAAA
>NZ_LARW01000070.1 GCF_000971055.1 Sphingomonas sp. SRS2
CGGGGTGGAGCAGCCCGGTAGCTCGTCAGGCTCATAACCTGAAGGTCACAGGTTCAAATCCTGTCCCCGCAACCATCGATACCAGCGACAACAAGTCGCCAATATGCCCGGCCCCCGAAAGGGGACTAGGCTTTTCTTATTTGAGGCGAATGTAAGCATCGCCGACATCACCGCGCAGAGCGATCCTGAGCTCACTTCCCTTCCGGGTAAGCGTCACCTCTAGATGAGCCTGCGAAGGGCCTCGAGCATAAAGCTAAGCGCCTGTCCGATGTCCGGCTCCTGACCCTGCAGTGCGTCGCGAACTAGGTGAAGAAGTTCGAGCCGATCCCAACGATGACGGCGAGGACCATCACCTTGATGCCGGACCAGACGACGTTGCCGGCCTTCGGCCAGGAAGCCGGTCCTTCCAGAGCGCAAATGGCACGAGGATGAAGCCGGCTAGCGATGTCAGCTTGAACTCGATTATCGTGACGAACATCTGCACCGCGAGGATGAAGAAGGTAATGATGACGATCGCCTAGGCGAACAGCAGCACGGCGATGGTGAGGAAATTGTCGAAGAAGGTCGGAAACTTCGACCGATGCTACTAATCAACCCGGTGCCCAGTGGAATGAACGATCAGGCCGGTTGTTATGCGGATATGATCGAGACAGACCGCCACTAGACTCTCGACATAGCGCTTGAGCACAAAGTCAGCGATTTTTCATGTTCGTCGCCGATATCGCGGTCCATGTCCAAGTGGGCCGACAGCCCCTGTAGCGTTCGGACTGCTCGTAGAGTTGCGAGTGCAGCCCCAGGAGACGACGGCTTCCCGATCCAGCGACGAGGGCAGCGTGAAAAGCCGCGTGCGCGGCGATCAATCGGGATCTATTCGCCTCGGCTGAGCCGAAAGAACGGACGTGGTTGCCCGCAGACGGTGCGCAGCGGCAAGAATGCCCATTTCCTCAATCTATATCGCCCCGTTCTGCCAATCGCCGAAGGCAAATCGTCTCGATCGCAACGCAGACCGGTCAGATCTTCAAGGTCATCGATTGAGAGCGATGCGACAATGACCCCCTGGTCGCGCGGGATGAACAACTGTTCGGCGACCATGCGGGATAGCGCCTCGTGTACCGCGCCTGGCTGACAGACAGCTCATCCGCCAAACTCTGTATCGCAAGCTTCGCGCCCGGATTGAATCGGCCAGACATGACACCCGTCCGGACAACCTGCTAAACGGCGGTCGCCTGTCGATGTGGGCGGGTGTCCATCGAGATCATTCTCCGTTACCGGCTTCAAACCAGACGTCTTCCTTTTCGCGCAACGCGCGCTCGGTCGCCGGATCGTCAACGCCCGGCAGTGTATCGGGAAAGGGGTGCCCCAGCCGGCCCATCACATAGGCAAGATGGCGGTAGGACGGTCGAAGTCGCTGCAATTCGTCTTCGTCCAGCTCGGGCGATCGGGACGGGCGCACCGGTGTCAGCGTGTCCCACACATAGAGCGTGCGGAAGCTGGACAACAGCCATCGCCCATCGCGCCGCTCGACCCGCGACAGAAGGCGCGCCTGACTCGAAACGATCATATCGATCCCATCGACTGTGGTGAGGATGTGGATCTCGCATCCGGTGTCGGAAAGGGCCCGATTACCGCGAAGGGTGACCACGGATGGTGCCATCTGGTGGATGGACCGTGTGCCGGCGGCCGCGATTTTCCGGCTCCCTGCCACGAAATCGGCGGCACTGCCGCGGAACCAGGAAATCTCGACCTCCGCATCGCTATGATAGCATTCGGCCATTTCGGTCCAGTCCTGGAAATCGCGTGCGCGCCGCTCGCGCTGGATTAGATTCTGGATCTCGCCGATAACCAGATTATCGACGCTCCCTTCATTGATGTTCGTCATTGCAATCGTTCCTTCGCGGGACAAATCGACAGGAGATGTGTCCGCAGTACGTCGGGCGGCGCGGACGAAACGTCACCATGCGAGCTCCGTCCCACCGCCAGACCGCTACATCTTCAGCAGCTCGCGGATCGCCTCGATTGATTCCTTGGGGCTTTCCTTCGACCAGAAATGGCCGCCCGGGATGATCCGCACCGTCACTGATCTGGCGTTCGGCATATGCCGCTCGACATCGTCGTAGAACTCGCGCGGCTGCGTCTTGCTGTCATGGCCTTGCAGGATCATCACCGGGCATTTCCACGCCGCCATCAACCGATCCCGGCGGGCGAGCCATTCCTGACGGAAGGTCGAGCTATTGAAATAACGCGGGACCGCCTTGCGGATTCCGTCATAGGAAAATTCCTGGATGACGCGCTCCATCTCCTCGTCCGGGATCGGGCGTGTGGTGAGCCAGGTGTAGGCCCACAGGACCAACCGCTTCGGGTCGTCCAGCATGCCGTTATAAGGCGCATCCATGAACAGGTCGCCTTGCGGTGCGAGCGACGGGTGGAAATTGTACAGATGTTGCTCGCCACGAGCGTAGCGCAGGACGCTTTCGGGGTGGTTGGCGGCGATGAAATCGGCCTGGACCGTGCCACGATCATGGGTGACGACATTGAACTGCGTCACGCCGATCTGCTGCAGCATCGTCCACAATTGTTCCGACGCAGCCTCGTGCTGATAGTTGCCGCCCTTTTTGTCGGACTGGCCATAGCCTTTCAGATCGACGCCGATGCAATGATAGTCGCCGGCGAAGGCCGCCATCTGGTGGCTCCACTCATACCAGGAGTCCGGGATGCCATGGAGGAAGACGATCTTCTCGGCTTCCCTGTTACCACATTCTACATAGTGCCAGCGAACCATCTCATAGTCGCCGGGCGCATCGACGAAGTGATGCGTGAAGGTCACGCCGTCGATGATCTCAGTGTCGCCTTCCTTGTCCTCCGCGCGTGGCTGGACATGAGCGAACTGCTTCATGCGCTCGGCGATCTTGTCCTCCGGGGGAAGAAAGTTCGCCATGATCTTGGCGGCGCGTTCCGGCAGTTCTGTATATTCGGGGCCATTCATTCCCATTGTTTCCTCAAGCCTCGTCGATCGTGCATCATCCAGTGCTTGGCCGCCGGGCTGCGCCATCTTCGTTAGTCGCGAGCCCGGCACATCTTCTTGCAGCTGATCGAACAGAGATGATTGTCAGATTTAATGATATCGCACGTGTCAGGCGCTAAGCATCAAAACGCCAATTTCGCGGTCAAGGATACGGTTCTCGGCGCTGTTCCGTAATTGACAAAATAAGCGAAAGCCTGCGTCACGTTTCTGGACAAGACCGATTCATTCAGCAAGTTGTTCGCTGAAATAATGAAGCTCAGTCTGTCGCCAGGCATCGTTACCTTTATAGAGGAATTGAGCATCAGGTAGGCGGGTTGCCTGATAAAATTGTCAGCTTCGAAATAATAGTCTCCGTTATAGGTTCCGGTGACATTGAGATGGACCCTGCCGCCACCCAGTTCCGTGTCATAATCGCCGGAAAGCGAGCCGACGAACTTCTGCGCGAGCGGCAGTCTGTTCCCCGCAGCGCTACCGGGTGCAAGAATGCTTCCACCCGCCGGATTCGGCCTGCTGATCACTGCATTTGGATAGTCGGTGAACTCCGAATGCATAATCTCCAGGCCACCGCTAACGCTGAACTTGCTCGACAGCCGCGCCTGGAAATCGGCATCCAGGCCATATAATTTGGCGGCCGCCCCATTCGCGACCACCTGGGTGACGCCGACAAAGGTCGTGACCTGTAGGTTGCGATATTTATAATAGAAGCCGTTCACATTGAATTGCAGGCGATTGTCGAAGAGCCGTGTCTTGATGCCGACTTCGTAATCATCGAGTGTTTCCGGAAGATAAGCCGGATTGGTCAGCGTAGCGATATTGAACCCGCCGCTCTTTATGCCGCGATTATAGGACATATAGAGCAGCGTATTTTCCGGAAGCTTGTAGCTCAAAGCCAGTCGCCATGTCGGCTTCTTTACGGTGAGATCGGGGGTGTTGCTCGGAATGGTCGTGGTCGCGCCGGCGCGGTTGATGATTACCGTTCGTCCGGAGAGCGAGCGCTTCTCATAGGTATAGCGAATACCCGCGGTGATCGTCGCTCGCGGTACGACTTCATAGTCTACTTGCGCGAAGGGGGCGATCGACTCGGAGACCTCCCTGCCAAATGATGACAATGACGCGGTCGAGGTCGGCAATGGGGTGAATGGGCCGGTGAACAGCCGCGTGAGTGGCGTGAAAGATTGGTCATTGTGGAAATAGAATGCACCCGTCACCCATTTCAACGCGCCGCCATCTGGCGATATAAGCTGCAGCTCCTGGGTATAATTCTCGTTGGGGGCAACCGCCTGGGCACTGATGAACGGTGCGGCGACATTGTCGAGGTCGAAAAGATAGCCGCCCCGTCCATGACGATAAGACGTGATCGAGATCAGGCGGGCGAAATCCAGATCATGATTGATCGTGACGCTGGCTCCACCGCCGCGGAAATTGTTATAGCCAGGTGTGCCATTATAGCTCTGATAGCGGTTCGTTACAGGACCAAAGCCCGGAAAAGCAAATCGCGTTCCTGGATAGGGCTGATACACTGCACCTGTATCCCGACGCGTCAGATAATCGCCGATGATGGTGACCTCGGTACGATCACCAAGTGTGGCAAGCAACTTTCCGCGTAGCGACAGGCTGTGTGTGAGCCGATACTCGTCGCGCCCTGTGGTGAGGCTTTTGCCCCACCCCTCCCCCTGCCTAGCATAGGATGCCGAAAGGCTTCCGGCCACGTTTCCGGCCAGTGGCCCCGTCACATAGGCGCTTGCCCGCATCGTCGAATATAAGTCGATCCCCACGCTGAGTTCGCCGTGGGGATCGGAACTTGGCCGCCGCGTCGTTATCTGGATGACGCCAGCGGTCGCGTTTCGACCGAACAGCGTGCCCTGCGGGCCTTTCAGAACCGTGATCTGATCGACGTCGGCAAGATCCCGCAATCCCTCGCGCTGCTGCGGAATGTAGACGCCATCGATATAGAGAGCGACGGGATTCTCGACGACGTCGCTCGATGTGCTGATGCCGCGGATCGCGGGCTGAAATGAGCCGAGCGTGGTTGTAATATTGAGGCCAGGGATCACCGCATTAAGGGCCTGAAGGTCTTTGATGCCTGCGTTTTCAAGAGCGCCGGCCGTGGCAACGTTCGCGGCGATCGGAACATCCTGCAAGCGTTCGACCCGCTTCTGCGCAGTGACGACGATATCTGCAATACCATCCGAAGAATCTGTGGACGTTGTGGCGGAAACGGTATCGCTCCTGCTTAACTGTTGCGCGTAAGTCGGTGCAGATACGGCCATCGGGACCAGCATCGTTCCCGTCAAAAACACGTGCTTCAAGGTGGTCATCACTTCCTCCTGAGTTTCTCGTTATTTTATTCTGTGTCTAATTTCCTCTGTGCGGTGGCCTAATCGGCCGATCACAATTTTCCGGATGTGCCTCACCACGCGAACGGCTGCCCTTCAGCGGGGAATAACCCTCAACTTGCGGCGGCATGCCTATCTTCCCTGATCTCTTCGAGGTCAGGGGCGCGTCGGCTTGTCACGATGATCAGGGCCGCCATAAGAGCGCTGGCGCAAACGAAGGCGAGGGGCACAGGGGTCGCGATATCGGCGTAGCTGCCAAGCCGGTCCGCCGCCACGGCGGTTGCAAACCCGCCAACCGCTATGCAGAGCGAAATCAGCATCGATTGAATGCCAAACAGCAGCGAGAAGCGTGCCAGCCCAAAAAATCTGAGCACGAAGTAAGCGGCGAAATTGGCTTCCGCACCATAGGAAAGGCCGACCAGTGCCAAGCCTGCCGAGGCCGGCACAGCGCCGTCGCCCCAAGCCGAAACGAAAACGAGATAGGCGCCGATCGCGGCTAGCACGAAGCAGGACGTCGCCACCGCGAGCGGGGGAAGCCGATCAAGCAGATAGCCCGTAAGGATGCGACCGCCGAAAGCGGCCCCCGCAAAAACGGTCGCCAACGCTACTGTCAGGCTGGCATCAAGTCCTTGATCCAGCAATATCGGCTGAAGATGGTTCAGCAACATCCCGATCGGCAGCGCCGCCGCGGCCAGCGAAAGGGTCAGCAGCCAGAACCGCGGATCACGCACTGGAACGGCTATCGGGCTCACGCCATCTGGCGTTTTAACGGCCTTTGCAGCCTCCGCTTCGCTGCTCATTTTGAAGAGCAGAACCACAATTGGGAGGCCTAGAACAACGATGAGACCGACCATGCCGACATAAGCTCCGCGCCAGCCAAAATGGCTGATCATGAGCCCGACGAGGGGAACGCCTAGCGCACCTCCCAATGTAGCTCCGCTCATTGCCCACCCGATCGCAGCCCCGGCGTTGATTCGAAACCAACTCGCGACACCACGGCCGATTGTCACAGCGCCCGCGCTTGCAGCAGATGCGCCGATCAGCACGGCGATCAGGCGGAGCAAGGTAACATTCAGATCGGCGAATGCGAGGATCAGATATTGGGCAGCTAAGCCGGCAAGGCCGATGATTGCCAGAGGCCGTGGACCAAAGCGATCGATCAGCCGACCGGTGACAGGAAACAGCAGTGCTGCAATCACTGCGCTCAACGGTGCAAAGGCGGCTTCGCTGGCCGACCAAGAGAACTCGGTCCTCATCGGCTCGATGAAGAGATTAGCGGTAAAGAAAAATAAGCCGAAACCGACAGCATAGCCGACGATCGCAGCGATCAGGCACGGGGTGCCAGCCCTCCACTCCTGACGAGAGTCGAAGGCCGAACCGGATATCGAGTGATTCATGAGGCCCTCTCCATCTCGCCATATTCTGCTTGGTTGAGATCATTCTAAGCGATCCAAAAGCAGCGAGATTAACAGGCAAACGCCGCTTGCCCCCCTCTGCTGACTTTCATTTCGACCGGCAGATGAACAGATGCTCAGTACTGCGCCGATCGGTCAGATGATCGGAGCGTTTGCGACCGTTAGCCAATTGATAGTTTGACGAAGCTCCATTCAGCATAATGATATCATCTTCAGCTGGATGGGGTTGCGCGTGGCCACACATTTCTGGGCCAAAATGATATAGGTATCGACAAATATTCACCATGCCTATATTGAAGGCCTATGATAAATGTGCGAACTTTTGATCTGAATTTACTTCGGGTTTTTGAAGCGATCAGTATCGAGCGCAGCGTGTCGCGCGCCGGTGACAAGCTCGGCCTTTCCCAGCCGGCGGTCAGTAATGCCCTCAATCGTCTCCGCGAGCATTTCGAAGATCCGCTTTTCGTGCGGACAGTTCTGGGTATGGAGCCGACGCCAAAGGCGGAACTGCTGGCGTCCTTCATTCACGATGGATTGGCGACCGTGCGTGCGGGCCTAACTTCCAGCACCGATTTCAATCCGCTGACGTCAAAGCGACGCTTCCATTTGCTTATGACCGACGTTGGCACGATACGGTTTCTACCTCTCATCTTGCCGATAATGAACAAGATTGCGCGCAATATAGACATTGCGATATCGGAAACTAACGTATCAAACTATGCAGATATGCTGAGCAATGGTCTCGCAGATCTAGCCATCGGACGGCTCGATCTTGACCCAACTCTTTGCAGTGAGTTGATCCACACAAGCACTTATCTTGTTCTTGTTAGTCGTGCGCATCCAGCACTTAAAGTGGGATCGAATGGTGAACCGACTATAAGCAATGAGGATTTCCTCAATGCAAACCATGTCGTGTTCAAAGCTCCTGGATCGACTAACGATCCGCTTGAGGATGCGTTGGGAACAAAATGGGGACAGCTCCGCACTGCGCTTTCAACACCCTATGTGACCGCAATCCCTACATTGATTGTAGATCGGCGTGCAAAAAGGACCCCCTTAGCGGGGTGATCGGCGTCTAAAAGGGACCCCTCATTTCGATGGTTTAAACGGCCGACTGGATTGTCAGTTGGCGAGATCGGGATGTTGGTTGTGGAG
>NZ_LARW01000071.1 GCF_000971055.1 Sphingomonas sp. SRS2
CTCCCGGATTGGAAGGGGGACTGGAAGATGGTGGGGTGGGCAGGCGGCTGGGGGGCCTCGATGCCGCCTGACGCTTGGGGAGCTGAGCCCACCCCGTCCCCCTCAAAGGGGGATGAGGTTAGAGGATCACAAGCCGACCATCAGGCTGGCGCGAAGCGACAGGGCGGCGCGGCCCTGCTGTTCCTCGGCGCCCGCCTCCGCGCCGATGCGGAAGCCGTTGCCGCCGCCGGCCACGCGCAGCTTGCCGACCCAGCCGTTGGTGCGCTGTTCGGGATCGAGGGTGAAGTCCGCGCCGCCGGTGAAGTGCGCGGTGGTCGACCCGAGCGATCCGCCGACCAGCTGACGCCGACCGCCTTCGAGCTCGACGCGGAACCAGCCCGAATCCTCGTTATAGCCGCCGAAGTCGAAGCCCGCCGCGACGGTGCCGGTCAGCGCCAGCTCGTCGCTCTTGCGGCCGTCGACGATCAGGTTGAACGCATCGCCGCCGCCGGTCTCGGTATAGGCCTTCTCCTTGAGGCGGTAATAGTCGACCGCGCCGGCCGGGCGCAGGCTGAACGACCCCATCTGGATCGTGTAGGACGCGCCCGCCGCCGCCGAGACGACGGTGCCGGTCCAGTTGCCCCTGGCGCGGCGCTCGACATTCTCGTTGCCCGCCGCGGTGCCGGTGAAGACGCGCTTGCCCTTGAAATCGACATGCGCCCAGGAACCGCGCGTCCAGCCCTGGACCGGACCCCAATTACCGCGCCAGTAAGCCGCGACTTCATATTGGCCCGCATCGACGCTGTTGTCGGTGCCGCCATCGGCGTCCTTGCCGGCCAGATAGGCGAGCGACAGGCCGACATTACCGAGCCCGGTCTTATACTCCGCGCCGGTCGCGATGCCCCAGCCGGTGATGTCGTAGGAGGCGGTGTCGCCGATGCTCTTAGAGGTGCCCCAGCCGACCTGCTGAATCCAGTAGCCCCAATTGCCCTGGTCGGCGAAGGGGGCGTCGGGATCGGCGAGGAAGCTGGCGGTGGCGCGCGAGCCCATCGTCACCGTCTCGAACGCGCCGCCGGCATGATCGGGCAGCATCTGGCGGAGCTGGCGGCGAAAGGCGTCGCCGTCGCTCTGGGCCAGATAGACCGCGCCGACCTTCGCGTCCTTGCCGAGCGCGGCGTAGATCGCTTCATAGGCCGAGGCCTGCGAGCGGTTGAGCCCAAGCTCCGTCGTGGTCTTGCGCGCGACGGTGACGGCGATCTCGGTCGGCGCGGTCGAGGTCACGGTGCCCTTGAACATGAAGGGCAGCACCGCGCTTTCGGCCATGATCGGCGTCGGCAGGCTGACCGAGCCTGCCTTGACGAAGGTGTAGGTGCCTTCCGCCCCGCTCAGTGCGCTGAGATTGACGATCACCTTCGCGCCGCCCGCGATGCTGGCGTTGCCGGCGACCTGATAGAGCGTGTTGGTGCGGGTCGCGGTGTCGACGCTGACGACGAGCGTGCTGCCCCCGGCGACTGCGAGCGATGCGATCGACGCGGTGGTCTTGCCGATGTCGAGCGTGCCGCCGGCGACCGTGACGGCGGTTCCCTGCGCGTTGGTCAGCGCGCCCTTATACTTCGCCGATCCTGTGAGGTTCAGCTTGTCCGCGCCGCCGCCGAAATTGATGTCGCCGGCATAGGTGGAGGCTCCGCCCAACGTGACGATGTCGTTGCCCGCGCCGAAGACCGCCTTGCCCGCATAGGCGGCGTCGCCCGAGAGCAGGAGCTGGTTCGCGCCGCCACCGAAGCTGGTGTCGCCGGCCATGCTGCCGTCGGCGATGTCGAATATGTCGTTGCCGTTGCCGAAGCGCACGTCGCCGGTGATCGAGGGGGCGGCGACGCCGCTGGCGACGACCGTCTGGCCCACCCGCGTGCCGGTGCTGTTCGCGCTCAGGTCGATCGCGATATTGTTGCCCGCCGATGCGCCGGTCGCGGAGATGACGCCGCTGTTGTTGATCAGGTCGACCTCACCCGAACGGTCGAGGATCGCGACGGCGCTCGCGCCGTTGGCCGAGGCGGTGCCGCCCGCGGTCGCCTTGATCGTGCCGCTGTTGGCGATCTCGGTGGTGAAGCCGCCCGCATCGATCTGCATCGCCACGGTGCGCGCGTTGGCGGTGTTGCTGCCGAGCGCCTGGACGACGCCGGAGACCTTGACGACGGGGACCGATGCGCCGCTGCCGATGCGCATGCCGGTCGCGCTCGCGCCGGTCGCGGTGACGGTGCCCTTGACGCTCATGCCGCCGGCGATCGTCACCGCCTGGCCGAGGCCGCCGATGACGAGGCCGTTGCCGTTGACGCCAGGATAGGTGCCCGCGCCGCTGACCGTGCCCTCGATGACGAGGCCGTGGCCGTCGCCATTGCCGCCGACCGCGCCGAGCGCGACCGTGCGGGTCGACGAGCCGATCTCCAGGCCGGCAGCCGATCCGAAGGAGGCGATGTTGCCGGTGCCTTCCTTGGCGTCCTCGATGCCGTCCTTGTCCTCGTCATTGTCGGTGGTGCTGGCATCCTTCGGTGGGACCGCGACGATCACGCCGCCCGCGACATTGCCGGCGATGCGCACGGCGGGGCCGCCCTGAAGCAGATCGTCGGCGTCGAGCTTCGACGTGTCGGTGGGAACGGTGGTGGTGCGGTAGCCGGTCGAGCTGATCGAACCCTGAAGGACGAGCGCACCGCCGATATTGCCCTCGACCGAGACGGCGGTTGCGGCCTGGCCAGTCGCGGTGACGGTTCCGGCGATGCGCACCGCGCCGCTCACGTCGCCGGTGCGGACGCCGACCGAGCGATCGCCGGTGACGGCGACGGTGCCGTCCTGGGTCAGCCTGCCGGTGAGCGGACCGCCCAGCTGGATGCCTGCGGAATCATTGCCCTCGATCGTAATCGCGCCGCTGTTGACGACGTCGCCGGTGAAGGCACCGGCGGTGCGGATGCCGAAGCGCCCGGATCCGGTGGCGAGCGGTCCGTCGAGATCGCCGTCCTTGTCGGCATCGGCCGGGGCATAGGTCTCGTCGAGGATGATCTTGCCGCTCGCGGCGTTGGTGATCGCGCCGGTGACGCCGGCCTGGCCGAGAATCCCGGTCGAATTGTCGAGATTGCCATATTGGATCGTGCCCTCGTTGATCACCTTGTTGCTGGTGTCGAGGATCACCGCGCTGCCCGCGATGGTGGGGACGACCGAACCGGCCGAGGTGATCTTGATATCGTCGGCGGCGCCCGCCTTGATCGTCGCGGTACGGATCGTCGCGGTGCGCTTGTCGGTCACGGTGGTTTCGGCATGGGCCGGCACGGCGATGATCGCGGCAAGGCAGGTGGTGGCAAGCAGATGGCGCATCGGTAAGTCATTCCCTTTCGTGGCGGGGAGGTTTCCCTCCCGCATGTCTGGGAAGACGGGGACGTTGGTGGGGAGCCTTGAAAAAACCGGATGAACCTTTTCGTCATTCCAGCGAAAGCTGGAATCTCAGGAGGTTGTCGGTGCGCAGGAGCCTCACGAGACCCCAGCCTTCGCTGGGGTGACGCATATTCGGATTTAGAAGGACGTATCCACGCCGAGGCGGATCGTGCGGGGTCGCAGCGGGGTGATCTGGCCGCCACCGGTCGTCGCGAAGGGGGTGCCGAGCGCGAAGCGGTTGCCGATCGCGTCGGTCAGGTTGGTGACGCTGAGGCTGACGCCGAGATCGGGCCGGCCGATGCGCGCGGTGATCGCGGTATCGAGATAGTCGCCCTGCAGGTCGCCGAGGATCGGACCGATGCCGAGCCGCGACTTGCCGATATAGCGCGCCCAGCCATTGACGCGGAATTCGAGCGCCGCGTTGATCGGCAGGCGATAGTCGACACCCAGGCGCGTCGTGAAGCGCGCGACGTTGGGGATGCGGGTCTGCCCGCCGGTCTTCGCGCCGGTGACGTCGCTGACCGGGGCCGCCGCAAGGGTGAGGAGCAGCGCGGCCGAGGGATCGGTCACGCGGCTGTCATTATAGGTCGCCGCGACATCGAGGGTGAGCCCGCGCAACGGCCGCCAGCCGATCGCCGCGCTCAGCGAATAGATGCGGCCGTCGCCGATATTGTCGGTGCTGGGCAGCCCGCCGGCATCGATGAAGTCGGCCTGGATATTGTCCCAGCTGGTATAGGACAGGCTCAGCGACAGATCGACCGGATCGCGGCCGCGCGCGCCGTAGCGCAGGCCCGTCTCCATCGTCGAAACCTTGTCGTTCCGGAAGCGGCGGACGAAGCCGCTTTCGACCGCGAGCCCGCCGGGCCGGAAGCCCTGCTGATAGCGGGCATAGACGAGCAGCCCGGGCACCAGCGCCGCCGATACCGAGGCGGAGGGGAGCAGCCGCTTCTCGGTACGGCTGGCGATGATCGCGGCGCGGGCGGCTTCGATCGCGGGCGAGAAGCTGGGCAGCGGATCGTCCGCGCCGCCGCCGAGCCGCGAGCGGGTGTAGCGCGCGCCGCCGGTCAGGGTCAGCCCGCGCACCGGCTCGACGCTAGCTTCGCCGTAGAGGGTGAGCTCGCGCATGCGGTTCGACACGCCGGTGACGGCGACGGGCATGCCTACCGGCCCCAGCGACCGTTCGAGATCGGTGCGGTTGCGGGTGTAGCTCGCCCCCAGCACCCAGCCATAGCCATTGCGGCTGGGCCGCCACAACCTGTTCTCGGTCGCGAACATATGGGTGGCGTTGCGCTGGCGGAACTGCCGCTCGCCGATAGCCGCCATCGTCGCGTCATAGCGTTCGTCGAGATGCTGGCGGATCAGCCCGGTCGACGACAGGAAGGAGATGTCGTCCCAGCGTTTTGTGACGACGACCTCGCCCAGAGCATAATCGGCGTCGAAGCCGCCGGGCAGCCGGCTGGCGCGGTTCAGCCCGCCCAGGTTGCTGTCGGCATATTGGCTGTCGCGGCCGTGATTGTCCTGATAGATCCCGCCGAGATCGACCGTCCAGCCATCGCCTGCATCGACGCGCAGCGTGGCTCGGCCCCCGGCGATGCGGGTGCGGTTGATGTCCTTTTTCCGCCGCCAGACATCGTCGATATAGCCGCCTTCGGTGATGCCATAGCCGACCGCGCGGATCGCGACCCGATCGCCCACCACCGGCAGGTTGATCATTCCGCCGAGATCGCCCGAAGGATCGCCATGTGCGGTGGCGGAGAGGCCGCCCGAGAGCGCGCCGGCGGTCTCGCCAAGCGTCGGCGCGTTGCGGACGATGCGGATTACCCCTCCGAGCGAGCCAGCGCCATATAGCGTGCCCTGCGGTCCCTCGAGAATCTCGACCGACTGGATGTCGTAGAGGCGCAGGTCCGGGTCGGGGGCGTTGTAGGTCAGCCGCATGTCGCCGAGATACTGGCCCACCGTCGCCTGGGTCGGCCCGGTAAAGCTCGAATCGGCGATGCCGCGAATGAACAATTTGTTGCGTCCCGCACCGAGATGGGTCGACGACAGGCTGGCCACCCGCGCGAGGATCGACTCCATTCCCTGCTCGCCGCCGAAGCTCAGGTCCGCGCCGTCGAGCAGGCTGACCGACCCGGCGAAGTCGCCCAGCCGGGTGTCGCGCTTCGACGCGGTGACGATGATCGCCTGACCCTCGTCATCGGCCTCGTTGATGATCTGCTGTTCGACTGTCGCCGCGGCCTTGCGGGCGGGCGCAGCAAGCGCGGCAGGGACGATGCGGAAGCTGTTGCCGCCGAGGCTGACGAGCCGACCGCGGCTGCCGCGCAGCAGCCGGCGCAGCGCATCCCCGGCGCTCATCCGGCCCCGGATCGCGCCGACCCGCATCGACCAGATCGTGCCGTCGGCGACGCTGACGCTGGCCCCGCTCTGCGCCGCCAGGGCGGCGACCGCATCGCTGAGCTTGCCGGCAGGCAGATTGAGCGCCGCCGTCTCCACCGCATGAATCGGTGCGGCGGCGATAAGCAGCGATATGCTGGCGAGGGCGAAGCGCTGTCTCACTGATGATGTGGTGCGAGAACCCACTCCTGCCCGCTCTTGCGGACATCGACGTCGAGCAGCGGCGCGAGGCGGACGATGTCGTCGCCATCGGCGAGGCTGAGCACGCCGCGGAAGCGCTGCCCGGCGACGCGCGGATCGGCGCGCACCGTCTGGCCCGACCAGCGCGCCAGATCGGCCGCGACCTCGGCCATCGTCTGACCGTCATAGATCAGCCGCCCGTCCTTCCAGCCGGCCACCGCCGCCGGGGCGACCGTGCCCAGTGCGAGCTTCGTGTCGCCGTCGCGGGCTTGCAGCGTCTGGCCAGGATCGAGGCGCACCGCCTCGCTGTCGGGATTGTAGATCACCGCACCCTCGGCGACCTGGACGGCGGTCGCGCCCTTTTCGCGCAGAACGTTGAAGCGGGTGCCGACATCGATCAGCGTCGCATCGCCGACCGCGACCTTAAAGGGTGCATCTTCGTTATGGATGACATCGAACAGCGCCTCGCCACGCTCGAGTACGGCATAGCGGGCGTCGCGGCGATTGAGCTTGATGCTGGTGCCGCCGTTGAGCGCGATCTTGCTGCCGTCTTCCAGAGTGATCGTGCGGCGCATGCCGGGCGCGGTCTCGATCTGGTAAAGCGACGGCTGGCGATCGATCATGCCGATGCCGACCAGCGCCGCGACCGAGGCTGCGATCGCACCGCCCAGCCACGCGCGGCGGGTGAGCGGCCTGCGCTCGGGCATCGCGATCAGCGGCCGGGGCGGGGCGGTCTTGAGCAGGTCGCCCATGTCCTCGTCCGCCGTGGCGAACCGGTGATAGACGTCGGCATGCGCGGGGTCGGCGGACAGCCAGGCCTCGAAATCCTCCCAGCCGTCAAAGCCGGGATCGCGCATGCGGATCACCCAGTCGAGCGCCGCGGTTTCCATATCGTCCCTATCCTCAGCCATGAAAGCGGCTCCCGGAGTCAGTGACGGAGTCGATTGCGCTATCCCTCATCGAAACTCTTCCTCAGGTCGATCAGCGCGCGATAGGCGCGGCGCAGATCGCTTTCGACGGTGCTCAGGCTAACCCCGAACTCGGCGGCGATGTCGCGCTGGCCGACGCCGTCGATGCGGTGGCGGCGGAAGATCGCGGCGGGCCGCTCGCCCAGTTCGTCGAGCGCCGCCTGGGTGAGGCGTAGCTGTTCGCGCGCGATCAGACGGCGTTCGCTTGACGGATCGTCCGACCGGCCGGGCAGGGTCGTCGCCGCCTCGGTCCAGTCATGGTCGCGCTTGGTGGCCTGTTGCTGCGATCGGTAGCGGTCCAGCATCAGGTTGTTGGCGGCGCGATAGAGATAGGACAGCGGCTGCGCGATCGGGCCCGATCGCGCAGCCGACAGCTTGATCCACAATTCCTGCAACAGATCCTCGGCCGCGTCGCCCGCGCCATGCGCACGCAGGAAACCGAGCAGCCGGTCGCGGTTCGACAGGAAGACGGCCTCGAGGCCGGTGCTGCTCATGTCCCCTCGCTCAACCCCTTTCGCGGCTTCGGTACCGCGGCGCTTTACACTCTGGGGCGTTGCCGTGCCAACCACTTCGTGGAGTTCGCAGCGCCCGTTGGTCCAGACGGGGACGAGTCCGAAAGTCCTTGGCCGGGCCGGTCGACATTCGACGATCCAGACATGGCTGAGCGCGGGCGCGGGAATGCCGACAGCGGGTGCGGTCGCAACAAAATTGTCATCAAGCGGGCCTAGCGCTGTCTTCTTTCGCCGGGCGTTGGGGCCATGATCCATATGACGCAGCCGCCACAGCGCTATCCGGCGGAGCCCGGCCTGATCTGGGGTTTCGATCTTGGCGATGGCGCGGCGCATCCGATCGAATATTGCGACGGCGAAGGCGAAGGCTTTCGCTGGCTGCATCTCAGCCTTGCGCATCAGGGAACGACCGGCTGGCTCGACCGGCTGGATGCGCTGCCCGAGGATGTCCGCGACATGCTGCTGTCACCCGACAGCCATCAGCATGCGCTGGTCGACGATGGTGTGGTCGGCTGCGTCCTCCATGACTTCGAGCGTGATTTCGAGCAGACCGAAGCCGCCCGGACCGGGGCGCAGATCGGCGCGCTGCGCTTCGCGCTGATGCCGCGGCTGATGATCACCGCCCGGCTCCATCCGATCCGCTCGGCAGATATCGTCCGGCACAAGCTGGCGCGGAGCGCGGGGATCGAGGAGCCCGCCGAGGCGCTCGAATTGCTGATCGGCACGATCGCCGGTGGGATCGCCGCCGTGGTCCGCGAACTTGGCCTCGACGTGCAGCGGATCGAGGACGCGCTGCTCGACGGGCGCGATCCGCCAACCGCACGCGACCTGATCGGCATTCGCCGCCGCCATGCCCGGGTTCATCGCATGCTCGACGGGCTGCGCGCGGTGTTCCGCCGTCTCGAAGGCGATGAGGACCTGCCCGGCGCGATGATCGCGACGGTCGAAAAGCTGTCGCAGCGCATCCAGGCGCTGGGCGCGGACTCGCTCGGCGTGCAGCGTCAGATCCTGCAACTGCGCGAGGAGATCGACATTCAGGTCGACCAGCGGACCAACCAGAACCTCTACATCCTGTCGATCATGACCGCGCTGCTGCTGCCCGCGACCTTCATCACCGGCCTGTTCGGGATGAACACCGGCGGGCTGCCCTGGGCGCAGAGCGGGCATGGCACGCTGCTGGCGACGATGCTCGCACTAGGCACAGCGGGGGCGACCTATATGTTCCTGCGCTTCATGGGGTTTATGCGCCGATAGCTTTTGCGGACCGATCCGCCGCACATCGGCGTCATTGAATCCTACCCTTCAGTAGCGCTCAGGCACGTACATGCCCTCGGGCACCGGATGGCGCTCATAATCGGCATGGCGGACACGGTCGGGCAAGACGACGGTGGGTTTGGGCACATCCTCATAGGGGATCTGCTCGAGCAGATGGGCGATACAGTTGAGCCGCGCCTTCTTCTTGTCGACCGCCTCGACCACCCACCAGGGCGCCTCGGGGATGTGGGTGCGCTCGATCATCGCTTCCTTGGCGCGGGTGTAATCTTCCCAGCGCCGTCGCGACTCGACGTCCATCGGTGACAGCTTCCACTGCTTCAGCGGATCGTGGATGCGCATGTGGAAGCGGAACTGCTGTTCCTCGTCAGTGATCGAGAACCAGTATTTGAGCAGGATGATGCCCGAGCGGACCAGCATCCGCTCGAACTCCGGCACCGAACGGAAAAACTCCTCCACCTCATCCTCGGTGCAGAAGCCCATGACCCGTTCGACGCCCGCGCGATTATACCAACTGCGGTCGAACAGCACGATTTCTCCAGCTGCGGGGAGGTGCTGGGTATAGCGCTGGAAATACCATTGGGTGCGCTCGCGCTCGTTCGGCGCGGGCAGCGCCGCGACCCGGCAAACGCGGGGGTTGAGACGTTGGGTGATCCGCTTGATCGCGCCGCCCTTGCCCGCCGAATCGCGGCCTTCGAACAGGACGACGATCTTGAGGCCCTTATGCTGGACCCAGTCCTGAAGCCGGACCAGTTCGTGTTGCAGCCGGAACAGTTCGCGGAAATAGACGCGCCGTTCGAGTTGTTCCCGGTCCGGGTGGTCCTCCATGTCGGCGAGCATCGTTTCGAGGCGAGTCTCGTCGATTTCCATCTCCAGCTCCTCGTCGAAGCTGTCGGCCAGTTCGCGCCGGATGCGATCGACCTGAGCTGTTTCGAAAAGGGACATGAAATCTTCGCCTTGCTGACCGGGGATGCGCCAGAATGCGGTAATCCGGTTACAGGGCGATGACGCCGTTTTCACAAGACGGTCCATAACGGAGAAAAGCAGCGATTGTTTCCGCCTCGCGACACGCTTAACTGTCAGTGGGGCCGTTGCGAGGGGGGAAATCATGCATAGCGAGATTCGGAGCTACCAGGCCGATGGTCTTCGGATGGAGAGTCATCTCTATATCGATGACAGCGGCAAGGAGCGGCGTCCCGCTGTGCTGGCCTTTCCCGAGGCCTTCGGCCTGGGTAAACATGCCAAGTCGCGCGCGATGCGCCTCGCGAAGCATGGCTATGCCGCGCTGACACGCGATCTCCATGGCGAAGGCAGACTGCTGTCGGGGATGGAGCAGGTGACCCCCTTCTCCGACGGAATCTTCGGAAAGGCCAGCTAACCGCCATGGCGGATGCATCGAAAGGCAGCGCGGCAAGACTGCGGCGGGAGGCGGCCAAGGCGCGGCTCCTCGCGCACAATGCCCGCGACGACGAGGAGCGCGAGAAGCTGACCGCCATGGCGGCCATGTACGATCGCGAAGCGCAGGCTATCGACGCCGCGCTGAACGGGCCGGGTTGACGCCGGCGCTTTTCTCCAGACATCTCTTATGGTGGCCAACAGCGCCGGCGACCGCTAAAAGAGCGAGCATTGGGGGGGGGCGTTGATTCCGTGATGTGGCTCCGTGTAAAGCAGATGCCGTGCTGATCGAGCGCATCCGCCGCGCGATCACGGGGGTGCCCGTCGCGCGCGAGGCGATCGTCTCGCAGATCATCACCCGCACCCTGCTCATCGTTCTGCTGATGGCCGGCCTTGTCGCCACGTTCGTCTGGGTCGCCGCCCGCACGTCCGACGAGCTTTCGATCGAGCGGCAGCAGCATGTCATCGCGACCGTGCTCGAACAGAATTTCCGGGCGATCGCGCATGACCAGGAAGCGGCGACGGTCTGGGACGACAGCGTCAGGGAGCTCCGCGCGCCACGGCGCGACGCCCAGTGGCTGGACGACAATCTGGGTATCTGGTTTCACAGCTATTATGGCCATGACGAGATATTCATCGTCGATTCCCGGGACCGGCCGATATATGCGATGCGCGGCGGGCGGCGTTACGATCCCGCCGCCTATGCGCGCTCGATCGGCTCAGCCGCCGACCCGCTGATCGCCGAACTCCGCGCGAAGATCCGCAACGGCTTCAACGTCCCGAAAGCGACTTCGGTGCTTAGCCCCGGTGCGATCGACCTCGGCACGATTCAGGGGCATCCCGCGATCATCAGCGTTAAGCCGGTGGTCAGCGATACGGGAGAGATCGTCCAGAAGCCCGGCACCGAATATCTCCACATCAGCATCCGCTATCTCGACGGCAGCTTCGTCGCCGATCTCTCACGGCGCTATCAGCTTGCCGACGGCCATTTCGCCTCGTCCCCACCAGCCGATGCGGACCTGAGCCGGGTAGCGCTGCGTACTCGCACCGGCACGCTCATCGGCTATTTCATATGGACGCCGTTCCGGCCCGGCACGGTGATGCTGGGGCAGGTCATGCCGGCGCTGGTGGTATCGCTGCTGCTGATGTTCGGGACGATCGCATGGTTGCTGCGCCGGATCAGCCGCAGTGCTCTTCAGCTGAGCGCGGCCAAGGTACATGCCCAGCATCTCGCCAATCACGATCCGCTGACCGGGCTCGCCAATCGCGCGCTGTTCGATCGGCAGCTGAGCCTTGATCTCGCCAGGGTCGGTGCGGGCGGGACGTCGCTGGCGCTGCTCTATGTCGATCTCGACCACTTCAAGAACGTGAACGACCATCTCGGCCATCCGACCGGCGACCTGCTGATCTGCGCGCTGGCGCGGGTGCTGGGCCATGTCGCGCCGAACGATCTGGTGGCGCGGCTCGGCGGCGACGAGTTCGCGATCATCCATATCGCCGACAATGCGGCGAAATCGGGCGAGCGCCTCGCCCGCGCGATCCAGAAGGCCCTCGCCCGGCCGATCGACCTGGGCCATGGCGAGGTGCTGATCGGCGCGAGCATTGGCCTCGCAGTCGCGCCTGCCGATGGCATCGATCCGGTCGAGCTCGTCCGCAAGGCCGATATCGCCCTTTATGACGCGAAACATCGCGGCCGCCGCCGTCACAGCTTCTTCACCGAACCAATGGGCGAGCGCATCCGCGAACGCAACGAAGTCGAGCGCGAGCTGCGCGAAGCGATGCGCACCGGCGCCGGCCTCGATGTCGTTTACCAGCCCTTCTTCGCCGCGCAGGGCGGCGAGCCGCTCGGGGCCGAGGCGCTGATCCGCTGGAACCACCCCACCCGCGGCACGGTGCTGCCCGACAGCTTCATCCCGATCGCGGAGGAATGCGGGCTGATCGAGACGCTCAACGAATGGGTGCTCGAACAGGCCTGCTTTACCGCCGCGCGGTGGCCCACCGGCACGATCGCGGTCAACCTGTCTGCGGTGCAACTGCGCAACGTCACGCTGGCCGAGCGGGTATATGCGATCCTCAAGCGCACCCGCCTGTCGCCGAGCCGGCTGGAACTGGAGATCACCGAGACGAGCTTCCTCGAAAGCAGCGAGAAGTGCCGCAGCAATCTCGGCTGGCTCCGCGATATCGGTGTCCAGATCGCACTCGACGATTTCGGGACCGGCTATTCGTCGTTCAAGCATCTGCGCGGTTTCGATATCGACCGGATCAAGATCGACCAGAGCTTCGTCGCGTCGATCCAGCTCGGTCAGGGCGGTAGCCCGGTGATCCAGGCGATCGTCGATCTGGCGCGGGTGAGCGGCCTGACGACCACCGCCGAAGGGGTCGAGACCGAGCAGCAGCGGCTGTTCCTGAAGAGCATCGGCTGCGACGTACTGCAGGGCTTCCTGCTCGCCGAACCGATGAGCGCGCGCGACGCCGAGGCGCGATTTGCGGCGGCGTTAGATAAGTAGCTCGTAAAACTCGCCGCGCATGCAGTGGTTCGAGGCCATGGCGGAGCCATAGCCGCCGGCGTTGATCAGCGCGATGCGGTCGCCTTCTGCGAGGGGCGGCATCGGGTGCTCTTCGGCCCACAGGTCGAGCGCCTCGTTGATGTTGCCGGCGATGGTGACGGGTTGCCAGGCGGTGCGATCGGCGTCGGCATCCGCGATGACGCAGGCGATAGGCTCGCAGGGCAGATCGTAATGGGCGGGTTCGGGGTGGAGGTTGAAGCCACCGTCGACCGAGACGAACAGGGTGTCGCGCTTGCGCTCGACGCCGGTCACGTCGAGCAGCAATATCCCGGCGTCCTTGACGAGATAGTCGCCCGGCTCGACGGCGATGGTGAGGCCGCGTCCGTTCGATCTTTTGGCGCCGAAGTGGCGGGCGATGATCGCGGCCCAGCGGTCGAGATCGAGCGGCGCGTCGCCCGCGCGGTGCGGGAGGCCGAGGCCGCCGCCGATGTTGATGGTGTGGACCTGTGGCGCATCGGCGAGGAAGGCACCGACCGCACCGACCGCGCGTTCCCAGGCGTCGAGCTGTTGCGACAGATAGCCGCAGCCGACATGGAAGTGCAGCGTCGTGATGGTCAGCCGGTGCCGCGCCGCGAGCGCCAGCGCCTCGGCCCATTGCTCGCGGTAGATGCCGAACTTGGTGGTGCGTGCGCCGGCATAGGTGAGCCGGTCGCTGTCGCCATAGCCGGTGCCGAAGCCGGGATTGATGCGGATTCCGATGGCGCGGCCCGGGGTCCGTTCGCCGATGCGGCGGATCTGGCTGAGCGAATCGCAATTGATGTGGAGATCGGGCTCGGCGAGCAGCCGGTCGAGATCGCGGTTGGCGACGCCTGTGCCGGTGAAGCTGATGTCGCGCGCGGCGAAGCCCGATGCGAGCGCGAGATCGAGCTCGCCCGGCGAGCATATGTCGATGCCGATCGCCCCCGTGCCGGACAGCATGCGGAGCAGCGGCGGGAAGCGGTTGCACTTCATCGCATAATAGAGGCGATGATCGCAGCCCGATGCGGCGAGCGCGGTGCGCAGACGGGCGAGATTGGCGCGGATGCGGGTTGCGCCATAGAGGAAGAGCGGGCGATCGTAGCGGCTGGCGAGCGCGGCGGCATCCTGCCCCGCGAAGATCAGGCGGCCCTTGTCATGCCGCAGGTCGTCGCGCGTCCACCAGTCAGTTTGCATCGCGCGCGGCAAGCCAGCCAAGACCCTCGTCATTGGGATGCTCGGCGCTGCCGACGATCCAGCCGCGGCAGGTGGACGCCTGGCACCGGCAGGCGAATTGCCGGTGGAGGCGGTGTTCGGTCCCGGCATAGTCGATCGTAACGATGTCGTCGGGCGCTATGTCGCGCAGCGCCACGACGGTGAAGGCCGACATGTCGAGGCGCGCATTCGGCGCGCAGCCATGGCTGAGATAGCCGATATAGCGGGTGCCGCTGATATGGCGGCTGGCGTCGACCTGAAGGCTGTGCTGGCAGATGTATTCGCTGACGACGCCGGCGAAACGATGAACGATGCCGCCCGCCGGAAAGGCGCGGCGCGCGCGCACGCCCAGCCCACGCAGATCGTCGAGGTGAACCACCTCGAGCGCTTCGTCGTCATCCTGTTGTGCCGTTGCCCTGTCCGGCGCAGACGTCATTGCTTTGCCCCTTCGCAATGTCCGCCGCTCTACGCGCAAAAGCCTAAAAAGTCTTGTGGAATGTCAGCCGGTTTTGTCCGGCTTCATAGACATAGCCGACCTCGTCCATCATCTCGCAGACAAGGTGGATGCCGAGACCGCCGACCGCGCGCTCATCGATACCGGCGTCGGTATCGGGCGCGGGAAGGGCCAGCGGATCGAAAGGCGGGCCGGTATCGGCGATCGTGGCGCGCAGGACGCCCGCGTCGAGACCGATCGTCACCATGATCGTGCCGCCACCATAGTTGGCGATGTTGCTCAGCAGTTCGTCGAAGGCGATCATCACCCGGGCGATATCGGCGATCGGCACGCCCGCCTCGCCCAACCAGGCCTCGATCGCATCGAGCAGGTCCGGCAGCACGGCGATATCGGCGGCGACGCTGCGCGAGAATTCAGCGGCCATCGCTGCTTCCCTCCGCGTTGCGCGCGGCTGCGACCTCTTGCGGCATGACCATATTCGTGTGGAAAATAGCCACCCACTCCTGATATGCAGCGACGCCGGACAGGCCGGGGCACCATAAGGTTAATAATAGAAATGGACATCAGCGAAAATAGCCGAGACGGCGCGCTCGTCATTTCCGTCTCGGGCCGGCTCGACAGCAGCAGCGCGGGCGAGCTCGAAGCCGTGCTGCCGCCGCGTGTGCGCGAGCAGAAGGCCGTGGTCCTGAGCCTCGCCGATGTGCCCTATGTCAGCTCCGCGGGCCTGCGCGTGCTGCTGATCGGCGCGAAGGCCGCGAAGGCCGCGGGCAACAGGCTGGTACTCACCGGATTGTCGCCAGCGGTGCGCGAAGTGTTCGACATCAGCGGCTTCTCGAAGATATTCACGATCGAAACCGACGTCGACGCGGGGCTCGCGGCAATCGGTTAGACCGCTTTCACCGCGACGATGATCCCGGCATCGGGGAAGAGCAGCGCCAGATCGCCGGTCAGCGCATCGGGATCGAGACCGGGATTGCGCGCGGCATAGCCGGGCATCGCATCCCGGCTGCCCCGCAGCGCGAAGACG
Organism: Sphingomonas sp. SRS2; assembly: GCF_000971055.1. Lineage (GTDB taxonomy): Bacteria > Pseudomonadota > Alphaproteobacteria > Sphingomonadales > Sphingomonadaceae > Rhizorhabdus. The sequence goes on from NZ_LARW01000071.1 coordinate 15,333, forward strand.
GCGTCGGGCCGCGAGACGACCCCGGTGCCTTGGGTGACGCCGAAGGCGCTGCTGGCGAGTTCCAGGCGTTGCTCAAAATCCTCGGCAGTCCCGGCGGCGACGAAATCGCGCAACGCGACGGCGGACGCGAAAGCCTGCGCGGGATCGCCGCCCACCTCGCCAAGCGCGATCAGGAAACCCGTTTTCCCAGCCTTGTGGACATGGAAGCTGCCCGGCGCGGCGGTAGCGAGGGTGCGGATCGAGAGTGCGACGCCGCCATGGCTTTCCGATACGTCGGGGAAATGCCGCGCACGCAGCGCAGTGATGCCCTCGTTCGAATCGGCGGGCGGCTTGCCGCTGAAGTGGGCGAGTTCGTCGGTGACGCTTTTGTCGATCAGCTGGATCGCATCGGCGAGTTCGCGCACCTCGAGGATCGACAGCGTATCGCCATCCGCCGCGGCGCGCGTCTCGATGATCGCGCGGGTTCGCCGGATCTCACGGGTGACGCGGCGGGCGACGAACAGCCCGAGCAGGACCGCGAGAATCGCCGATCCGGCGACGAGCGCGATCGACAGCCGCTTGAGATGGAAGGTCATCCGCACCAGCGGCCGGGCGTCGATATCGGCGACGACCATCGCGCCGCGGCCCGCAGGGGCGATCGCGCTGATCAGCGGACGGCCATGTTTGTCGTTCCAGGTGCCGACGATCTCCGGCCGGGACGGGGCGGCGATGATCCGGGGGGATTCGATCGGGCGGTCGAGCAGGCTGAGCGGAGGCCTGCCGGGCTCGACAAGATAGAGCGCCTTCAGTCCCGGTATCTTGCCTGTCGATGCGCGCAGCGCCGCCAGACGGTGCGGCTCTGCCAGATCGGTGAACGGGTCCGGCGCTTCGCGCGCAAATTCGGCGACGGTCACGGCGGCCGCCAGCGCCTCACCGCGCAGACCGGCCTCCATGTCGCTGCTCTCCTCGCGATAGAGCAGCAGGCTGTTCACCGCCGCTAGCAGCAGGAACAGCGGAACGGCGAGCAGGACGAGGATGATCCGCAGGCTCATCGGCCCGCCTCCCGCGCGTCGATAAGCGAGACGATGAACTCGGGAAATTCGCGCGCGATGGTGAAGACATGCGGCTTGGCGATGATCAGCGCGGTGAAGCCGGCGGGACCGGCGCGATAGTCCTGTTGCGCCGCGAGGCCAAAGAGCAGGCCCGGCGCGTCGAACAGCGGCGTCGCGACATCGCCATCCGCGCCGATCAGTTCGCCGCCGATGCGGACAAGCAATGTCTCGGCGACATCGCCCGCCGGCAGCACAACGTGACCGGCGGCGAACTCGCGCACCGTGGAGCGGGCGACGATGACCTCGATCGTCTCCGCGTCGAGCGCATCGAAGCCGGGCAGGTGGCGGACGGCGTCGATCATGATCCGCTTCCGATCGTCACGGTGCGGCCATCGGGAAGGCGCGCAGCGGCGGTCTCGCCGTCCGCGAGCCGCATCACCGGGCCGAAGGCTTCGATGCGCGCCGCGAGATCGGGGTCGGCGGCGACGCGCGCGGCAAGGCGGGCAGCGGCGGCGCGGCGAAGGAGGGCGTCGCTATCCTGCGCGGTCGGACCCGCGAATTGCAGCGCGGGCGCGTCTCCGGCCTGTCGAAGACCCGCGCCGATCGCCGTGAGGGCCCCCCTTTGCCGTTCGGCGAGGAATGCGTCGCGGGCATCGGCCAGCCTGCCGGTCATCGCGGCCGCGCTGTCGGCCAGCGCGGTTCGCAGCCGGGCGATGTCGCGAGGGGCGGGGAAGGGCGCGAGCGGGGCATGATCGCCGCCGGCGATACGCAGCGCCTCCTGCCGCAGCCGGTCGAGGGGGCGAGCGATGCTCCGGACGACCAGCAGCACCGCCAGCACGCAGGCGAGCAGCGAGGCCATGCCGATCACGACGCTGGTGAACAACGCATTCTGAGTCGCGACCTGGATCAGCGACACGTTCACGTCGGCGCCTGCCGTTGCGGTGATCCGGCCATTGCCGGCGCGCAATGGGGCGGCGGCGGTCTTCAGCAGGCCCCATTGCTCCTGATATTCGATCGGCGACAGATGGATGGTGCCCCGGGCGATCGACCGGCGAACCCCCGCCAGCGTTTCGTCGGGCAGGTCGTCCTCCGAGCCGATCAGCGAGTGCTCGTCGCCCTCGCTACTGTCGAGGACATAGATGATGTCCTGATCGCCGCCCAATATCTGCGTATAGAGATAGGTGAGGCCAAGCTCCTCGCGGATCCGCCGCATCGGACGGATATGGCTCAGATATTCGCGACTGTGTTCGACCTCCGCAGCCTTGTCGGCCTCGGGCGCGGCGCGGGCGGCGGCGATCAGCCTGTCATGGTCGCGGCCGTCGATCATCGCGCCGGTCAGCGCGCTGGTGGTGATCAGCTTGCGGTCGAAGCCTTCGAGGATCGTAGCATAGAGCCGATTGTAGGTAAGCACCCCCAGGCCAATCGCGACGATCGCGATAGCGGGCAGGAAGACGCGCAGCAGCAGGGTCTGAATAGGGACGCTACGCCGCATAGGTCCGCCCGTCGGTGGCGCGGTACATCGACAGCGCGAGATCGGCATAGCGGCGGGCGAAGTCGATGACCTCGCTGCGCGGAAGCCACAGCAATCGACTGTCGGGCATTGCGACCGGGATCGCATCCGCGCCGGGCTTGTCCTCATGCAGGATCATCGCGAGGCGGGTATGCACCTCGATCGTCGCGGGCGCGAATTCGGGGATGGCGGCGATCGCGTCGATCCGGTCGACCAGCGTATGATCCGGCGCGCCGTCGAGTTCGAGCAGGGTCGCGATCGTGTTGCGCGCGGTGCGGCCGATGCCGGGGCGCAGCGCCTTGCGCAGCCGCGGCCCTAGTTCGGCGGGCGGAGCGATGTCGCGGATCGCCTGCGCGGTCGCGACCAACTCGATCGGATTGGTGGAGGCGAGGCGAGCATCGAGCAGGTCGAGCAATGGCGCCTTGCCGCTGGATGCGGCCGGACGGCCATCGATCAGTTCCTTGAGCATCAGGAAGGTCGACCGGTCGACGCCGTTCTCGATCGCCTCGATCGCATTTGCCCGGACCTTTGCGTTCTTCGAGTGGAGCGACACCACAAGCAGGTCGAAATCGGGCAGGCGTCCGCCGATCGCGAGAAGTTCGATCGCGAAGTCGGTCGCGGTGCCGACCTGCTGGCGATGGAAGCGGGCGAGCGTCCGCGTTGCGCGCGACGGTGCGGGGAGCGCCTCCAGCGCCTCGGCCAGCGCAAAGCGTGGCTGGGCGCGGTCGAGCTCGCCCCGCACGAGCGTGTCGAGACGCGAGGTGAACAGAGGCAGCGACAGCTTGGCCAGAGTGCGCGCGGCCAGAGCGCGGGAAATGGGGTGCTGATCGGGATTGCCGAGATCGGCGACGAGGCGGGGGATTGCGGTGTCGCCCCAATCGGCGATCAGATGCTCGATCGCATGGCGTTCGCGAGGCCCGAGCCAGGCGGCGCTGGACAGGATCTGCGGTACCGCCTCGATATCCCGGCCCGCGCGCAGCAATGCCATCGCGCGCTCCCGCTCCGCCCGGTCGGGAGAGCGCAGGCGGTTGAGCAGCGCATCGGTCGACGCGGGCGCTGCTTCGGGATCGGCTGGTGTCGGGCGGGCTGCGCGCTGTCCGAAGCCGAGCAGCATCGCCTGCATGTTGCGCGCCATCGCCGCCGGATAAAGCTGGCGCAGCAGGATCACGATCAGCAGCAGGACGACGCCGAGAATGACGCCGATCCCCGAGAGTTCGCGCATGTCCATCCTGTCCGCCGCGAGCAGCAGGAAGCCGCCGGCGATGAAGCTCGCGAGCGGTTCGGCCATGCCTTCGACGATGGTGCGCACCGGCCGCTTCGTGGCGGACGGCACCGCGTTGAACAGCATGTTCTGGTTGTTATATTCGATCGAGGTCAGCACGCCGTGATAAACGAAGAAGGCCGCCAGCGCGCCTTCGAACGAACCGGTTACGAACAGGAATCCGAAGGCGGCGAAATAGGATAGCGGCATGATCAGCGCGACGTTGCGCACGCCGATCCGCCCGACGAGCCGGTTGAACAGGAACAGGCAGACGAACACGTTGAAGATGTTCGCAGCCGCATAGAGCTTGCCGAGCAGGCTCGCCAGTTCGGCCTCGCTGCGCCCCTGCTGGAACACCGTCGAATATTGGAACTCGGCGAGGTTGGTGAGCAGCAGGGTGACGAACAGCACCAGCGTCAGCACCAGCGTGTAGCGCGAGGTGCGGAAAGTGGTGGCAACCTGGCCGACCTGATGGGCGACGCTGCCGTCGCCTTCGTCGACGTCGCTGTCGGCGATCCGCGTCCAGCGCCGGCGCAGCAATATCGCGACGGGCAGCGTGACGACCCCGATGCCCGACCAGATCAGGAAGAAGCCGCGCAGCGACACGCTTCCCGCCAGTTCGCTGACGATCAGGCCGCCGCAGGTCGTGCCGAATGCGGTGGCGGCGGCGAGCAGCGGGAAGAGCCGCTTGCCGTCCTGAATGTTGAAATAGGCGTCGGTATAGTTCCAGAACAGTGAGTAGAGCGCGATGTACCACATCGCCAGATAGAGCTTCAGGCCGAAATAGACCGGCATTTCCCAGGCGGGCGGCAGCGCCATGCCAAGGACCATGTAGGAAAGCAGCCCGCCGACGACGAGCAGGCCGATCGTCGCGTCGACGACGCGGTCGAGCGAATAGCGCACGAGCAGATAGGAGAAGACCCCGGTGTAGAGCAGCATCACCGCCGGGGTCATCATGAAGATCAGCGCCAGATTGTCCGCGCCGGCGCGCGCGAGGAAGGCGGCGTCGCCCGCGCTGAAGCCGATGCCGAGGCCCATCTGCAGCAGGAAACCGAGCAAGGCGAACGGCGCCAGCTTCGGCAATTCGCCGGGCGCCACCCTGAGCAGGCGGTTGATCAACGCTGGCAATTGTCCCCCTTGTCCACTTTGAGCTACCGCTGCCCGCCCGGCGATGCGATAGTCCTCGCGTCAGGCAGGTTTTCGGGGCGATTTGGGGCGGATGCAAGGGGGAAGATGCGATGAATGACGGCGTTCGCCGGCGCCCCCGCCGTTTCGGCCTGCGTCCGCAGTTGCTGTTGCTGCTGTTCGCGCTCAATATTGTTGCGGCGATAGCCTATTCGACGATGCTCTATTCGATCGACCGGCGCGAGATCGTCGCGGGCATCGACTATAAGCTGGAGACCGCGGTCAACGCGACACACGAGCTGATCCCGGTCGGCTATCATCGCCGCGTGCATGGCCCGGGATCGATATCCCCGGCTGAGTTCGACCGCGTGCAGGACAAGCTGTCGCGCTTCGCCACGGCATCCGACATCATCTATGTCTATAGCTATATGCGCTTCAATGGGCGCATCCATACCGTGGCCACAAGCGCGACCGCGAGCGAGATCAAGGCGGGCAAGCAGACGCGCTTCTTCACCCGTTACGACACCGCGCCGGCCAAGCTCTACCAGAGCTTCGCCGATGGGCAGATACGCTTTGACGAGTATGAGGACAGCTTCGGCAGCTTCCGGTCGATCTACATGCCGGTGCGATCGCCCGACGGACGCATCCATGTGCTGGGTGCGGACATCGATCTCGCCTCGCTCGACGAGCGGCTGATGGAGGCGTTGCTCACCTCGATCCTTGTCGGTGTCGGCATGTTCGTGCTGTCGATGCTGGTGGGGACGCTGCTGGTCAACCGGATCGTCGGCCCGCTCGTCCGCCTCACCTCCTATACGCGCAGTATCGAGGAGCGCAGCTTCCAGTCGAACGAGCAGGAACTGGCGGCGATGCAGAAGATCAGCGGATCGCGCGGCGACGAGGTCGGCAGCCTTGCCGAGGCGATGTCGGGGATGATCTCGCGGCTGCAGCGCTACCTGATCGAGATGCAGGTGGCGACCGCCGCGCGCGAACGGGTCGAGGGCGAGCTATCGGCGGCGCGCGACATCCAGATCGGCATGGTCCCGCGCCAGTTCCCGGCTTTTCCCGAGCGCCAGGACATCGATATCCACGCGCTGCTCGAACCTGCCAAGGAAGTCGGCGGCGACCTCTATAATTATGCGATGATCGACGAACACCGCCTGTTCTTCGTGATCGGCGACGTATCGGGCAAGGGCGTGCCGGCGGCGTTGTTCATGGCCATGACCAGCACCCTGTTCAAGGCGGCGTCAATGACCGCGAAGGACACCGCGGCGCTCATGGCGCGGGTCAACGCCGAACTGTCGCGCGACAACGTCGCCAACCTGTTCGTCACCGCCTTTTGCGGGATCATCGACCTGCGCGACGGCAGCATCGAATATAGCGACGCCGGCCATGAAGCGCCCTTCCTGCTGCGCGCCGATGGCAGAGTATCGCGATTGCCCAAGCCCGAGGGCATGGCGCTCGGCATTTTCGACGACGCCGATTTCGCGAGCGCGACCGTGCGGCTTGCGCCCGGCGACGCGCTGATCATGTTCACCGACGGCGTTTCGGAAGCGACCACCGCCAATGAAGAACTGTTCGCGGTCGAACGGATCGAGGCGGCACTGGCCGGTCTCGCGAAGACGCCTTCGGCGAAGGGGATCGCGACCGACCTTGCCGAACGGGTCAACATCTTTGTAGGCGATGCGCCGCAGTTCGACGATATCGCGATCCTGGTGGTACGATATCGCGGTTGAGGGCTGACCGGCGTCGCCCGATGACGAGAATTGCAGGTCGTCTTTAAAAACCGGGATCGCGTCACTATATCTGACGTTCATCGTCTTCGGGCGTCGCAGCCGCGACGCAGCCAAAGCATCTCGCTAACAGCCGCCGTCGCCGCTCCGAAGGAAAGCCCCATGCAGCCATCGTCCATTCTGTGCCGTGCACAGGAGAGTATGCAACGGACCCGCTCCGCCAACGCCTTGCTCGCGAATGTTCGGAATGTCGCCGACAAGGCGGCCGCCGCCTGGGCCGAAGAGGCGCTCATCGCGGAGCAGCGGGAGCATCGGCAGGCCCGGACACGCGATGTCGCGGCCAATCTTCTTGACGAAAAGCGCCGGCTGCGTTCGCTGGGCGACCTGGCGTTCAACGAGAATCCCGATCGCGGCCAAGCCGCGTGGTGACTCACGTTTGACCCGCCTCACCATTCGCCACCGGACGAGCTATCACTATGACGGGCCGGTCAGCCTGGGGCCGCATCGCCTCATGTTGCGTCCGCGAGAGAGCTGCGACCTGAAGCTGCTGTCATTCCAGCTGCGGATCACCCCGGAGGCGAGCGTTAGCTGGGCGCATGACGTGCTGGGCAATGCGGTCGCGACGGCGAGCTTCACGGGGACGACCGACAGGCTGCTCATCGAAAGCGCCGCCGAACTGGAGATCGAAAGCGTGGCCTGGCCGGTGTTCGACATCGCCGCCACGGCAATTTCCTTTCCGTTCCGCTATTCGGACGAGGAGTGGGCCGATCTCGGTGCGCTGGCCGTCCAGGTTCATCCCGATCCGAGCGGCCGGCTGCGGGCGTGGGCACAGGCCTTCGTCGCCGGCAATCCGACCGACACGCTCTCGCTGCTCAAGGATCTCAGCAACGGGGTGGCGGGGTGGATCAGTTACCAGTCGCGTGAGACCGAAGGCACCCAGTCGCCCGAGCAGACCCTCGACCGCGGATGGGGCTCGTGCCGCGATTTCGCAGTTCTCTTCGTCGAGGCCGCGCGCAGCCTGGGGTTCGGCGCGCGGATCATTTCCGGCTATCTCCATGATCCCGATGGCGAGCTGACCGGCAACGCCGGCACCGGATCGACCCACGCCTGGGCCGAGGTCTATATTCCCGGCGCCGGCTGGATAACCTTCGATCCGACCAACCGCAGCGTTGGCGGCTTCAACCTCGTTCCCGTCGCCGTCGCGCGCGATATCACACGGGCGATGCCGGTGGCCGGCAGTTTTGCGGGCAACGCGAGGCTTGGCGCGATGACGGTCGAGGTCGATGTGACCCGGGGCGGCGCAGAGCTTTGATCCACGGGTTGCGGCCCGGATCATGGACGCCGACCGATGTTCGTGCGGCGGCAGGCGACATCGCGCTTCCATCACATTAAGGGCGGGCGATGACAGCGTTACTTCGCCTTGGGGCCGCCTGGGCTACCGTGCTCATCTTTCTGGCCGTGGGGCCCGCGATGATGGCGGGCACTCACCCGATTGCTACGAGCATGCTGTTCATCTGGCTGCTCGGCGTGATTTTATGGGCGGCTTTCGGTGTGGTGCACGAGGCCGAGGAGATCGCCGAACGGCTTGGCGAACCCTTCGGAACGCTGGTGCTGACGCTGTCCATCGTGGTGATCGAGGTCGCGTTGATCAGCGCGGTCATGTTGGGCAAGACCGCCGTGCCGACGCTGGGGCGGGACACGATGTTCGCGGTGCTGATGATCGTCCTCAACGGCGTCGTCGGCCTGTGCCTGTTGACCGGCGGGCTTCGCTATCATCAGCAAAGCTATAATCTTCAGGGCGCCAGTGCCTATCTGGCGTTGATCATACCGCTCAGCGTCATCGCGCTGGTGCTGCCCAATTTCACCACGTCGACCGTTACCGGCACGCTGTCCGGTTCGCAGGCCGCGTTCTTCTCGATCTTCACTATCCTGCTCTACGGGCTGTTCCTCTGGTTGCAGACCGGCCGCCACAGGGGCTTCTTCGTTCCGGCCTTCGTAAAGGTCGGCGAGGATGTCGGCAGTCCGCTGCCGCACCATGTCCGCGCCGATGGCAGCACGACGAAGCGCGTATTCCTCCTGTTCGCGAACATCCTGCCGATCATCATCCTGTCGAAGAGCCTGGCGACCATCCTCGACCAGGGGATCGTGCTGTTCGGCGCGCCGCCGGCGCTGGGCGGCATCGTCATCGCAATGATCGTGTTCACGCCGGAGGGGATATCGGCGCTCAAGGCGGTTGCGGCCAACCAGCTGACCCGCGCCATCAACCTCTGCCTGGGTGCGGCGACCTCCACGCTCGGGCTGACCGTGCCGGCGGTCCTGCTCATCGGGCTGCTGACCCATCAACCCGTCGTGCTGGGCCTGTCGGGCGTGAATATGGTGTTGCTGTCGGTGACGCTGGTGCTCAACATCCTGACCTTCTCCGGCACGCGGACGACCATGCTCGAAGGGGCGACCCACCTGTCGCTGTTCTTCGTGTTCATCGTGCTGGTCTTCAGCCCGTAGACGGGCCGAGCTCCAGCCGGGGCCGCTGAACGCCGTGCATCTTGCGCAGGTAGAGCCGCATGTCGCCGATCGCGCGTTCGATATCGGACAGGGGGGAGGGCGGCATCTTCGAGGCCTTCGCCATATGCGGGCACTGTTCGACTTCCCACGGCATGAAATTGAAGTCCTCGCCGGCCTCGACCATCCAGATGATCGGATAGGGGCGTCCGTACATCACGCCTTTCAGCTCCTCCGCGCCGATCAGATAGAGCGCGGCATCCCCGAAATTTTTCGCGGACAGCAGCAGATCGGCGACATCGAAGGACAGGGCGAGGCAGGCCGGCCGCGCGAATTTCGTGACGCGGAAGCCGAGATCGAGATCAGGGCCGATGAAATCGATCGCGCGGACGCCGTCGCCGCCCGACAGCTCGGGAATTTCGAGTTCGATATTGGCGCCGCTGAAATCGGCGAGCCAGGCGGTGCCCTTCAGCCGCAGTGGCAGATCGCCGAGATAGCGGTCCTCATAGGCGATGATGGTGCGGTAGAGCGCGAGCAGCAGGTTGACGAGTTCCTCGGCGCTGCTCGGCGTCGCGACGAAGATCACCTCGTCGCCCATCACCTTCCAGACCTCGACCGACGGCGTCTCGCCCTCTTCGAGGAAGGCGAAGCCGACCTGGCCTGCGAGCATCAGCGGGAAATTGGTGAAGAAGGTGCGGAAGGTGTCGAGCCAGCTGCTGCCGTCGGTGAAGCGCGCCTTGAACTGGGTCGATCCGGCCATGTCGACCGATAGAAACAGTCGCACCATGACACGCTCCGCTAGAGCGATTTCGAGGCAGGTGGAACCATCTGCCGCATCGGAAATCGCGTTAAAACAAAGAAGTAGAGCGGCCGATCTGATGCAATCAGATCGTGATCCACTCTAGAAGGCGGCCTTCACCGAGACTATGGCACCGGCTCCGCCATTATGGCCTGCTTCTAGCGCACCCTTGTAATTGCTGTCGACATAGGATGCCGAGATCTCCAGCACGTCGAACTTGTAGCTGAGCCCCGCCGACCAGTCCCACTTCTCGTCATAGCCGCCATTTTCGCGGCCCAGCGCGAGCGAGGCCGTCAGCGGCGTGCCGATGATCGCGACATCCGCGCCGATGCCCGCGTAGAAATTGTCGCGCGTCGTGTTCCATTGGTCGGGCGTGTAGGCGAGCGTCAGCGTGGTCGTCACCGGGCCGATCGTCCGGGCTACGGTCGATTGCAGTTCGACATAATTGACGCTGTCGCCGCCGGGATAGAGATAGCCCAGGACACTGGCGGTGTAATCGAAGCCGCCGATCGAGCCACCATAGCCGCCATAGAGATCGACCTCGAGATTCGAACCGCCGTAATCGGCGATGTTCGATGCCCAGGTTCCGACGAAGAAGCCTGAGCCGAAAGCGGCGTCAATGCCGCCCTGCACCGCCGGATCGCGGTTCGTAAGGCTCAGGCCGCGAAAGCGATAATCGGAAACCAGCGCGACATTATAGGAGACTTCGACCGCAGCGGTCTCGCCCTCGGCATGGGCCGCAGCCGGCATGGTCGCGGCCATTGCCGCCATAGCTATGATGATGTGCCCCCGCATGGCCGTATCATGGCGTGCAATCGACGCCGCGTAAACCGGGTTTATCGCGGGTCGGACTTTACCGCGGGTCGGACGCGGCCAGTTCCTGGATCACCGCGCGGACATTCTCGACATGAGCGAGCGCGGCGCGCTCGGCGGCGTCCGGATCGCGCGTGGCGATCGCGTGGGCGATCGCGCGATAATCGGCCAGGCGGATGCCCTGCAAGCGGTTCGAGGGATATTGCGCATGGATGATGATCATGCCGATCGCCGGGAACAGCCGCTGCAATTCGCGATTGGCGCCGATCAGCAGGAGGGTGCGGTAGAAGTGCCGGCGCGCGCGGCTGAACAATGCGGTCTCGCCGGCCGACGCCGCCTGGTCGAGATCGTCGATCGCGCCGTCGATCAGCGCCGCGTGCCGGGGCTGAAAACCCGTTGCGGCGGCTCGTGCCGCCAGCCGGGTCATCGCCGCCGCGACGTCGAGCACCTCCAAGCTTTCCGCAAGATCGAGCCGGCGGACCGCCGGTGAGCGGTTGGGGCTGAGATCGACTACGCCGCGCACCACGAGATGCTGCATCGCCTCGCGCACCGCATTGCGGCCAACTTCGAAGCGCGCGGCGAGATCGGTCTCGATCAGCCGCTGCCCCGGCACCATGCGACCGCCTTCGAGGTCCTGGAGAATGCCGAGATATATCCGGCGCGCCGCCCCGGCGGGTTCGTGACCAAGCCAATGGCTCGGCGGCTTGAGGTCGATATTCGGCTTCATCAGATTGATTGTTCCACAATCCTGTTCCATAGTCGACTGAAATCATGGGAGTCGCGAGGGTGTCCAATACCGGCGATCTGTTGAATCTGCAGGGCAAGACCGCGTTCGTGACCGGCGCCTCGGGTGGGTTGGGCGCGCATTTTGCCGAAGTGCTGGCCCGCGCCGGAGCGGCGGTGGTCATTGGCGCGCGGCGCGAAGCCGCGCTGGCCGATGTGGCCCAGCGGATCCGCGCCGCCGGGGGGACGTGCACCACGACCGCGCTCGACGTTTCCCGCGCCGACAGCATCGCCGCGGTCGAACCGCTGCTGTCCGGCGTCGATATTCTCGTCAACAATGCGGGGATCGCGATCGACAAGCCCTTCCTCGATCAGAGCGAGGCCGATTGGGACGCGGTGGTCGATACCAATGCCAAGGGCATGTTCCTGCTGACCCAGGCGGCGGCGCGCGCGATGCGCGCCCGCGGGGCGGGCGGTTCGATCATCAACATCGCCTCGATCGTGGGCCTGCGCCAGAGCGGCCGGATCGCCAGCTATGCCGCGTCGAAGGCGGCGGCGGTGCAACTGACCAAGGTCGCCGCGCTCGAACTGGCGCGCTTTGGCATTCGCGTCAACGCGATCTGCCCCGGCTATATCGCGACCGACATAAATGCCGACTTCTGGGAGACCGACGCTGGCAAGGCGATGCTGCAGCGCATCCCGCAACGCCGCACCGGCAAGGCTTCTGAACTCGACGGGCCGCTGCTGCTGCTCGCGTCCGACGCTTCATCCTACATGACCGGATCGGTCATCGTCGCCGATGGCGGCCACCTCGTCAGCTCGCTGTGATCGGAGAGACATATGACTGAACGTGCACAGGCGATCGCCGACCGGGTCGAAGCCTTTGTCCGCGAGACCGTCGTCCCTTATGAGAAGGACCCGCGGGCGACGAGCCACGGTCCGACGGAGGATCTGCTCCGCGAGATGCGGGCCAAGGCGCGCGCGGCGGGCGTGCTGACGCCACACATCCTGCCCGACGGCGGGCACCTCACCCAGCGCGAGACCGCGACCGTCCTGATCAGGTCGGGGCTCTCCCCGCTCGGCCCCGTCGCGGTCAACACGATGGCGCCTGACGAGGGCAATATCTACCTGATCGGCAAGCTGGGCACGCCGCTGCACAAACAGCGCTTCCTCGACCAGCTGGTATCGGGGGAAAGCCGGTCGGCCTTCTTCATGACCGAACCGGCGGACGAGGGCGGGGCGGGATCCGATCCGTCGATGATGCGGTCCACCTGCCACCGCGATGGCGACCATTGGGTGATCAACGGCCGCAAGTCGTTCATCACCGGCGCTGATGGCGCGAAGGTCGGCATCATCATGGCGAAGTCGGAAGACGGCGCGTGCATGTTCCTGGTCGACCTACCCGACCCGGCGGTCCGCATCGAGCGAGTGCTGGAGACGATCGACAATTCGATGCCCGGCGGCCACTCGGTCGTGATGATCGACAATCTGCGCGTCCCTGCGGATCAGATGCTCGGGGCGAGCGGCGAGGGTTTCAAATATGCGCAGGTTCGACTGAGCCCGGCGCGGTTGTCGCACTGTATGCGATGGCTGGGCTGTGCGCTCCGCGCGCAGGAGATCGCGACAGACTATGCCTGCACCCGCGAAGCCTTCGGCAAGAAGCTGATCGACCATGAGGGCGTCGGCTTCATGCTCGCCGAGAACATGATCGATCTCAAGCAGTCCGAGTTGATGATCGACTGGTGCGCGGACGTGCTCGACGAAGGTTCGCTTGGCACGGTGGAAAGTTCGATGGCCAAGGTGTCGGTATCGGAGGCGCTTTATCGGGTCGCCGATCGCTGCGTACAGGTTATGGGTGGAAAGGGCGTGTCCGGCGATACCGTGGTCGAGCAGATCTTCCGCGAAATCCGCGCCTTTCGCATCTATGACGGTCCGACCGAGGTCCACAAATGGTCGCTCGCCAAGAAGATCAAGCGCGACCATGCAAAGGCGCTTGTTGGATGAGCGGCGCGGGTCAGGACAGCAACAGCGGCACCGTGCCGGTCCGCCCCGGCTTCACCTTTGACGAGGCAGCGCTGGAGCGCTGGATGTCCGCCCATGTTTCGGGCTTCGGTGGGCCGCTGACCATCGAGCAGTTCAAGGGCGGCCAGTCCAACCCGACCTACAAGCTGGTGACGCCGGACCGCGCCTATGTGCTGCGCCGCAAGCCGCCGGGGCAGCTGTTGAAGGGCGCGCATGCGGTTGAGCGCGAAGCGCAGGTGCTGATCGGTCTGGGCAAGGCGGCCTTTCCGGTCCCCCACGTTCATGCGTTGTGCACGGACGACAACGTTATCGGGACCAGCTTCTATGTGATGGACATGGTCGAAGGGCGGGTGTTCTGGGACGCGACGCTTCCCGATGTACCGCGCGACGACCGCCCGGCCTATTATGACGCGATGAATGCGACGATCGCGGTGCTGCACGGTGTCGATTATGTCGGCGTCGGGCTGGGCGACTATGGCAAGCCGGGCAATTATTTCGAGCGGCAGATCGGCCGCTGGTCTAAGCAATATCTGGAAGATGTCGAGGCGGGCCGCGATCCCGACATGGACCGGCTGATCGAATGGCTTCCCGCCAATATCCCGCCGGGCGAGGAGACCAGCATCGTCCATGGCGACTTCCGTATCGACAATATGATCTTTCACCCCAGCGAGCCGCGCATCCTCGCGGTGCTCGACTGGGAGCTCTCGACGCTCGGCCATCCGCTCGCCGACTTTGCCTATCACGCGATGATGTATCACATGCCGCCGCATATCGTGGCGGGGCTCGCCGGCGCCGACCTGGCGGCGCTCAACCTGCCGAGCGAGGAAGAATATATTGCCGCCTATTGCGCGCGGACCGGCCGTGCCTCGATCCCCGGCTATCGCTTCTACACCGCGTTCAACTTCTTCCGGCTCGCCGCGATCTTCCACGGCATCAAGGGCCGGGTGATCCGGGGGACGGCAGCATCGGCGCAAGCGGCGGAGCGCGCCCGGATGTTCCCGGAGCTGGCGCGGATCGCATGGGGACAGGCCGGGGAATAGGGCTGGGCGGGCGGTCGGCTCGACCCTCCCCCGCCGCCCGCATTGACGCTCCGGAAAACCCGTCCATAAGGTTCCCCGTCAATGGGTGACGGAGATGTGTCATGAAGTTCAGCGTCACCGGTGCGGCAACCCTGGTCGGTCTGGCTTTCATGCTCGGGCCGCAACCCGCTTTGGCCCGGCACGACAAAAGCGTTCGGGAGGGGCAAGCCCTGGCGGTGCAGCGGTGCGGTGCGTGTCACGCCACCGGTAAAGCGGATGCGAGCCCGCTTGCGGCGGCGCCGCCGTTTCGTTCTCTCGCTTACCGTTATCCCGTGGAGACTCTGGACGAGGCCTTGGCCGAGGGAATAAGCGTTGGCCATCCCGATATGCCGTCCGAGCCGTGGGAGCCGGACGACATTAAACGATTCATCGCTTATCTCGACAGCATCGGTCCGAAGCCGGCAAAGGCCCGGTGATATGAGGCTGAGCGGGCGTCGCCCCGCCGCCGTTCATTTCGACGTCAGCGTCCACACCCCGTCCCAGTCCGGTGTGGGAGGGGCCTTGGCGAAAGCGCGGCAGCGCTCGATGTACATCGCAGAGGGGCCGTCGCCGGGCATCGCCTTGAGCGCGGCGAGGAAATGCTGTTCGGCGTCGCGCCATGCCATCGCGCGATAGGCGGCAAAGCCCGCCGCATAATGTTCGAGCATTGCGCCCAGGCCCCGGTCGATCTCATCGGCGCGATAGCCGAGCGATTCGTGGACGCCGACCGGGAAGTCCTTGCCCTTGACGCGGATCAGATCGATCTCGCGAACGAACTGCGGATTGGCGAGGCGGGCGTGGGTGAATTCGGAAAAGAGAATCTTCGAGCCATAGGCCTTGTTCGCGCCTTCAAGCCGTGAGGCGAGGTTCACGCTGTCGCCGATCACGGTATATTCCATGCGCTTGATCGAGCCGATATTGCCGACGATCACATTGCCGGTGCTGACGCCGAGGCCGATGTCGATCGGCTTCTCGTTCGCCGCGGTCCGCTTGAGGTTGAGCGCCTTCAGCTCGACCATCATCTGGTTGGCGGTGGCGATCGCATTGTCGGCGTCGTTGTCGCCGGCAAAGGGTGCGCCGAACAGCGCCATGATCGCGTCGCCGATATATTTGTCGAGTATGCCCTTATGCTCGAAGATGACGTCGACCATCTCGGTGAAATAGCTGTTGAGCATCGCCACCGTCTCGCGCGCGCCGATCTGTTCGGCGATCGTGGTGAAGCCGCGCACGTCGGAGAACAGGATCGACACCGTCTGGTCCTTGCCGATCAGCTCGTCCTCGCCGGCTTCGAGCAGCTGGTCGGCGACCTCCTTCGACATATAGCGCGCCATGGTCGACCGGACGCGTTTCTCGCTGGTGATGTCCTCCATCACCAGCATCGATCCGATCACCGCGTCATTGGCGTCGAGCAGCGGGGCGGCGGTGAGGTTGATCGACGAGGCGCTGGCGTCGGCGCCGATCAACTCGGCATCGACCGCAAGATAGGCTTCGCGGTCGCGGTCGGTGCGTTCGAGCCGTTCGGCGATCCAGGCATTCTTGCCGATGAAGGCGTCGCGCGCGGCGATGCCGATCAGGCCGTCGGGGGTGTTCATCAGTTTGCGCGCGGCTTCGTTGCTGGTGACGATCCGCGTGTCCTCGTCAAAGGTGATCACGGCATTCGACGTGCTCTTCAGGATGCTCTCATTATAGTTCTTCATGTAGAGTACGTCGTCGAATAGCCGGGCATTCTCCAGGCAGACCGCGATCTGCGCCGAAAAGGCGCGCAGCCGCGCCTCGTCCTTGCCGCTGAACGACGATCCGTCGCGCTTGTTGAGGATCTGGGTCACGCCGATCCGGCCGCCATGCTTGTCGAAGATCGGCTGGCAAAGGATCGACCGGGTGACAAAGCCGGTCGCGCGGTCGACCTCCGGGTTGAACCGCGTATCGGCATAGGGATCGGTGATGTTTTCGGCGATGCCGCTGGTGAATACCGCGCCGGCGATGCCGCGATTGGACGGCAGGCGGATCTCGCGGACGAGGTCGCCCTCCGCGAACAGCGAGAAGAGTTCGTCGGTCTTGCGGTCGTAGACGAACAGGGTCGAACGCTCGGCATTGAGCAGTTCGGTCGTCGTGCGCATGATCCGCGCGATCAGTATCTCCAGCTTGAGCTCGCCGGCCAGATCGTTGCTGACCTCGAGGATAAGCTGCTCTTCGCGCAGTGCTTCGAGCATATGCTGGAAGCCGCGGAAGATGTCGGCATATTCGTCGGTGGTGACGACTTCGAGCTTGACCTGATCGAGTTCGCCGCGCTCGACCGACTGCATCCCGTCGATCAGCTGGCGGGCCGAACGCGAAACCTCCTGCGCTGTGAGCAGCGCCATCATTACCGATCCGAGCATGCAGACGCACACGACGCCGGTGACCCAGACGTAGAGCGGCAGCATCATCGACGGTGTCGGATCGATGCCCTGCAGCACGAACATCCGCTGCACCTTGAAGATGATCGAGGCCGCGAAGAAGATCAGCGGCAGCGCGGCCACGAAGATCGTCAGGTAGAGCAGCTTGCTCTTGAGGCGGATGGCGACGAGCTGGCGCTGATATTCGGGGGGAAGGCCGCCGTCGAGCGCCTTGGAGAGGCGCACGATCGTCGGCACCATAGCGCGGCTGACCCCGAAATATTCGAAGATCGCGTGGGTCGGCGAGGCGAAGAACAGGCAGGTCGCCGCGAAGACGATCACCTGCCAAGGCGCATAGCCGGCATCGACGAAATAATTGCCGAGCGGCAGCGCGATGCCGACGAGGATGGTGACCATCGGCCCGTGCAGGAACGTCACCCGCATGAACGAATAAAAGGGCAGGTTGAGTGCGCGGACCACAGCCTCGGCGATTACCGGCTGCGGCGGCGTGACGCCGCTGTCGAGCGCGCGCAGCGCCCTGTCGATCGGCCGGAAATGGCGGACGATCAGGTAGACGTCACTGAGATTGTAGATCGCGACGACGATCGGCGTCAGCACGCACAATATGACCCACTGTCGCAGGTCGAGCTCGAGCCCGAACAGCACCAGCGCCATCGTGATCACGATCGCGGTGGTGCAGCCGCCCTGATAGAGCCAGACCAGCCGCCAGAACAGCGCGCGGGCCGACGATCGGCCGTTGACCGGCGCGTCCTTTCCACTGGCTATCGGTGCGAGTTCGGTCATGGCCATGATTGAGGCAGGCCGCTGGTCACGCCGTGCCTCATCGATCTCCCCCCTTTTCCCGCGAACTGTGCCAGCAGCGCGGGATGCCTCGGCGCTGATTTGCCGCTCTGGCCGCCGCTTTGTCCAGTGCAAGATGTCCCAAAGAGCGCAGAGATATTGTCAAAAGGTAAAAATGGCCTGCCGCGCCGCGCTTCCGGCAGTGCTCATGCTGGCTGCCGGCGCGCGGGCGTGATAGGATTTCTCTATCGAACCAGGGGGCCTTCATGCACCTGCGCCTGTTGCGCTATTTCACCACCCTCGCGCGCGAGGGGCATTTCGCCCGCGCCGCGGATGCGTGCGGCATCACCCAGCCGACGCTTTCGGCGGGGATCGCCGCGCTGGAGGAGCAGTTCGGCCGCCGGCTCGTGGCGCGCGACCGGCGCTATATCGGGCTGACGCCGGAAGGGCAGGCGATGCTGCCCTGGGCGCAGCAGATCGTCGCCGTGTTCGATGGCATGGCGCATGCGATGGAGGCGATGGCCGGTCCGATCCGGGGCGAGTTTCGGCTTGGCGTGATCCCCGCGGCGCTGCCGGCGGTCGGGCATGTCGCGCGGGCGTTGCTCGATCTCCATCCCGAGCTCAGCCTGTCGGTGCGGTCGATGACCTCGCGTGAGATCGAGCGCGGGCTGGGCGGGTTCGAACTCGATGCCGGGCTGACCTATCTCGATCATGAGCCGCCCGCCGACATGCTGACCGCCGCGCTCTATGCTGAGCATTATATCTTCCTGGCCCGTGCCGATGGCGGCTTTGCCGGACGGACGAACATCGGCTGGGCCGAGGCGGCGCGGGCCGATCTCTGCCTGCTCCATCAGGGGATGCAGAACCGCCGCATCCTCGATGCCCGGATCGCCGAGCGTGGCCTCGCGCTTCATCCGCGCGCCACGGCGGACAGCTATGTCACGCTGCTCGCGATGGTGCAGGCGGGCGGCTTCGCGACGATTATGCCCGACAGCTATCTGGCGCTGCTGCCCGGACTGGACTGGGCACGGGTGCTGCCGTTCGACGATGCCACCCCGGCGAGCCGGATCGGCCTGATCGTACCCAATCGCAGCCCGATCGGGCCGCTGGCGGGGGCCGCGCTGGCAATCGCCCGCAAGGTGAAGCTGCCGCCTGGTTTCGATGTTTGATAGATAATCTCTATCACTGATGGGGATTAGTGATTTGACCGACGCGCGATGGAGCGCGAAAGCCGCGGCATGAATATGGCCGTGGATGAAAGCATCGAGGCAATCGTGGCGCGTCTCGCCGCCACCCATGGCGATCGCCGCGGCGCGTTGCTGCCGCTGTTGCACGATCTTCAGGAGGCGCTCGGCAAGGTCGACGATGCGGCGGTCGCGGCGGTGGCGGCGGCGCTCAATCTCAGCCGCGCCGAAGTGCATGGCGTCGTCACCTTCTACCATGATTTCCGCCGCGCGCCGGCAGGCCGCCATGTCGTAAAATATTGCCGCGCCGAGAGCTGTCAGTCGCGCGGCGGCGCGGCGATCGAGGCGGCGCTGGCTCGCCGGCTGGACGTGACGATGGGCGAGACCCGCGCCGACGGACAGGTGACGCTCGAACCCGTCTATTGCCTGGGCCTTTGCGCCATAGGCCCTAATGCGCTGGTCGACGGTGCGCCGGTCGCGCGGATTGACGGCGATGCTGCGATCGAGCGGATCGCCGCAACGGTGGCGGCATGACGCGGGTATTCATCAGCGCCGACATGGCCTCGGTCGCGCTAGGCGCGAACGCGCTCGCCGATGCTTTCGCCGATGCCGGCTGCACCGTGGTGCGCACCGGCAGCCGGGGGTTGTTCGCGATCGAGCCGCTGGTCGAGGTCGAGAGCGCCGAGGGCAGGATTGGTTATGGGCCGGTCGCGCCCGCCGATGTTTCTGCGATTCTCGCGGGCGAGCATCTCCACCGGCTGGGCGTGGTCGAAGAACTGCCCTTCTTCGCCAGGCAGCAGCGCTTCACCTTCGGTCGGTGCGGGGTCAACGATCCGACCGATATTGCCGCCTATGCGGCGACCGGCGGCTGGCGCGGGTTGGCGGCGGCGCGCGCGATGGCGCCGCAGGCCACGGTCGATGCGGTCAAGGCGTCGGGACTGCGCGGGCGCGGCGGTGCGGGCTTTCCGACCGGCGTCAAGTGGCAGACGGTGCTTGCCGCCGAGGCCGACGAGAAGTTCATCGTCTGCAACGCCGATGAAGGCGACAGCGGCACCTTCGCCGATCGCATGCTGATGGAGGGCGATCCCTATTGCCTGATCGAGGGCATGGCGATCGCGGGTCACGCGGTCGGCGCGGGACACGGCTATATCTATATCCGCTCCGAATATCCTTTCGCCATCCGTACAATGGAAGCGGCGATCCTGCGCGCGCAGCGGGAGATCGCGCCCTTCACGCTCGAAGTGCGGGTCGGCGCTGGCGCCTATGTTTGCGGCGAGGAGACCGCGCTGCTCGACAGCATCGAAGGCAAGCGCGGGCAGGTCCGCGCCAAGCCGCCTCTGCCGGCGATCTCCGGCCTGTTCGGCAAGCCGACGGTGATCAACAATGTGCTGAGCCTCGCCGCGATTCCCTTCATCCTCGATCAGGGGCCGGAAGCCTATGCGGCGGCGGGTTTTGGCCGTTCGCGCGGAACGATGCCGGTGCAGCTTGCCGGCAATGTGAAGCATGGCGGGCTGTTCGAAATCGGCTTCGGTATAACGCTGGGCGAACTGGTCAACGAGATCGGCGGCGGCACGGCGTCGGGCCGGCCGGTGCGCGCGGTGCAGGTCGGCGGGCCGCTCGGGGCCTATTTTCCGCCGTCGATGTTCGACATCCCCTTCGACTATGAGGCCTTCGCCGCGGCGGGTGGATTGATCGGTCATGCCGGGATCACCGTGTTCGACGAGAGCGTCGACATGGCGAAGATGGCTCGCTTCGCGATGGAGTTCTGCGCGGTCGAGAGCTGCGGCAAATGCACCCCCTGCCGGATCGGATCGACGCGTGGCGTCGAGACGATCGACCGGATCATCGCGGCGCGCGATGAGCGCGTCGCCCCGGCGGAGGCCGGGGCCGCCATAGTCTTGGGGCGACGTGGCGATCCTGCCTTGGGCGGCCCCGGCCTCCGCCGGGGCGACGGGGTTGAGGCTGCGCTGGGATCGCGGTCGCCTTTGCGGTTGAAGCAGGATGGCGAAGCGCAGATCGGGCTGCTGCGCGATCTGTGCGATACGATGAAATATGGATCGCTGTGTGCGCTGGGCGGTTTCACACCCTATCCGGTGCTGAGCGCGCTCGACTATTTCCCGGAAGATTTCGGCGGCGCGCCCGCGCTTCCGCAGGCAGCGGAGTAAGCCCATGGCGTGGATCGGCGAAATCGACCTCGGCACCAAGGCCGTACCTGTCATCGGGCCGATGATCGCGGTGACGATCGACGATCAGAGGATCGAGGTACCCGAGGGCACGTCGATCATGCGCGCGGCGGCGCTGATGGGGACGTCGATCCCGAAGCTGTGCGCCACCGACACGCTCGAAAGCTTCGGCTCTTGCCGGCTCTGCCTTGTCGAGATCGACGGCCGTGCGGGCTATCCCGCCTCCTGCACCACACCGGTCCTGCCGGGCATGGTCGTGCGCACCCAGACCGAGCGGCTCAAGCAGCTTCGCAAGGGGGTGATGGAGCTCTACATATCGGACCATCCGCTCGACTGCCTGACCTGTTCGGCCAATGGCGATTGCGAGTTGCAGGATCAGGCCGGCGCGGTCGGCCTGCGCGATGTGCGCTACGGCTATGAGGGCGCGAACCATCTGGTCGCCGACAAGGACGAGTCCAATCCCTATTTCACCTTCGACAGCACCAAGTGCATCGTCTGCTCGCGCTGCGTGCGCGCCTGTGACGAGGTGCAGGGGACGCTGGCGCTGACCGTCGACGGGCGCGGTTTCGAAAGCCATATCGCGGCGAGCCAGAATGAGGATTTCCTGGCGTCCGAATGCGTGAGCTGCGGCGCCTGCGTCCAGGCTTGTCCGACGTCGGCGCTGATCGAGAAGAGCGTGATCGAAAAGGGCACCCCCGATCGCGCGGTCGTCACCACCTGCGCCTATTGCGGGGTCGGCTGCACCTTCCGCGCCGAGATGCGCGGCGAGGAGCTGGTCCGCATGGTGCCGTGGAAGGACGGCAAGGCCAATCGCGGGCATAGCTGCGTCAAGGGCCGCTTCGCCTGGGGCTATGCCAACCATAAGGAACGCATCCTCAACCCGATGATCCGCGCGTCGGTAAGCGAGCCGTGGCGCGAGGTGAGCTGGGACGAGGCGATCGCATATACCGCGTCCGAGTTCCGCCGCATTCAGGCGAAGTACGGGACGCGCTCGATCGGCGGGATTACCTCCAGCCGCTGCACCAATGAGGAGACCTTCCTCGTCCAGAAGCTGATCCGTCAGGGTTTCGGCAATAATAATGTCGATACCTGTGCGCGGGTCTGCCACTCGCCGACCGGCTATGGGCTGAAGACGACCTTCGGCACCTCGGCGGGGACGCAGGATTTCGACAGCGTGATGCACGCCGATGTGATGATGGTGATCGGCGCCAATCCGACCGATGGTCATCCGGTCTTCGCCAGCCGGATGAAGCGCCGTCTTCGCCAGGGCGCGAAGCTGATCGTCGTCGATCCGCGCCGCACCGATCTGGTCCGCAGCGCGCGGATCGAGGCCGACCAGCATCTGCCGCTCAAGCCCGGCACCAATGTCGCGGTACTGACCGCGATGGCGCATGTCATCGTCGAAGAGGGGCTGGCGAACGAGGCGTTCATCCGTGAGCGTTGCGACTGGGATGAGTATCAGGACTGGGCCGCTTTCGTGTCCGAACCGCATCGTTCGCCCGAAGCGACCGAGCCGCTGACCGCCGTTCCCGCCGAGACGCTGCGCGCCGCCGCGCGGCTCTATGCGACCGGGGGCAATGCCGCGATCTATTATGGCCTGGGCGTCACCGAGCACAGCCAGGGATCGTCGACCGTCATGGCGATTGCCAACCTCGCCATGGCGACCGGCAATATCGGGCGCGAGGGCACCGGCGTTAACCCGCTGCGCGGGCAGAACAACGTCCAGGGCGCGTGCGACATGGGCAGCTTCCCGCATGAATATTCGGGCTATCGCCATGTCTCCGACGGCGAGACGCGCGCATTGTTCGAAGAGGCCTGGGGCGTCGAGCTCGATTCCGAGCCGGGGCTGCGCATTCCCAACATGCTCGACGCCGCGACCGACGGGAGCTTCATGGGGCTGTTCGTCCAGGGTGAGGATATTCTGCAGTCCGATCCGAACACCAGCCATGTCGCGGCGGGGCTGGCGGCGATGGAGTGCGTCGTGGTTCAGGACCTGTTCCTCAACGAGACCGCCAATTACGCGCATATCTTCCTGCCGGGTTCGACCTTTCTCGAAAAGGACGGGACATTCACCAACGCCGAACGGCGCATCCAGCGCGTCCGCAAGGTGATGAAGCCGCTGAACGGCCATGCCGACTGGGAGATCGTCCAGCTCGTCGCGCAGGCGATGGGGCTCGGCTGGGACTATGCCCATCCGTCCGAGATCATGGACGAGATCGCCCGGCTGACGCCGAGCTTCGCCAATGTCAGCTATGATGCGCTTGACGAGAATGGCTCGCTGCAATGGCCCGCCAACGAGAAGGCCCCGCTGGGCACGCCGATGATGCATATCGAGGGCTTCGCGCGCGGCAAGGGCAAGTTCGTCGTCACCGACTATATCGCGACCGACGAGAAGACCGGACCGCGCTTCCCGCTCCTGCTGACCACCGGCCGCATCCTGAGCCATTATAATGTCGGCGCGCAGACGCGGCGGACCGAGAATGTCGCCTGGCATCCCGAGGACCTGCTCGAAATCCATCCGCTCGACGCCGAGAATCGCGGCGTCAAGGATGGCGACTGGGTAGCGCTGCGCAGCCGCGCGGGTGAGACCACCCTGCGCGCTACGGTGACCGAGCGGGTGGCGCCCGGCGTGGTCTACACCACCTTCCACCACCCGACGACGCAGGCCAATGTCATCACCACCGATTATTCGGACTGGGCGACCAATTGTCCCGAGTATAAGGTGACGGCTGTTCAGGTCGGTCTGTCGAACGGGCCGTCGGACTGGCAGGAGGATTATGCCGAGCAGGCACGCCGCAGCCGGCGGATCGAACAGGTCGTCGAGGCCGCCGAATGACGGCGGAGACCGACACGCGCCTGCTCTATATGGCCAATCAGATCGCCCGCAATTTCGAGGCGCTCGGCCATGACAACGCCGTCGCCGCGACGGCGGATCACATGCTTGCCTTCTGGGACCCGCGCATGAAGGCGCGGATCGCCGTGCTGGCCACCGAGCAGGCGGGCGCGCTGACGCCGATCGGCGCGGCGGCGGTGGACAGGCTGTTATCGGGAGCGGAGCCCGCTCCGCAGACGCGCGCGACCCGCTTCGCGGCGGTCGACGAGCCCGGCGGCTCGGATGCCGGCTAAGGGATGACGACCGGCGGCCCGGCCCGGGTTCAGAGCTTTCGCCGGATCAGCCGCACGGACGCCGCCGAGGATATCGACCGGCTGGTGGCCGACGAAACGCCTATCGCGATCGAATATAATGGTCTCGGCTATGCGGTGCTGATGGCGAGCGCTGCCGATCTCGACGATCTGGCCTATGGCTTCAGCCGCGCCGAGCGGCTGATCGACGATGCCGCGCAGATATTGGAGGTGGAGGCGCATGCGGTGGAACGCGGCATGCTGCTGCGGATCACGCTGGCGGAGGACCGGCTTTCCCTGGTCGCGGAGCGTGTCCGTCACCGCGTATCCGAATCCTCCTGTGGGCTGTGCGGGATCGAGAATCTCGAACAGGCGCTGCGCACGCTGCCGCGCATCGATCCGGGGCCGCCGCCCGCCGATGCCGCGATCTTCGCGGCGCTGGCGGCGCTCGACCGCCATCAGCCGCTCAATGCGCAGACTGGAGGGGTCCATGCGGCGGCGTGGTGCGCGGCCGATGGCGCGATCCGGCTGGTCCGCGAGGATGTCGGCCGCCACAATGCGTTCGACAAGCTGATCGGCGCGATGCTTCGGGGCGGGTTCGGCTGGGAAGGGGGCTTTGCGCTGCTCTCGTCCCGCTGCTCGTTCGAACTTGTCGAAAAGGCTGCGCTCGCCGGTTGTCCGACGCTGGTAACGGTGTCGGCGCCGACCGCGCTGGCGATCGACCGGGCGCGCGAGGCGGGCGTGCGGCTGGTGGTGCTCGCCCGGTCCGATGCGATACTGGTGGCGCGATGAGCCGGCTGCTCGGCGCGATTCTTGCCGGGGGGCGGTCGAGCCGGTTCGGGTCGGACAAGGCCGAGGCGCTGTGGCAGGGCAGACCGCTGGTCGAGCACGCCGCCGCGATGCTGCGGCCGATCGTGGACGATATCGTGCTGTGCGGCCGCAGCTATGGAGATTTGCCCGCCATAGCGGACCGCCCGGAAGGGGATATGGGACCGCTGGGTGGAATCAATGCTGCGCTCCACCACGCCCGGGCGCAAGGTTTCGCGGCGGTGCTCACCATCGGCTGCGACACGCCGCATGTGCCGCTCGCCCTGATCGACATGCTGCGCGCTGCCGCTGGTCCCGCCTTTGTCGCGCGCTTGCCGGTGATCGGGCATTGGCCCACCACGCTCGCCGACGATCTCGACGCCTTTCTGGCGGAGGACCGTAAGCATGCGATCCGCGCCTGGGCCGAACGGGTGGGCGCCGAGCCGGTCGACTGGCCCATGCTCGCCAATATCAACGAACCCGCCGATCTGGCCCGGCTGTCACAGGACGGCGCTCCGGAGTTCTAGCGGCAGAAAAAGCGCCGGCTGTCGAAATGATATATTGTATCTTCGGCCTCGACATGCCATTTGGCGTGACGATAGAAAGGATGACTGTGATCCGTTTCGTACCCGCGCGCGACCTGTTTGACCGGCTGGCCATCGGCCTGTCGGCGCTGTGTCTCGTCCATTGCGCGGCGAGCGTCATCCTGTTGACCCTGCTTGCGACGGCGGGTGGCGCTCTGCTCCATCCGATCATTCACGAGATCGGGCTCGGCCTCGCTATCCTGCTGGCGATCATCGGCCTTGGCCGGGGGTTCCTGCAACATCGGCGGCCGGTGCCGATGATCCTCGGCACCGCCGGCATCGCCCTGATGGCGGCGGCGCTCAGCGTGCCGCATGGCATGCAGGAAGCCGCGTTCACCATGCTCGGTGTAGCCTGTGTCGCGATAGCGCATCTGCTCAATCGCCGGGCGAACGCCGAGCACCTGACTTATTGAGACTTGTTCGCAGGCCCCCGCAGGCCTAACTTGGCCTTATGGCCACTGCACATGACCACCGCGTCCACGAAGGCGAGTCTCTCGCCGATGCCGCGCAACGCGCGTTCGAGCGCGCGGGCGAGCAATGGACGCCGATGCGTGCCCAGATCTATGCGGCGCTGAGCGCGGCGGAACGTCCGGCATCGGCCTATGACCTTGCCGAGGCGGTTTCGAGCGCGACTGGCCGCCGGGTCGCGGCGAACAGCGTCTATCGGATCCTCGACGTGTTCGTGTCGAAGAACCTCGCGAACCGGGTCGAGAGCGCGAACGCCTATATCGTCAACGCCCATCCCGATTGCGAACATGACTGCATCTTCCTGGTCTGCGACGTCTGCGGACGGGTCAGCCATGTCGATGACGACAGCCTGTCGGGCGCGGTGCGGCGTTCGGCGGAAAAGGCCGGCTTCTCGCAATTGCGGCCCGTGATCGAGGTGCGAGGCTGTTGCGCCGACTGCGCGGACGGCGATTCAGCTTAGCGCATCTGCGCTAGCTAAGGCGATTACATGGGTTTATGGCGAGCGGGATGACCGACCGTCCAGTAACGCCTTTGCTTGATAGCGCCGCCACGCCCGCCGAACTCCGGCAGCTGAAACCGGCGCAGCTCCGCCAGCTTGCCGATGAACTGCGTGAGGAGATGATCTCCGCCGTATCCGTGACGGGCGGGCATCTCGGCGCGGGGCTAGGCGTGGTCGAACTGACCGTCGCGATCCACTATGTCTTCGACACGCCGCGCGACGTCGTGATCTGGGACGTGGGCCATCAGGCCTATCCGCACAAGATCCTCACCGGCCGGCGCGACCGTATCCGCACTCTGCGCCAACCCGGCGGCCTATCGGGCTTCACCAAGCGCAGCGAGAGCGAATATGATCCGTTCGGGGCGGCGCACAGCTCGACCTCGATTTCGGCGGCGCTCGGCTTCGCCGTCGCCAACAAGCTCGCGAACAAGCCAGGCCGTGCGATCGCGGTGATCGGCGACGGGGCGATGTCTGCGGGCATGGCCTATGAGGCGATGAACAACGCCAAACAGGCGGGCAACCGGCTGATCGTCATCCTGAACGACAATGATATGTCGATCGCGCCGCCGGTCGGCGCGCTGTCCGCCTATCTCGCCAAGATCGTGTCTTCGGGGCCGTTCCTGTCGATGCGCGGCTTCGCCAAGCGCGTCGCGCAGAAACTGCCCCGCCCGATCCACGACTTCGCCAAGCGATCCGAGGAATATGCCCGCGGCATGGCGACCGGCGGCACGTTGTTCGAGGAGCTGGGCTTCTATTATGTCGGCCCGGTCGACGGCCATAATCTCGATCATCTGCTGCCGATCCTCGAAAATGTCCGCGACGGCGATCATGGCCCGATCCTGATCCACGTCGTCACCAAGAAGGGCAAGGGCTATGCGCCTGCGGAGGCGGCGGCCGATAAATATCATGGCGTCCAGAAGTTCGACGTGGTGTCGGGCGAGCAGGCCAAGGCCCCGCCGGGGCCGCCCAGTTATACCGGCGTCTTCGCCGAGGCGCTGGTCCGTGAGGCGGCACGTGACGACAAGGTCTGCGCGATCACCGCGGCGATGCCCTCGGGCACCGGCCTCGACAAGTTCCAGGCCACCTTTCCCGAACGCAGCTTCGATGTCGGTATCGCCGAGCAGCACGCCGTCACCTTTGCGGCCGGGCTCGCGGCGCAGGGCTATCGCCCCTTTTGCGCGATCTACTCGACCTTCCTGCAGCGCGCCTATGATCAGGTGGTGCATGACGTCGCCATCCAGAACCTGCCGGTCCGTTTCGCGATCGACCGCGCCGGGCTGGTCGGCGCCGACGGGTCGACCCATGCCGGCAGCTTCGACATTACCTATCTGGCGACTCTGCCCAATTTCGTGGTGATGGCGGCGGCCGACGAGGCCGAGCTGAGCCATATGGTCCACACGGCCGCGATGCACGACAGCGGGCCGATCGCGCTGCGCTATCCGCGCGGCAATGGCACCGGCGTCGCGATCCCCGCGGTTCCCGAGCGGCTTCCGATCGGCAAGGGACGGATCGTCCGCGAGGGCAAGAAGGTAGCGATCCTGTCGCTCGGCACCCGGCTGGGCGAGGCGCTCCGCGCGGCCGAGCAGCTCGAGGCGCTGGGCCTGTCGACGACGGTCGCCGACCTGCGCTTCGCCAAGCCGCTCGATGAGACGCTGATCCAGACGCTGCTGACCAGCCACGACGTAGCGGTAACGGTCGAGGAGGGCTCTATCGGCGGCCTGGGCGCACATGTGCTGACCCTGGCGTCCGACCTTGGGCTGATCGACAGCGGCCTGAAGCTGCGCACGTTGCGCCTGCCCGACAGCTTCCAGGAGCATGACAAGCCCGAGAAGCAATATGCCGATGCCGGGCTCGATGCCGAATCGATCGTCGGCACGGTGCTGGCGGCGCTCCATCGCAACAGTTCGGGACTAGAGGTCAGCGCTTGAAGTTATTCGGCCTGGGGAAGCGTGCATCCACGCGAAAGCTTGCGCCCGATTTCAACCTGACGACGCTGGCGGCGCGT
Organism: Sphingomonas sp. SRS2; assembly: GCF_000971055.1. GTDB lineage: Bacteria > Pseudomonadota > Alphaproteobacteria > Sphingomonadales > Sphingomonadaceae > Rhizorhabdus. The sequence goes on from NZ_LARW01000071.1 coordinate 43,933, forward strand.
TACCGGTCCGACAAAGGCAGCACCGGATCGCTGCCGCATAATTACACCCTGCTTTACGACATGCTGCTAGGCCCGCGCCGCGACAGCGTGACCCGGATGCTGGAGATCGGCCTGCTGGTCGGCGGACCCGAGGTCGGCGCGGACGCCGATCGCGCGACGGGCGATCTGCCTTCGGTGCGGATGTGGCTCGATTATTTTCCCAAGGCTATCGTCCATGGGTTCGACATTTCGGATTTCAGCTTCTTCACCCATCCGCGCTTCCGCTTCACGCGCGGCGATTCGGGGATCGCCGCCGATTTGCAGGCGGTGGCAGCGCGGGGGGAACGGTTCGACTTCATCATCGACGACGGGATCGCACGCCTCCTTCCACCAGCAACTGGCATTCCAGACGCTGTTCCCGCATCTGGAACCCGGCGGCATCTATATCATCGAGGATCTGCACTGGCAGTCGCCGGCCTATGAAGGCAGCCTGCCGCCGACGATCCGCACCGTCGAGCTGATCGACGTCTGGTTTCAGACCGGCGCTTTTCCGAAGGTCGAGGCGGTGGAACTCGCCGGATTGCCGGCGCTGGCCGATCAGGTGAGTTTCGCTTTTCTGGTCAATCAGCCCTTCACGGGCGATCAGCGGCTGCCCAAGGTCGCGGTGATCCAGAAGAAGTTTTGAGGAGGGGCAGATAGCCTCGTTCTCTATGCCGTCATGCTGAACTTGTTTCAGCATCCACTCTGAGCCTTGGGTTATGTTATCGGTCGCACATGGACCGTCAACCTTGCGTTTATATTATGGCGAGTGACCGGAACGGCACGATCTATATCGGGGTTACTTCCGACCTGCTGGGCCGACTTTATCAGCACCGCGCCAGCGAGATTTCCGGTCTTACGTCATGCTATGGTGTGACGAAGCTGGTCCGCTTCGAGCTGTTCGGCGACATGACCGGTGCGATCACGCGGGAAAAGCAGCTTAAGAACTGGCGGCGTGCGTGGAAGCTCAATCTCATCGAGCAAGACAATCCGCATTGGGAAGACTTGGCTGTCGAACTGGGGTTCGATCCGAACGATTCCCGTTAGCTTCGCCCCTGCGGCCCGGTGGATGCTGAAACAAGTTCAGCATGACGGGTTGTATGAGTGCTAGACGTCCTGATCGGGCAGGACGAAAGCACCATCGGCGGGCGCTTCGGCGAGTTTTTCGATCCGGCCGCGCGAGACCGAGATCAATATGTGGCGGTTGGCGAATTCGACGACGGCGAGTCGTCCGGTGGCGCCCAGCGGGATGGCATCGACGATCTTGAGCGCCCGTTCCCGGTTGCCGATCGCGATTCCCGGCTGAACCTTCTTCCAGAGCCAGAGCGAACCATAGGCCAGTCCACCGACGAGCGGGACCAGCAGGAGCAGCTTCAACAGATAATCTATCATCATAAGCGAGGCATCATTGGCGGCGTTCTATCCCTGACAGCCGCGCATCGGCAGCGACCACGTCGACTACCCTTATCCCGAACTTTCCGTTCACTGTCACTACCTCGCCCTTCGCGACGAGCGTTCCGTTGACCATGATGTCGAGCAATTCATTCGCCTGGCGGTCGAGCTCGACCACGCTGCCCGAATTCAGGTCCATCAGATCAGCGAGGCGCAGCGAGGTGCTGCCGACCTCGACCGACAATCGCAGCGGGATATCGGCGAGCAGCGAATAGTTGGCGCGGCTCGACAGATCGCCCGGGATCGCCGGAACGTCGGACATATCGCTCATTTCAAAAGACCCTTGTTGAGGTTTTCTATCATCATCGCGGCCCGGCCTTCCTGTTCGCCGATCGTGCCTTCCGCGAATCGGCGGTTGCCGACGAGGAGGGGGACGGTCTGCGACAAGGTGATCGGAATGATGTCGCCGACCTTGAGGCCGAGCAGCTCCGCCACCGTCATCTCGGGGCGCGCGAGCACCGAACGGACCGGCAGCGAGACATTGTCGAGCGCGCCGAGCAGCTTGTTCTTCCAGTCGCGGTCATTGCCACCGGCGCCGGCCTGGACGCGCGAGGCGATCTCGTCCTCGATCGGCTGGAGCAGCGACAGCGGGTAGAGGATCTCGATCCGGGTCGACTTCGACATGCCGGGCTTGATCGTGAAGCTCTGCACCACGATCGTCTCGTCGGGGCGGACCATATTGGCGAAGGCGACGTCGGTCTCGTGCGTCGTGAAATCGAATTCGAGCGGGTAGCTGTCGTTCCAGCTCTTGGTCAGCACCTCGGAAATCGCGGTGACGAGGCGCTTCTGGAGACGCTGCTCGGACGGGGTGAACTCTCCGCTCTTGGGCGCGAGGCCGTTTCCGGTGCCGCCGTAGAAGGCGTCGACCATGTTGGTGATGAAGGCGGGTTCGAGCGCGATCATCATCATCCCCTTGGCCGGGCGAACCCGGAAGAGGCTGAGGCTGATATAATGGGGCTGCTTGGCCTGCCATTCGTCGAAGCGGCGGGTTTCGAGCGGGATGGCCTCGATCTTGGCGCGGGTCTGGGCGATCGGCTCGATCACGTCACGCAGCAGACGCGCGATCTTCTCGTTCATCCGCTCGAGATGGGTGAGGTGCGCGACCGGGCGGTCCTTGCGCTGACCGAGCGTATAGAGCTCGACATCGCGCGCCTGACGAACGTTCGGCTCCTCCCCCTCCGGCTGATCGAAGGAGATGTCGCTGAGCTCGTCCATCAGCGCGGCGACTTCATCACCCGAAAGACTGGAAGCTGCGCGCGTCATGAAATCGTTGATCACCCCGAACGGTTCGACCCGGTGCTGCCGGTGGATTCGCTATACCGCAGAGGTGGTTAATGAAATGTGGGGACGGAATTAGGGCTTTGTTTGTTTTTGCCCTCAAACGCCGGGCGCCGACATCCGTCGGCTTGGCTTCCTCGCATAAGCTCGGACGCGCATTCGCGCTTGCGGAGCCTTGGCAGGCTCCGATGCTGACTTCTGTGTCGGGATGCCCAGCGTCCCGCAAGGCCGAACGGCCGCCCGAGCTTATGCGAGGAAAAGCCAAGTGGGCGGATGCCCACGCTGGCGTCTGAGGCTACAAACTATGCAGCGCCCTTCTGGCGGATGAGCTTATAGGCGTGCTCATACCATTTGCTGCCAGGATAGTTCGCGCCGAGCACCGCGGCGGCACGCTCCGCCTCGGCGGGAACGCCGAGCGCCATATAGCTTTCGGTGAGCCGCATCAGCGCCTCGGGCGCATGGCTGGTCGTGTCGTAGCTGTCGATCACGGTGCGGAAGCGGATAACCGAAGCGAGCCAGTCGCCACGCCGCTGGTAGAAGCGGCCGATCTCCATCTCCTTGCCGGCAAGGTGATCCTTGATCAGGTCGGTCTTGACCCGGGCGTCGGCGGCATAGCGCGAATCGGGGTAGCGCCGGATCAGTTCGTTCATCGCGTCGAGCGACTGCTGGGTCAGCTTCTGATCGCGCGTAACGTCCTGGATCTGCTCATAATAGTTGATCGCGATCAAGTAGAGCGCATAGGGCGCGTCGCGGTTGCCCGGATGGATCGAAATGAAGCGCTGCGCCGACGCGGTCGATTCGGTGTACTGGCGCGCGAGATGATAGGAAAAGGCGCTCATCAGCTGAGCACGGCGGGCCCAGACCGAATAGGGATGCTGGCGCTCGACTTCATCGAACAGCGCGGCAGCGAGTTTATATTGGTGCCTGTCCAGCCGCTCTTTCGCGGCGTTGTAGAGCGTGTCCACATCGCGGGCGACATATTTGGTGTCGCCCTTGTTCTTGCTCGTGGCGCAACCGGCCAGCGGAACGACGAGGGCGGCGGCGATCATCAGCGCGATCGAACGGGGGGCTATACGCAGCATAGGGCGTCTTCTTAGAGCCTGATCGTCTAAGGTGGAAGCGCAAAGCGCTTCCGCTGATGACGTGAACCAGGCTCTCAGCGAAGACCGAGATCTTGATTCACGATTCAGGCTGATTTCAGCCTGAATCGATCGAGGTCTTGGGCCCAAAGCCGGCTACCGCAATGGCCACGAGAAAGGCGTGCGCCGCGCCGACAACCGGTTAAGATGGTGCGATGCTCCGCGTGCTGACCCTGTCGACATTATTCCCCGATCGAACCCGGCCGGGGTTCGGCGCTTTCGTCGAGCGGCAGACGCTGGGCCTGGCGGCGCATCCGGATGTCGAACTCCGCGTGGTGGCGCCCCATGCGGCGCCGCCGACGCGCTGGGCCAAGCGCCATCCGGCCTATCGCGAGATCAGCCAATTGCCCACGCGCGAGCAATGGAAGGGGCTGGACGTCCATCGTCCACCTTTTCCTACGCTGCCGATCATCGGCGGGCGGCTGAACCCGTGGAGCATGTGGTGGACGCTGATCCCGCTGCTTGATGCGATGAGGGCCGATTTCCCGTTCGATGTGATCGATGCCGAATTCTTCTATCCCGATGGCCCGGCGGCGGTGCGGCTCGGGCGGCGTTATGGCGTTCCGGTGTCGATCAAGGCGCGGGGCAGCGACATCCATATGTGGGGGACGAAGCCGGCCTGCCGCCGGATGATCGTCGCGGCGGGACAGGCGGCGGACGGGCTACTCGCAGTATCGGGTGCGCTGCGGGACGACATGACAGCGATGGGCCTGCCGGGCGAGCGGATCAGGGTGCATCATACCGGGGTCGACCAGACGATGTTCCGGCCGCAGGACCGGAAGGCGGCGAAGGCTTTGCTTGGGGTGACGGGGCCGCTGGCCGTCACCGCCGGTAACCTGATCCCGCTCAAGGGGCAGGGGCTGGTGATCGAGGCGATGCGCGCGCTGCCGGGCGTCAGCCTGCTGATCGCGGGGCGTGGCGCCGATCATGACCGGCTCGCCGCGCAAATCGCCGCCGAAGCGCTGGGTGACCGCGTGCGCCTGCTCGGGGCGCTGCCGCACGATCAACTGCCCGCATTATATGCGGCGGCGGATGTGGTGGCGCTTCCTTCGTCGTCGGAGGGGCTGGCCAATGTCTGGGTCGAATCGCTCGCCTGCGGCACGCCGATCGTGATCACCGATGTCGGCGGCGCGCGCGAAGTCGTCGACCGGCCGGCGGCGGGCCGGCTCGTCGCACGGACGCCGGAGGCGATCGCGGCAGGGATAAGCGAGATGCTGGCGGACCCGGCGCCGCAGGCCGAGGTCGCGGAGACGGTGCGAAACTTCACATGGGAGCGCAACAGCAAGGCGCTCTACGAGCATCTGATGGGATTGGTGGACGGATATCGCCGTTAGAGTTTGTTTCACTTACGTGGAAGCGGTACCGGCCCGCTCCCCCACCCAACTTCCCGATCCAGCGTAATATATCGGGAGGTTGGGTGGGGGAGCGGGCCGGTACCGCCGGTTCAGCTTCGCTGGAACACACTCCAAACGGCGCCCCCGCGCGGCCGGGCGGCGGGTGTATGGCCTAAGCGGCATCCGTGCGGCGGCGCTCCAGGGGGCCGCGCCGCGCAGCGCACTCCAG
>NZ_LARW01000072.1 GCF_000971055.1 Sphingomonas sp. SRS2
CCCCGCCGCGCCACGAGGGCCCCGCCGGGCGGGCCCTTGGAGTTTTTTTCCCTGCCGTGGAAGGGCTCCGGCCCCCCCCCCCCCCCCACCCCCCCGTAATATTCCCCGGGAGGGGGAGGTTGGGTGGGGGGGCGGGCCGGTACCGCCGTTTCAGCTTCGCTGAAACAAACTCTAATCGAAGCGGAACGCCGAGATCATCGTCTCCATCACGACCTCGCTATAGATGCGATGTCCCGGCCCGTCCGATGCCCCCGCCGCCACCATCAGCGGCAGCAGATGCTCCTCACGCGGATGCGCGAAACGGCCGCCTGGCGCATCTGCCCAGCCCGCCAGCGCCACTTCGCGCGCGGCGGGATCGCCTTCGATCGCATTCGCCAGCCAGTCGTCGAACGCCACCGAAGGGGCGGTCGCCTCGGCATGGCGATAGGCGCGCATGTTGTGAAAGCTCATCCCCGCGCCGAGAATCAGGACGCCCTCGTCGCGCAACGGCCTGAGCGCCCGACCGGCCCGCCAGGCGAGGCCGGGATCGAGCCGCGTGTCGAGCGACATCTCGACGACCGGCGCGTCGGCATCGGGAAAGGCGACCTTGAGCGGCACGAACACGCCATGGTCGAGCCCGCGTTCGGCATCGACCCCCGCCTGGAGGCCCGCCGCCTGCAACAGCGCGGCGGCGCGGTCAGCAAGCGCCGGATCGCCTGGGGCCGGATAGCTGAGTTCATAGGTGTGCGGCGGGAAGCCGTAATAGTCGAAGACCAGCGGCGGGTTCGGCGCGCCGGTAAAGGCGAAGCCATCGGTCTCCCAATGGCCCGAGACGATCAGGATCGCGCTGGGCCGTGCGGGCAACCGATCGGGCAGCCCACGCAGAAACGCCGCCATGCCGGTCCATGTCCCCGCAGGGTCGTCCATGAAGAAACAGGGGCCGCCGCCATGCGGAATGTAGAAGCTGGGTTGTCTGGTCATCCCTGAAAGATCGGCCGGTCGGGCCGCGCTTTCAATCGCAGGGATCGAAACACAGCGTTCGTCACCACCGGCCTATCCTCCGATCGCGTCGCTGATCAGCTTCTTCGCGGGTGCGCCGTTCCAGTCCATCATGCCGTAGACGCGCCACATTTCCTTGCCCTGCGCGTCGTAGAAGATCGTCGTTGGCAGCGTCTCGGTGCCCAGTTCGGCCATCAGCACATTCTGCTGGTCGCTATATTGGGTCAGCGCCTTGAAGCCCTTCTCCTTGAAGAAGGGCGCGATCACCTTCGCGCCCTCGAGGTCCTGGCTCACCGTGATCAGCCGGAAGCGCTCGTCCTGCGTGGCGATCTTTTCCAGCGTCGGCATCTCGGCGACGCAGGGCGCACACCAGGTCGCCCACAGGTTGACCATCAGCGGCTTGCCCCGGAACTGGGTCAGCGTCGCCGGGCCGCCGCCCGGCGCCGTGAAGGGAATCGCCGGCATTTGCTTGCCACGTTGCGAAATATCGACCCTTCCGACCGATTCGGCGGGCGGCCCGCCTTGCGGCGCATCCTTGGGTTTACTATCGCAGGCGGCCAGCGCCAGCATGAGGAGACAGGCGATCAACGGCCGCACGGATAACTCCAACAAGATGTGGGGAGGGCGCTTCGCTGAAGGGCCCGCCGCGGTGATGCGCGAGATTAACGCCTCGATACCCTTCGACAAGCGGCTGTGGCAACAGGACATCGCCGGATCGAAGGCGCATGTCGCCATGCTGGCGAAGCAGAAGATCGTCACCGAGGCCGATGCCGCCACGATAAGCGAAGGTCTGGACAAGGTCGCCGAGGAATATCGCACCCAGGGCGTGCCGGTCGATCTCGCGCTCGAGGACATCCACATGGCGACCGAGGGCCGGCTTGCCGAGCTGATCGGCGCGCCCGCCGGACGGCTGCATACCGCGCGCTCGCGCAACGATCAGGTCGCGACCGACTTCAAGCTGTGGGTGCGCGACGCGATCGACGCCGTCGACGCCGGCCTCGCCGCGTTTCAGGCCGCGCTCGTCACCCGCGCCGGCGAACATGCCGCGAGCGTGATGCCGGGCTTCACCCATCTCCAGGTCGCCCAGCCGGTCACGCTCGGCCACCATCTGATGGCCTATTATGAAATGGCGTCGCGTGATCGCAGCCGCTTTGCCGATGCGCGCGCGCGGCTCAACCTGTCGCCGCTGGGCGCCGCCGCGCTCGCGGGCACCGGCTTCCCGATCGATCGGGCGATGACTGCGGAGGCGCTCGGCTTCGACGGGCCCACCCGCAATTCGCTCGATTCGGTCTCCGATCGCGATTTCGCGCTCGACTATCTGATGGCGGCAACCCAGCTCAGCCTGCATCTGTCGCGGCTCGCCGAAGAGTTTATTGTATGGGCGAGCCAGCCATACAGTTTCGTCAAGCTGCCCGACAGCTATTCGACCGGCTCGTCGATCATGCCGCAGAAGCGCAACCCCGACGCCGCCGAGCTGGTGCGCGGCCATGCCGGGCGGATCGCCGGCTGCATGACCGCGCTGGTCATGACGATGAAGGGTCTGCCGCTCGCCTATTCGAAGGACATGCAGGACGACAAGCCGCCGGTGTTCGAGGCGCACGACCTGCTCGCGCTGTCGATCGCGGCGATGACCGGGATGGTCGAGACCTGCGAGTTCGTGACGCCACGGCTGCGCCAGGCCGCGGAGGCAGGCTTCTCGACCGCGACCGACCTTGCCGACTGGCTGGTCCGCGTCGCCGACATCCCGTTCCGCGAGGCGCACCACATTACCGGCACCGCGGTGAAGCTGGCCGAGCGCGAGGGGCTGGCGCTCGACAAGCTGCCGATTGAAGCACTGAAGGCGATCGACGAGCGGATCGACGAGCGCGTCTATGCCGCGCTTTCGGTCGATGCCTCGGTCGCCAGCCGGGCGAGCTTCGGCGGCACCGCCCCCGAACAGGTCCGCGCGCGTATCGCCGAGGCGCGGTCGGCTTTAGGATTGGACAGCGAATGAACAGCCGCACGATCCTCGCTGCCGTCGCGCTGCTCGCGCTCGCCGCCTGCGGCAAGCGCGACGCGCTGCGCCCCGCCGACGGCCACAGCCTGCCGCCAAAACCCGCGACCGCCGCCGCCCAGCCCGATGTCGACACGCTGCTGACCCCACCGGTCGAGACCCGGCCCGGTCGCAACGACGACGTACTGCGCCGTTCGGAAGAGCGGCCGGACGACCGCTTCAATCTGCCGCCCCCGGGCTGATCTTTTGCCGTCGCCCCGGCGGAGGCCGGGGCCGCCACGCGCTTGGGGCGACGTCGCGATCTGCCTCCAGCGGCCCCGGCCTCCGCCGGGGCGACGATTTGAACAGGGACCCGCATGGATCATTTCGAGCTCATTAACGGCGTTCTCCACGCCGAGGACGTTGCGCTGCCCGCGATCGCCGAGGCGGTGGGCACCCCGGTCTATGTCTATTCGACCGCGACGATCGAGCGGCATGTCGCAGTGTTCAAGGTCGCGCTGGCCGATGTCGAATCGGGTCCCGAGGGGCCGCTGATCGCTTTCGCGGTGAAGGCCAACCCCAATCGCGGCGTGCTGGCGACGCTGGCCAGGGCCGGGCTCGGCGCCGATGTCGTCTCGGGCGGCGAGCTGTTGCGCGCGCGTGCGGCGGGGATCGCCGCCGACAGGATCGTCTTCTCCGGCGTCGGCAAGACCGCCGATGAGATGCGGCTGGGGCTCGGCGAGGGCATTTTCCAGTTCAACATAGAATCCGAGCCCGAAGCCGAAATGCTGTCCGAAGTCGCGCTGGCGATGGGGCTGCGCGCGCCGGTGGCCTTCCGGATCAATCCCAATGTCGTCGCGGGCACCCATGCGAAGATCTCGACCGGCGGGTCCGAGGACAAATTCGGCGTCGCCTATGATCGCGCGCTCGCTGCCTATGCCCATGCCGCGGGGCTGCCCGGCCTCGATATCCGCGGTGTCGCGGTCCATATCGGCAGTCAGCTGACCGACCTTGGCCCGTCGCGCGCCGCGTTCGAAAAGATCGGCGCGCTGATCGCCGATCTGCGCGCCGCCGGCCATGCCATCGTCACCGCCGATCTCGGCGGCGGGCTCGGCGTGCCTTATGATCCCGCGAAGCCGATCCCGCCGCTGCCCGCCGATTATGGCGCGATGGTGTGCGAGGTGACGCGCGGCTGGAACGTCCGGTTGCTGTTCGAGCCGGGCCGGGTGATCGTCGGCAATGCCGGGGTGCTGCTCAGCCGGGTGATCCGGGTCAAGCCGGGGGTCAGCGATCCGTTCGTCGTCGTCGACGCGGCGATGAACGACCTGATGCGCCCCAGCCTCTATGACGCATGGCACGATATCCGCGCGGTTTCGCCAGACGGTGCCGTAATGACGGCCAATATCGTGGGGCCCATCTGTGAAAGCGGCGACACTTTCGCCAAGAAGAGAGTTATGGATACCGTCGGGCCGGGGGACCTCGTTACTTTCATGACGGCGGGCGCTTATGGGGCGACGATGGCCAATACCTATAATTCACGCGCCTTGACGCCTGAAGTGCTGGTGAGCGGGGATCAGTGGGCGGTGGTTCGGGAGAGGCAGCCGATCGAGGCACTCATCGCGGCGGACAAGCTTCCGCCGTGGATATAGACTGACGCGCATCGGGGGCGGCAAAATCGCTAGAAGGATGTTTTCTGCATGAAGCCTGTCCGCAAGGCCATCTTTCCCGTCGCCGGTTTCGGCACACGGTTCCTACCCGCCACCAAGGCCGTTCCCAAGGAGATGCTGCCCGTCGTCGACCGGCCGCTGATCCAATATGCCGTCGACGAGGCGCGCGCGGCCGGGATCGAGCAGATGATCTTCGTCACCGGCCGCAACAAATATGCGATCGAGGATTATTTCGACAGCGCCTATGAGATCGAGGCCGAACTCTCGAGGAAGAACAAGACGTCCTTCCTCGACATCCTCGAAAAGACGAGGCTCGCCCCCGGCCAGGCGGCGTTCGTCCGCCAGCAGCAGATGCTCGGCCTCGGCCATGCCGTCGCCTGCGCCCGCCATCTGGTAGGCGACGAGCCCTTCGCGGTGCTGCTGCCCGACGAACTGCTGTGGAATCCGGCCTCACCCTGCCTGAAGCAGATGGCCGCAACATATGACGCCAAGGGCGGCAATGTCGTCGCGGTGCTCGAAGTGCCCGAGGACCAGACCCACAAATATGGCATTGTCGATCCCGGCGCAGCCGAAGGCCGCGTTACCGAAATTCGCAAGATGGTCGAGAAGCCCGCCGCTGGCGCCGCCCCGTCGCGTCTCGCGATCGTCGGCCGCTACATCCTCCAGCCCGAAATCTTCGACCTGCTCGACAAGGGCGAGCGCGGCGCGGGCGGTGAGATCCAGCTGACCGACGCGATGGCCAAGCTGGTCGGCGTCCAGCCTTTCCATGCCCAGACCTTCGATGGCGACCGGCATGACTGCGGCGACAATGCCGGCTTCATCCAAGCCAATATCGCGCTGGCGCTCGAACGGCCCGAGATCGCCGATTCGATCCGCGCTTTCATCAAGACGCTGAAATAGGGCTGTCGCCGTACTGGCGGAGCCTAAGCGAAATCCTCGGTCGTCACAGTCGACTGCATCGCCGCATTGTAGCGGCTGCCGGCGACCGTCCGCTCGTTGATCAGCGCGTCGAGCGCCGCCATCTGCGCGTCCGACAGCGTGACGCCGTTCGCGCCGATATTCTCCTCGGCATGGGCGATGCTCTTGGTTCCGGGAATCGTCACCAGATCGGCGTCGCGGTGGAGCAGCCAGGCGAGCGCGAGTTGCGCCGGGGTGCAGCCGGCCTCCGCCGCGATTGCGCGATAGCCGTCGAGCAGCGCGAGGTTATGGCTATAATGCGGTTCCTGAAAGCGCGGCATGGCGGTCCTGAAATCATCATTGGCCAGCATGGTGCCCGGCCCGAAGTCACCCGTCAGGAATCCGCGGCCGACCGGCGAGAAGGCGACGAAGGTCGTGCCCAGTTCGCGGCAGGCGTCGAGTCCGGCAATTTCGGGATTGCGGGTCCACAGCGAATACTCGGTCTGGAGCGCGGCGATCGGATGGACGCGATGCGCGCGGCGCAGCTGCTCCGCCGAAACCTCGGACAGGCCGATCAACCCGATCTTGCCCGCCTCGACCGCGCGGGCGAGCGCCCCCACCGAGTCCTCGATCGGCACCTGCGGATCGGGCCGATGGAGATAATAGAGATCGATATGGTCGACGCCGAGCCGCTGCAGGCTGAGTTCGAGCGTCTGCGCGATCGTCGCCGGGGATCCGTCGGGGGTCCGCGTCCCGGGGCGGAAACCACATTTCGAGGCGAGGACATAGTCGCCACGCCGGTCCTTCAGGACGCGGCCGATCCGGGTCTCGCTGACCCCTTCGCCATAGATCGCGGCGGTGTCGAGAAAATCATAGCCGATGTCGAGTGCGTGATGGAGCAGCCGCTCAGCCTGGGCTTCGGACGGGTCGGCGCCATAGGCCGCGCTCAGGCTCATACAGCCCAGACCTATGGGGTTGATCTTGTGACGACCGATGTTGCGCTTCGAAACCACGATATTCTCCTTGGATCGGCCTCGTCTGCCATGCGCGAAGCCGCTTGGCAAAGCCCTCCCCGCGCGCGACAAGACGTTCGATGCACAGCCTGCCGATCTTCCTGACGCTGACTGGCCAGCCCGTCGTCGTGATCGGCGACGGCGCGATCGCCGGGGCGAAGCGCCGGCTGGTCGAGCGCGCCGGCGGCGTGCCGGTCGGCGAGGATGACCCCCACGCCCGGATCGGCTTCGTCGCGATCGGGGACGACCAGGCGGCCGAGGCAGCGGCGGCGCGGCTTCGCGCGCGCGGCCTGCTGATCAACGTAGCCGACCGTCCCGCGCTGTGCGACTTCACCCTGCCCGCGATCGTCGACCGCGATCCGGTGCTGGTCGCGATCGGCACCGGTGGCCGCTCGGCGGGGCTCGCCAAGGCGCTGCGCCAGCGGTTCGAGGCACTTCTGCCCGCCGATCTCGGCCGCCTCGCCGATGCCCTGTTCGCCGCCCGCGCCGCGATCCGCACCCGCTGGGCCGATGCCGATGCGCGCCGCAGGGCGATCGACGCCGGGCTCGCCGAAGATGGTCCGCTCGATCCGTTGCGGGCCGGCGGCGCGGCTGGCGTCACGCCTTGGCTGGACGCGGCGGACGACGCGACGGCCGACCGTCTCGTCCACATCCGGCTGCGCTCGGCCGATCCCGACGATCTCACCCTCGCCGAGGCGCGCCTGCTCGGCCAGGCCGACCGGGTCTTTCACCGCCCCGGCGTGCCCGCCGCCATCCTCGCCCGCGCCCGCGCCGATGCCGATCGGATCGGATGCGGTGCTCCCCCCGCCATGCCCGGCTCCGGGCTCTCGATCGATCTGGACCCTGTATGACGCCAAGCTGGACTATCGACGAACGGCCCAACGCCCCCTTTTGCTGGGTCCATATCGACGGCCGCGACGCCGAGGCGATGCGCTGGCTCGATGGCGACGCGCATGGCCTGCCCGAGACCGCGCGCTTCAACCTGACCACCGCAGAGACCCGGCCGCGCTGCCAGCCGCTCGGCAACGGCGTAATCATCAATCTGCGCGGGCCGCGCCGGAATGAAGCCGAGGATGGCGACGCGCTCGTCTCGATCCGCATCTGGGCCGAGCGCGGCCGCATCGTCTCGGTCTCCTATCGGCGGATGGCGGGGCTCGGCGCGCTGCGCCAGCGCATGGAGAAGGGCGAATTCCTCGATCCCGGCGACCTGATCGCCGCTTTGTCGATCCAGATCGCGCATCACCTCGATCCGGTCGTCGCCGACCTCGGCGATCAGGTCGACGATTGCGAGCTCGCGCTGTCGGGCGAGGGCTATACGCTGCGCCGCGAGATCGCCAAGGCGCGTTCGACCGCGATCAGCTACCGCCGCTTCGTGGTGCCGCAGCGCCAGGCGCTCGAAGCCATGTCATTGCTTGAGATGGACTGGATCGAGGATGAGGACCGCATCCACCTCCGCGAGGCCGCCGACCGTTTCGCCCGCATGGCCGAGGAGCTCGAGGCGATCCGCGAGCGATCGGCGCTGCTCCATGAACAGATCACCGATCTGCGCGCCGAGAAGATCGACAACCGGTCGCTGATCATCGCCGTGGTCGCGCTGATCTTCCTGCCGCTGACCTTCGTGACCGGACTGTTCGGGATGAACGTCGACGGCATTCCTTATGCCCACCACCCGCTGTCCTTCTGGGCGGTGACGGGGTTCAGCGTCCTCGTCGGCGCGGCGGTCGCGGGCTATTTCATCTTTGCGCGCTGGTTTCGCAGCTAGGCCTCAGCCCCGCTGGCCGAACAGCGCGGTTCCCACCCGGACATGGGTCGCGCCCAGCATCACCGCGGTCTCGAAGTCCGCGGACATGCCCATGCTGAGTGCCGCCAGCCCGTGCCGCTTCGCCAGCTTGGCGAGCAGCGCAAAATAGGGCGCGGGCTCGACGTCGAGGGGGGGCACCGCCATCAGGCCGATGGCAGGTAGCCCCGCATCGCGCGCCTGTTTCAAAATCGCGGGCAGGTCGGCGATCGCACAGCCGCCCTTCTGATCCTCCTCGCCGATATTGACCTGGATGAAGCAGTCGGGGCGCTTGCCCGCCGCGTCCATCGCCTTCGCCACCGCCTCGATCAGCGAAGGCCGGTCGATCGAATGGATCGCGTCGAACAGCGCGACGGCCTCCTTCGCCTTGTTCGACTGGAGTTGCCCGACAAGATGCAGCTTCACCGGTTTGTCCCGGAGCAATCCGGGCCACTTCCCCTCTGCCTCCTGCACGCGGTTTTCGCCGAAGCTCACCTGGCCCGCCGCGATCAGCGGTGCGATGTCGACCGCTTCATGGGTCTTGGATATCGCGATCAGTTCGATCTCATCCGGCTTGCGCCCGGCAAGGCTGGCTGCATGCGCGATGCGGGCGGTAATGTCGGCGAGGCGCCGGGCGGCAGGCATATCGATATCGGACATGCGCTTCGCTATAGGAGGGGCGATGCGGCCCCGCCACCCCGACCTTCCACGCCTGTGGATGATGACCGATGAGCGGCAGGGCGACCGGCTCTGGGCCGCGATCCTGCGCCTGCCCGCCGGATCGGGGGTCGTCTTCCGCCACAAGAACACGCCAGAAGCCGGGCGGCGACGGCTGTTCGACCGCGTCCGGCGGATCGCGGCGGCGCGCGGGCTGGTGCTGCTGCTCGCGGCGAAAGATGCCAAGGCGCGCCGCTGGGGCGCCGACGGCGCGCATCACCGCCACCCCCATGCCCCACGTTACGGTACCGCCGCGGCGCACGACCTGCGCGAGATCAGGGCTGCCGAACGGTCGGGGGCGAGCGCGGTCTTCCTGTCGCCGCTCCACGCCACCCGTTCGCACCCCGACACGCCGTCACTCGGCAGAATGCGCTTCGCCGCCCTCACCCGCGCGACCCGCCTGCCCGTGATCGCGCTGGGCGGGATGGACCGGACACGGGGCTATATGGCGATGCGGGTCGGCGCGCATGGCTGGGCTGCTATCGATGCGTGGAGCTGACGCGGTACAGCGTCATGCCAGCGAAGGCCGGCATCTCAGTCGTGGTTGGAGAGGTCCAGTCCGTCCTTGCCGCCGAGATCCCAGCTTTCGCTGGGTTGACGATCAAAAACGAAATGCGGTTCCGATGTAGATCGCCTGACTGTCGCGGCGCTGGTCGGCCTGCATGTCGAGGCGCTCGCGCTGCGACTTGTAGCGCACGCCACCCGATAGTTCGAGGTTGCGGGTGAGCGAATAGGAGCCGCCCAGATCGACCGACAGCGCTTCGTCGGGTCCGGCAATGTTCGACTTGTCGGTGGCGCGCTCGGCGCCGAACAGGAGACGGGTGCTCCACTTCGAACCCGAATAGCTCACGCCGATATCGGCAAGTTCGCGGCTGTCGGGAACAGCGCCGCCATCGATCCGCGAGAAATCGCCCGACAGCGCGAAATGCTTCCAGCCGAGCGAAGCGCCCAGGCTGTAAGCGGACGGCGCGAGGCCGGCGTAGATCGCCGAAGGATTGGCCGTGATCAGCGTCGGCGCGGCGTTGGGCCGGTTGGCGCGGGCGCGAATCGCCACGGTGACGGCGCGCTTGTTGATGCCGCCCGAAGGCGTGAAGCGGAAGCTGGGTTCGGCGAAGCTGCCGCCGACGCGATCGAACAATGCCGCCTGGCGCGGATCGGCGGCGACGGGTGCGAAAAAGCCGATTCCCTTGGCTTTCTTGCGGTCGATCTTCACCTTGGGGGTGGGCGCGGGCTTCGCGGCGATCGCGGGCGAGGCAAGCAGGAGCGATGCCGCAAACGCAGCGCCAATCAGCCTGAACTGAACCCCCTTGATCATCATCCTGCGTAACTCATTCTATTCTATGTAGTTGCCCGTAGCACCGCATGTGAGTCGTTGCCATATGCCCGTTGGCGAAAACCTGCGGTTGTTGCGCAAAACCCACATAGGCCGCCGCGCCCCATAACGCCGCACCTTCCGAATCGCTGCATGGCATGCCGCCCGCATCCTTATAGAGGCTAAACAAACATTGCGGGTCGTCCCCGCATCTCTATAAACGGCGCTCATTGCGTAGATTGAGCCTTGAGGACCGCCCGGAAATGATCAGCACCACTCGCACCGTGATCGCCATCGCCCTCATCGCCGCGCTGGCGGGCTGCGGCGGCGGCAAGAATCGGGCGCAGCTCGCTTCCGACATCGCGGCGGCCAAGACCACCTCGATCGGCGTCAACGCCTATCTGTGGAAGGCTTCGCTCGAAACACTGAGCTTCATGCCGCTGCTCCAGACCGATTCGAACGGCGGCGTGATCGTCACCGACTGGTATGTGAACCCGAACCAGCCTGCCGAGCGGATGAAGCTGACCGTCACCATCCTCGACGCCGATCTGCGCGCCGATGCGGTGCGCGTCGCCGCACAGCGCCAGGTGCTGTCGAACGGCAACTGGGTCGACAGCGTGGTCCAGGCCGCGACGACCCAGAAGCTCGAGGACATCATCCTGACCAAGGCGCGCGACATGCGCCGCGCCACCATCGCCGGATAACCCTTTACCGCGGTTTTCGGGCCGGAAGCTACAAGCGTCCGCCCTCGAAATCGCTCTGAGAGCTAAGCATCATCGTGAACGCGCGTTTCAACCATGTGAAGGCCGACGCGCACTGGCAGGGCATCTGGGCTGACCAGGGCACCTTCCATGCGCGCGACGACAGCCCCAAGCCCAAAAGCTATGTGCTCGAGATGTTCCCCTATCCGTCGGGGCGCATCCATATGGGGCATGTCCGCAACTATACGATGGGCGATGTCCTCGCCCGCTTCCGGCGGATGCAGGGCTATGAGGTGCTCCACCCGATGGGCTGGGATGCGTTCGGAATGCCCGCCGAAAATGCGGCGATGGAAAAGAAGGTCCACCCCGGCGACTGGACGCGCGCCAATATCGCGGCGATGCGCGAGCAGCTGAAGCGGATTGGTTTCGCGCTCGACTGGAGCCGCGAACTCGCCACCTGCGAACCCGATTATTACGGCCAGGAACAGGCTCTGTTCCTCGACCTGCTCGCCGCGGGCCTCGTCTACCGCAAGGAATCGGCGGTCAACTGGGATCCGGTCGACATGACCGTGCTCGCCAATGAGCAGGTGATCGACGGGCGCGGCTGGCGCTCGGGCGCGCTGGTCGAGCGGCGCAAGCTCAGCCAGTGGTTCCTCAAGATCACCGACTTCGCCGACGAACTGCTTGAAGGCCTCTCGACGCTCGACCAGTGGCCCGAAAAGGTCCGGACGATGCAGGAGAACTGGATCGGCAAATCGCAAGGCATGCGGTTCCGGTTCGACCTCGATGCGCCTGCGGGCGACATCGGCAGCTTCGAAGTTTTCACCACCCGCCCCGACACGCTGTTCGGAGCGAGCTTCGCCGCGATCGCCGCCGATCATCCGATCGCGCAGGCGTTGGCCGCCGATAATGCCGCGCTGCAGGACTTCATCGCCGAGTGCAAGCGCACCGGCACCGCTGCAGCCGAGATCGAGACCGCCGAGAAAAAGGGCTATGACACCGGGCTCTCGGTTGTTCATCCGCTCGACCCGACGTGGAAGCTGCCGCTGTTCGTCGCCAATTTCGTGCTGATGGATTATGGCACCGGCGCGGTGTTCGGCTGCCCCGCGCACGACCAGCGCGACCTCGATTTCGCGCGCAAATATGCGCTGCCGGTCAAGCGCGTCGTCGCGCCCTCACCCGAGGAAGCGAACACGCCGATCCATGACGAGGCCTATGTCGGCCCCGGCAAACTGGTCAATTCGGCTTTCCTCGACGGCAAGCCGGTCGACGAGGCCAAGGCGGCGGTGATCGCGCGCGGCGAGGCCGAGGGCTGGGGCACCGGCACCACAGTATGGCGGCTGCGCGACTGGGGCGTGTCGCGCCAACGCTATTGGGGCACCCCGATCCCGATCATCCATTGCGAGACCTGCGGCCCGGTCGGCGTTCCCAAGGACCAGCTGCCGGTGATCCTGCCGGAGGACGTCAGCTTCGACATTCCCGGCAACCCGCTCGACCGCCATCCGACCTGGAAGCATGTCGATTGTCCGAGCTGCGGCAAGCCCGCGCGGCGCGAAACCGACACGCTCGACACGTTCGTCGATTCCTCCTGGTACTTCATCCGCTTCGCCAGCCAGCCCGGCGACAAGCCGTTCGATCGCGCAGTCGCGGAGAGCTGGATGCCGGTCGGGCAATATATCGGCGGGGTCGAGCATGCGATCCTCCATCTGCTCTACGCCCGCTTCTGGACGCGCGCGCTCGAACGGATCGGCAAGATCTCGATCAAGGAGCCGTTCACCGGCCTGTTCACCCAGGGCATGGTGACCCACGAGACCTACAAGTCGCCCGACGGCCAATGGCTGAGTCCTGAGGAAGTCTCGAACGGCAAGGTCATTGCCACCGGCGAACCGGTGACGCTCGGCCGCATCGAGAAGATGTCGAAGTCGAAGAAGAACACCGTCGATCCGGGCCCGATCGTCGATCAGTATGGCGCGGACGCGGTGCGCTGGTTCATGCTGTCGGACAGCCCGCCCGAGCGCGATCTCGAATGGACCGAGAGCGGCATCGAGGGCTGCTGGCGCTTCGTCAACCGGCTGTGGCGGATCACCGATGCGACCGAGACGAGCGAAGGCCAGGATAAGGATCTCGATCGCAAGCTCCATAAGGCGATCGCCGGCATCGCTGCCGATATCGAGGCGCTGGGCTTCAACCGCGCCGTCGCCAAGATCCACGAACTCGCCAATGCGATCGAGAAGGCCGCGCCCTCCGCAAGCCGCACCGCCGCGGCGCGCGCGCTGGTCCGCCTGGTTGCGCCGATGGTGCCGCATCTCGCCGAGGAAGCCTGGGCTCGGCTGGGAGAATCGGGCCTCGTCGCCGACGCCCCGTGGCCCGCGCATGACCCCGCCTTGCTGATCGACGACGAGGTGACGATCGCGGTCCAGGTCAACGGCAAGCTGCGCGACACGTTGACCGCCCCCAAGGGTCTTGCCAAGGATGCGCTCGAAGCCATGGCGCTGCAGTCCGACAAGATCGTCGCGCTGCTCGCCGGCGCCGCCCCGAAGAAGGTGATTGTCGTGCCCGACCGGCTGGTGAACATAGTCGCATGAAGCGGCTCCTGCCCCTGCTGACGCCGATCGCGTTGCTCCTGCTGCTACCGGGCTGCGGACTGCGGCCGCTCTACGCGAGCGGCGATGCGGGTCCGGTCGCGAGCAGCCTCAGCTCGGTCGAGGTCGGGCCGATCGGCGGCCAGCGCGGCTGGCTGGTTCGCAACGCGCTCAACGACCGGCTCCATCGCCAGGGCGAGGGCGCCACGCGCTATCGGCTCGAGGTCGAACTCGACGACGACATCAGCGGATTCGGCGTGCGCCAGGACAATGCCATCACCCGCGAGCGGCGCATCCTGCGCGCGCGCTACCGCCTGATCGACGCCGCGACCGGCGGCGTGCTGCTCGACCAGACCGCAATGGCTGACGCCGGCATCGACGTCGCCGGATCCGAATATGCCACCGCCGCCGCCGAACAGACCGCTCTGGAGCGGCTGACCGAGGGGCTTGCCGACCAGATCGTCGCCCGGCTGGCGACCTATGCGGGCCGTAGTGCCGGGCAATGATATGGTTTCAGCAAAGCTGAAACGGCGGTACCGGCCCGCACATTCGCGTCAGCGAATCGAACTGCCGTGAAGGCCGATGCCGGCCAGATTGCGCGCGCGCTGGACAAGCCCGATCCGGCGACGCGCCTCTTTCTCCTCTACGGCCCCGACGAATCGGGATCGCGCGCGCTGGCGGCGCGGATCGACAAGGCGCTCGGCAGCGACGCGGAGCGCATCGACCTGTCTCCGGGCCAGCTCAAGGGTGATCCGGCGCTGCTCGCCGACGAGGCCGCATCGATCTCGCTGTTCGGCGGCGCGCGCCACATCCGCGTCGATCCGGCTGGCGACGACATTATCGAAGCGGTCGAGGCGCTGATGGAGTCGACCTCCGCCGGCAATCCGGTGGTGCTGGTCGCGGGCAATTTGCGCAAGGACGCCAAGCTGGTGAAGCTCGCCCTCGCCTCGCCCGCCGCGCTCGCCTTCGCGTCCTATCTGCCGGAAGGCCAGGCCGCCGACCGCGTTGCGGTCGATATTGCGCGCGACCACGGCCTGCGGCTCGAACCGCGCGCCGCGCAAGCGCTGGTGTCGGCGACCAATGCCGATCGCGGGCTGATGCTGCGCGAGATCGAGAAGCTCGCGCTGTTTCTCGATGCGTCGCCGGAGGACCCCAAGCCCGCCGATGCGGCGGCTCTGGCACAGATCGGCGCGGCCAACGACGAGAGCGACCTGAGCGCTATCGTCGATGCCGTGATGGGCGGCCGCCCCGAGCGCGCCGCCGCCGAACTTGCGCTGATCGGCGCGACCGAGGCGATCGGCGTCGTCCGCGCGCTGCTCCGCCGTTTGGCGCAGATCGCACCGCTGCGGGCCGAGGTCGCGGCCGGCCAGAGCGTCGACGCGGTGATGGCCGGCGCGGGGCGCGGCATTTTCTGGAAGGATCAGAAGACGATAGCTGGCCTTCTTCAGCGCTGGACCCCTGAACGCATCGCCACCGTGACGACCCGCCTCGCCGCGCTCGAACGCTCGTATAAACGCTCGGGAACCGCCGGCATGGTCCTGATCGGCGAAGAACTTCTGACGATCGCGCGCGCCGCGGCGGTCAAACGCTGATCGCCCCCGCCCATCACTCGGCGAAAGCTGGGATATCTCTTCTCTTTCGTCGCTTAACGCATTGAGATTCCGGCTTTTGCTGGAATGACGTTCGAAGAGATTGTGAACGTGTTGATACGCCGTCTCAGATCGGCTCGCCGCTCAGCCGCTGGCACACCAGATCAAGCTGGTCGAGGGTCGAATAGGCCACCGATATTTCTCCGCCCTTTTCGCCATGGACGATCCGGACCTTGAGGCCGAGGATATCGCCGAGTTGGCGTTCCAGCGCGGCGACGTCGGTATCGGTCGGCCCGGACACCGCGTTCGGGCGCGCCGGCTTCGTCCCGGTCTTGCCGGCCCGCGCCAGCTTCTCGGTCTCGCGCACCGACAGATCGCCATCGACGACCTGCCGCGCCAGCGCCAGCGGATCGGCGGCCGTGATCAGGGCGCGGGCATGCCCCATCGACAGCCGGGCGTCGGCGACCATGTCGCGTACCCCCTTGGGCAGTTCGAGCAACCGCAGCAGATTTGCGATATGGCTGCGCGATTTGCTGACCAGCTTGCCGATCGCGTCCTGGGTGTGGCCAAAGTCACCAATAAGCTTTTGATAAGCCTCGGCTTCCTCAATCGCGTTAAGATCTTGTCTCTGGACGTTCTCAACGATTGCGAGCTCGAGCGTGTCGGCGTCCGACAGTTCGCGCACGATCACAGGAACCTCGTGCAACTGCGCACGCTGGGCCGCTCGCCAGCGGCGCTCGCCGGCAACGATCTGATAGGCGCTGCTATACGGGCTCGGCCTGACGACGATCGGCTGGATCAGCCCGCGCGCGGCGATAGAGGCGGCGAGTTCGTCGAGCGCGGCATCGTCGAAGTGGCGGCGCGGCTGTCCGGGGTTGGGCTCGATATGCCCGACGCTCATCGATCGCACACCCGCCGAGCGCGGGGCGGCGGGATCGATCGGCTGCTCGATGGCGGTCTCGCCCATGAGGGCAGACAGGCCGCGACCCAGACCGCGCCCCAGATTTTTCCTGGAGGGTGTATCCGCGCTCATGCGGCCTGCGCCGTCTTGGTGAGGCGGGCAATGCATTCGCGGGCGAGTGCGATATAGGCTTCGGAGCCGGGGCAGCGATGATCGTAGATCAGAGCGGGCATGCCGTGGCTGGGCGCTTCGGACAGGCGCACATTGCGCGGGATCACCGTTTCGAACACCACATTCCCCAATACCGCGCGGACATCCTCCGCGACCTGTTCGGACAGCCGGTTGCGCCGGTCGTACATTGTCAGCGCCACACCCAGAATCGACAGATTCGGGTTGAAGCGCGCGCGCACCCGCTCGATCGTGGTGAGCAGCTGGCTCAACCCTTCGAGCGCGAAGAATTCGCATTGCAGCGGCACCAGCATCATGTTCGCTGCGACGAGCGCGTTGACCGTGAGCAGGCCCAGCGAAGGCGGGCAATCGATGAGGCAGACATCCCAGCGCGACTCGTCCTGCGCCAGCGCATTATGAAGGCGGTGGGTGCGGCGCTCCACGTCGATCAGCTCGATTTCCGACCCGGACAGATCGACCGTGGCGGGAACGATGTCGAGCCGCGGAACCTTGGTCGGGATAACCGCCTCGGTGAGCGTGCAGTCGTCGCGGAGCAGCTCATAGCTCGACTTGGCGCGCTGCGACTGGTCGATGCCCAGGCCAGTCGAGGCATTGCCCTGGGGATCGAAATCGACCAGCAGGACGCGCCAGCCGGTTGCCGCGAGCGCGGTGGCGAGGTTGATCGCCGTGGTCGTCTTGCCCACCCCACCCTTCTGGTTCGCGATGGCAATGCGGATCATCGGCGTCCCTTCTGCCCCTTGGTCGTCGGCCTGCTGCCCTTCGGCTGCACCTGCGTCGCGGCGATGATCGCCGCCTCGGGATCGGTCAGGCTCGCCACGATCCGGAAATCACCCTGCCATGAAGTCGCGGCGGCTTCCAGTTCGGAAGCTGCGCTCCGCCCTTTCGGAAGCAGCCAGACCGTGGCCGGATGGGAAAAGCGATGCGCCAGCGGAAGCAGCCGGTCGAGTGGCGCGAAGGCGCGAGCGCTGATCACGTCCTGCGGGTCCGCTTCGAGCATTTCGAGCCGCTTGCCGGCGACCGTCACCCGGTCGGCGATGCCAAGCGAGTCGACAAGGTGCTGGAGAAACTCGATCCGTTTGCGCCGAGACTCGACCAGTGTCATGCGCAGCGCCGGCAGCATCAGGGCGACGACAATCCCCGGAAATCCGGCACCCGAGCCAAGGTCGATCCATCGCTCGATATTCGTTGGCGCGAGCGCAACGAGCTGGGCCGAGTCAACGATATGGCGCGCCCAGATATGCTCGGCGGTGGAAGCAGCGATCAAATTTTGGCGAGGCATTTCGTCGAGGATCAGCCCGACCAGCGTCTCGAGCTTCGCCATTGTTTCACGTGGAACATGATCAGCGATCCATGCACGGGCATCGTCCTCGGTCATGCCGCGCTACGCCGGGCGTGGACCAAGATCGCCGCAAGCGCCGCCGGAGTTATCCCTCGGATCCGGCCCGCCGCGCCGAGATCGCCGGGCCGCGCGCCATTAAGCTTCTCGACCATCTCGTTAGACAGCCCACCAATTGCCCGATAGTCGGCGATGCCGGCCAGGCTGATCGCCGCGTCGGCGCGCAATCGGGCGATCTCCAGATCCTGACGGACAAGATAGGGCGCATAGCGGTAGTCCTGGATAACCTCGTTGAGGATATCACTGGGCTCGTCACCGATCACAGGCACAAGCTGCAGAACATGCTCGGCGCGCACCTCGCCATAGCGCAACCACTCGGCCAGCGATCGACGGCCGTGATCGGTAGCGACCGCCGCACCCGTCGCAGCCATCTCGCTCGCGCCGGCTATGCGAGCGTTCAACGCCGTCCCGATCCGCGCACGGGCAGCCTCTCGCGCCTGATGCTTCGTCCGCCGTGCGGGTGAGATCACCCCCTGTTCGTCAGCCCATCCCGTCAGCCGCGTGCCGGCATTGTCTGCACGCAGCCGCAAACGATATTCGGCGCGGGCGGTGAGCATGCGATAGGGTTCGGAAACGCCCTGCAGGGTGAGGTCGTCGATCATCACACCGATATAGCTGGTTGCCCGGTCGAACAGGATTTCCCCCTCGCCCGCCGCAAAGGCCGCGGCGTTCATACCCGCGACCAAGCCCTGTGCCGCAGCCTCTTCATAGCCCGTCGTGCCGTTGATCTGTCCCGCACAGAAGAGACCTGGCAGCGCGCGCAACGCGAGCCCCGAGGTCAGCGCACGTGGATCGATATAATCATATTCGACCGCATAGCCGGGCTGGACGATTTCCACCTGTTCGAGTCCGGGCACCGTGCGGAGCATCGCCAGTTGGACATCTTCGGGGAGCGAGGTCGACACGCCATTGGGATAGATGAGGTGGTCGCCCAGACCTTCGGGCTCGAGGAATATCTGGTGCCCGTCGCGATCACCGAAGCGATGCACCTTATCCTCGATCGAAGGGCAATAGCGCGGGCCGACACCCTCGATTACCCCGGAGAACAGTGGGGACCGATCGAGCCCCGCGCGGATGATATCATGCGTCGCGGCGTTGGTTCGGGTGATCGCGCAGGCAAGCTGCGGCATTGTGCGCCGCTCGCTCATCGCCGAGAAGGTCCAGTCGCCATCATCTGAAGGCTGACGGTCGAGTGGCGCCCAATCGATCGTGCGCCCGTCGAGGCGCGGCGGCGTCCCAGTCTTGAGTCGCGCGATCGGCAGATCGAGCGCGCGGAGCTGCTCGCCTAGTCCCGTTGCCGCCGCCTCGCCCACCCGGCCGCCATCACGGCACTCCAGCCCGAAATGGAGCCTGGCGTTGAGGAAGGTTCCGGTCGCCAGAACGACCGCACGCCCCATCAGCTCGCGGCCATCGCCGAGAGCGAGCCCAACTGTTCCACGTGGAACATCCCGTATCAGCAGGCGCTCGGCTGCTCCCTCGATAATGTCGAGAGTTGGCAATTCGGACAGCATGTCGTTGATTGCGGCCTTGTAAAGCGTGCGATCGGCCTGGACGCGCGGGCCCTGCACTGCCGCGCCCTTACTGCTGTTGAGCATGCGGTAATGGATTGCGGCGCGGTCTGCGGCGCGGGCAATCAGTCCATCGCAAGCATCGACTTCGCGGACGAGATGGCCCTTGCCGAGCCCACCGATCGCCGGGTTGCACGACATCGCGCCAATCATGTCGCGGCGCATGCTGACGAGCGCGACCCGCGCGCCCATCCGAGCAGCCGCAGCGGCTGCCTCACAGCCGGCATGGCCGCCACCGACCACGATCACATCATAGCTGTCTGCCATGATCGCCGCGCTACCGGACCACGCGGTTCGAGTCAAAATTGTTCCACGTGGAACGTGTCATTTGCCGATGCAAAAACCGCCGAACAGACCGTCCAGCATGTCTTCGGTGCCCGCGTGTCCGGTCAGGCGATCAATGGCCACGCGCGCGAGCCGGAGCGACTCGGCAATAAGCACCGGGTCCGCTTCAGACGCGCTCAACGCCAGCGCCTCGGCAAGGCGATCGAGCGCCTCGCGTTGCCGCGCCGACAAGGCCGCCTCCCCTTCGCTCGGCAAAAGATTGGCCGCGCGGTTCAGCAAGAGGGTGATGAGATCGCCCATCCCGTCTCCGGCTACAGCCGACAACAGCTGATCGTAGCGCGCCATGTCAAAGGAACGCCGATCGCTCTGCGCTCCGATCCGGATCGCGCCGTCGGGCGCATCCGCAGGGTCACCAAGCCAGAGTAGAATATCGGCGGCACGGATCGCATGCTCGGCGCGGTCGATACCGATCCGCTCGACGACATCGATACTAGCTTCATGAAGCCCGGCGGTGTCGACGAACAGGAAAGGCACTCCACCGATCGCCGCCGGGGCCTCGATCAGATCGCGCGTCGTCCCCGCGATCGGCGTGACGATCGCCGCGTCACGCCCGACCAGCGCGTTGAGCAGAGTCGACTTGCCGGCGTTGGGCGGGCCGGCGAGAACGACGCGGATGCCATCGCGCAGCCGCTCGGCGGGCGGGCTGTTGCGCCAACGTTCGATTCCGGCGGAGAGCGCCGCCAGTTCGGCGGCGAAGCCAGGGTCGAGCGGCGTGACATCCTCCTCATCGGCGAAGTCGAGTTGCGCCTCCAGCCGCGCCGACAGCGACAGGAGTTCCGCCTGCCATCCCGCGATCGCACGGCTCAGCGCGCCATCGGCGAGCAGCATCGCGTTGCGCCGCTGCGCTTCGGTCTCCGCGGCCAGCAGATCGGCGAGTGCCTCGGCCTCGTTGAGATCGATCCGCCCGGTCTCGAACGCTCGGCGGGTGAACTCACCCGCCTCGGCCGTACGCAGGCCCGGCAAACGCGCCAGAGCGGCCAACACCGCCGATGTCACCGCGCGGCCGCCATGAAGGTGAAGTTCGGCCATGTCCTCGCCGGTCGCGCTGCCCGGGCCGGGCAGCCAGAGCAGCAGCGCCCGGTCGAGCGCCAGGCCGCTGTCGGGATCGGTGAGCGTGCGGAGAGTCGCGCGGCGCGGCGCGGGCCGGGCACGGCCGGTCAGACGATCGAGCGCCGATCCCGCATGGGTGCCGCTGATCCTGACGACCGCCACCCCGGCGGGCGGCGCACCGCTCGACAGGGCAAAGATCGTCGGCCGCTTATTTTCCGCTGCCGCCGGCACGGCTCATCTGATCGAACATCGTGCGCCACAGGTTCATGCCCGCCTCGCCCATCGGCATCCAGTTGCGCATCATCGCTTCCACCGAATCGGGGGTGATCCCGTCCTCGATCATCTTCTTCATCTTATCGGTATAGGCGTCATGGACGCTCGACATATCGGGTAGGCCCATGAACCGCCGCGCCTCCTCCGGCGTGCAATCGACATCGACCGTGACCTTCATGTCCGCCTCCAGAGAGATTGAAACATCCGGTACCATGGCTAGAGTCTCGCCTCGCGTGCGTCCATGACAAAAGCAATTCTCTCTTCGCCCATCGGGGCAATCCTCATCGACGATGACGAGCGATGGCTGCGCTCGATCCATATCCTCGATGGCGTCGAGACGATTCCAGCCGGCTATGGAGAGCCCGCGCCAGCCTCGCTCGCCGCCGAGGTGCGGCGGCAGCTAAATGCCTATTTCGCCGATCGCGACAGTGGTTTCGACCTGCCGCTCGCGCCCGCGTCGAGCGAGCGCGGCACAGCATTGCGCGCGGCGATCGCCGCGATCCCGTCGGGCGACACGCTCAGCTATGGCGCGCTTGCCCGGATCGCAGGATCGGGGCCGCGCGCGATCGGCCAGGCCTGTGCGCGCAACCCATTTCCCGTCATTATTCCCTGCCATCGGGTGGTAGGCAGCGGCGGCGCGATCGGCCATTATTCAGGCGGGCGGGGAGTCGCTACCAAGCGCTGGTTGCTGAACCACGAACGACGAGGAGGACTGCTGTGAAAAGTTTCACTGAAATCAATGTCTTAGGTGGTGGTGAAGAGGAATTCCTTGCCTATACGTCGCAACCCGTTTCCCAGCCCAAAGCGGCGATCATCGTCATTCAGGAGATTTTCGGGGTAAACTCCGGCATCCGCGCCAAGTGCGACGAATGGGCATCGAAGGGCTATCTGGCAATCGCGCCCGATCTGTTCTGGCGGATTCGCCCGGGCATCGAGCTCGATCCCGATGTCCCTGACCAGCTTCAGGAAGCGTTCGGACTGTTCGGCCAGTTCGATCAGGAGGCCGGCATCCGCGACCTCGAGGCGACGATCCGCGAGGCGCGCAAGATGGTGGGCGGAGGAAAGGTCGGCGCGGTGGGCTATTGCCTGGGCGGACGGCTCGCCTACATGACCGCCGCGCGCACCGACATCAACGCCTCAGTCGGCTATTATGGCGTCGGCATCGACGGGCTGCTCGGCGAAAGCCATGCGATCGCCCATCCGCTGATGCTGCATATCCCGACCGCCGATCATTTCGTGCTGCCCGAGGCGCAGCGCAAGATGCACGAAGGGCTCGACAATCATCCCAAGGTGACGCTGCACGACTATCCTGGGCTCGACCATGGCTTCGCGACCCAGATGGGCCAGCGTCGCGACGAGGCGGGGGCGCAGCTCGCCGATGGCCGCACCGAGGCCTTCTTCGCCGGGCACCTCGCATGAGCGAGGACTACCGGCTCGTAGCGCGCCGCTTCGGCGGTCCCGAGGTGATCGAGGCAGAGCCGATCGTCGCGGGGCCGGTTGCGCCGGGACAGGCGCGGGTGCGCCACCGCGCGATTGGGGTCAATTTCATCGACACCTATCATCGCTCCGGCCTATATCCCCAGAAGCTGCCGGCGTTGCTCGGCGTCGAGGGCGCGGGGGTGGTCGAGGCGCTCGGCGACGGCGTGGCCGGCCTGACGGTCGGCCAGCGCGTAGTTTATGCGGTGGCGGCGCCGGGCAGCTATGCGAGCTGGACCGATGTCGCCGCCGACCGGCTGTTGCCGCTGCCCGCCGGCACCGGCGATGAACTCGCCGCCGCCGCCACGCTCAAAGGCCTGACCGCACAGACGCTGATCTTCGGATGCGCCAGGATCGCGGCGGGGCAGACCGCGCTGGTCCACGCCGCCGCCGGGGGCATGGGCCGCCTGCTGGTGCAATGGCTGGCGGCGATCGGCGTCACCGTCATCGCCCATGCCGGATCGGCGGAGAAAGCGGCGATCGCCGCGCAGCTCGGTGCAGCGCATGCGCTGCATTGCCCGCAGGAGGCGCTCGCCACCGCGGTGCGCGATGCGACGGGCGGGCGCGGCGTCGATGTGGTGTTCGATGGCGTGGGCGCGGCGAGCTTCACCGCCTCGCTCGATTCGCTGACCCGGCGCGGGCTGCTGATCAGCTATGGCAACTCATCGGGTCCGGTGCCGCCGTTCAGTCCGCTCGAACTGGCGAGCCGTGGATCGTTGATAGTGACCCGCCCGCGCATGTATGATTTCGTTGTGACCCGCGCCGAGCTCGAGGCCGCCGCCGCTGACCTCTTCACGATGATCGGCAGCGGCAAGCTCGCCATCGAGATCGCCCTGCGTCTGCCGCTACGCGAGGCGGCCGAGGCGCATCGCGCGCTGGAAGGGCGGCGGACGACAGGGTCGATTGTCCTGAGCCCGTGAACTTCCAGCCTATGACGGCGGCGCTGCGCGATTGGACGCGCTCGCTCAAGCGCGATGTCGTCGCTTTATGGATCGCCGCCCGCGACCCCCGCACGCCGCTGAGCGCCAAGCTATTGGCGGGGGCCGTCGCGGCCTACGCGCTCAGCCCGATCGACCTGATTCCCGATGCGATTCCGCTGCTTGGACTGCTCGACGATCTGCTGATCGTCCCCGCCGGCATCTGGCTGGCGCTACGCTGGGTAGCACCCGCGCTAATGGCTGAATATCGCGCAGCCGCGCTCTTGCAGGAGCGCCCGTGCAGCCTCGCCGCCGCAGTGGTCATCGTCATGCTCTGGCTGGTCACGGCCGGCGTTCTCGCCGGCTGGTGGCTTGGCCGCTAGCAAAGAGAGGCCCGATCGGGTGGACCTTTCCTCCCGTGATGATCAGCGCCTTACGCCGCCTGGACCATCAGTACGCGCTTCTCGCGGCGGCGCATCAGCAGTCCGACTAAGCCGAAACCGAGGATCAGCATCGCCCAGGTCGACGGCTCCGGCGCGGTCGAGACGACCGATCCGCCGACGCTCGACAAGTCGCCCTGGAAGGGAACGTTGTGGATCTCGCCATTCGCGCCCTGGGTCACGCTGTTGCCGACCACGGTGCCATCGATATTGCCGGCATAACCACCCGTGACCGCGGCGTTGACGCCGAGGATCGAGCCGCTGAACTGCTTCATGATGTCGACCGTGGTCGCCTGATAGAAGTTGAACAGCACGTTGCTCATATTGGCGTAGGTGTTGAAGTTGCGATTGAAATCGATGTCGGTGCCGGCGACGTTGACGACCAGCGTCGCGCCGGACGGAATCGACACCTGCAGCTGCTGGTTGCTCGTGCCCTCGAACATCGCTTCCGACCAGTTGAGAACCTTGAGGCCCGTACCGGTGACGGTGATCAACTGGTTGTTGCTGTCGCCGCCAACGACGACGTCGCTGGTATTGGAGAGCGCGGCCAGATTAGCGCTGAGACTGGTCAGCGACGCCTTGATGTCGTTCGCCTGGCTGAGCAGCGTGTTGGTGAAGTTCGCGCCCATACCGGCCGTAATCTGGTTCTGGAAATTCGGCTGGTTCTGCGCGGTGCCGCCGACCTGGACCGCGCCGCCACCATTGTTGTTGAACGAGCCGGTCAGATTGCCGCCGACCTGGACGCCCGCGCCGTTGACGTTGCCGTTCATGGCGGCGTTGCCGACTACGGCGATCGCCGCCGTGCCATAGGTGCTGTTGCCGCTGCCGAGGCCGTTCATCGCCATCACGCCGTTGTTGATGGTGAGATTGCCGCCGACCAGCGCGCGGCCGCCAACATGGTTGGAGGTCGTGAAGTTATTGAACGAGACGACGTTCCATTCCTTCAGCGCGGCGATACCGGTGCTGATCGACTGGCCGACGAGCGCAGCCGAAGCCGTTCCCGCATTCGCCACCACCATCAGACCCGCCACCATCAGCGGCATCATACGGACCTTGTGCATCGCAATACCCCACAACCGGTAAATCATCTGGCAGCATCTCTATCGCGGAGGCTACCGTCTGACCGATCCTCTACCGAAACTTCTAAGACAAATCCAATAATAAAAGGTCAAAACCCCGGTAACACACGCCTATGGGACAGGAATGAACTGTAAAAAAATCCGACACTCACTAGGTATAAATGAAATAGGAAGTAATAATAAAATACATACTTCAGTATCGCGAAGTATTAATGGGTAAAACTTCGTATACCCGGATGGAAGGTCTGATAAAAAATCAGACAGGATTCCACCGCCACAAAAGTGGAATCGAGATCCAGAAAATCAAGGAAACAGGCGTTAAGGGGCGAATCAGACGAGAATCGGAATGAGCTGATGCCCGCCTTCCCAGACCATTTTGACCGCCACGTAGAGAATCACCACAAGGCCGACATAGGCGATCCAGCGATAGCGTTCGATATAACGCGCGATCAGATTGGCCGCAATGCCCATCAGCGCCACCGACAGCAACAAACCGATCACCAGGATGCCGGGATGCTCGCGCGCCGCCCCGGCGACCGCGAGCACATTGTCGAGGCTCATCGATACGTCGGCGAGCGCGACCGCCCAGGCCGCGCCAAGAAAGGTCTTGGTCTGGGGGATGCCGTCATGCTCGGCCGGGTCATCGCCCGCCGCCATGCCAGCATGACGAATCTCGCGATACATGCGCCACGCTACCCACAGCAGCAGGAGCCCGCCCGCGAAGACCAGCCCGACGATACCCATCAGGAAGCTGACGAACAGCGCGAAGACAATCCGCAGCACCAGCGCGGCGATGATGCCGATCAGGATGACCTTGCGCCGCTGATCGGCAGGAAGACCGGCGGCAAGCGCGCCGACGACGATCGCATTGTCGCCCGCGAGGACGATGTCGATCATCAGCACCTGGAGAAAGGCCGCCATAGTTGCGGGACTGCCGATGTTCGAGAAGTCGGCGACGATGTGATTCCAGAGGTCGAGCATAGCGTCCTACCTAGCGAAACCAACGTGCTTGTCGAGGATGTTACCGTGGCGCGTGGCGTGAATTCACGACCGGCGAGCGAGCGTTGAAAGCGCGCGTCGCCCCGGCGGAGGCCGGGGCGACGCAAATGCTCTTACTGGTTCATCGAATCGAAGAAGTCCTCGTTGGTCTTCGAATCCTTCATCTTGTCGAGCAGGAACTCCATCGCGTCGATGGTGCCCATCTGCATGAGGATGCGGCGCAGCACCCACATCTTGCTGAGCTTGCCCTTGTCGACGAGCAGTTCTTCCTTGCGGGTGCCCGACTTGCCGACATCCATCGCCGGGAAGATGCGCTTGTCGGCGACCTTGCGATCGAGGACGATTTCGGAATTGCCGGTGCCCTTGAACTCTTCGAAGATCACCTCGTCCATGCGGCTGCCGGTGTCGATCAGCGCGGTGGCGATGATCGAGAGCGAGCCGCCTTCCTCAATGTTGCGCGCGGCGCCGAAGAAGCGCTTCGGCCGCTGTAGCGCGTTGGCGTCGACACCGCCGGTCAGCACCTTGCCCGACGAGGGCACGACGGTGTTGTAGGCGCGGCCGAGGCGGGTGATCGAATCGAGCAGGATGACGACATCCTTCTTGTGCTCGACCAGACGCTTGGCCTTCTCGATCACCATTTCGGCGACCTGAACGTGGCGCTGGGCAGGCTCGTCGAAGGTCGAGGAGATAACCTCGCCCTTAACCGAGCGCTGCATGTCGGTGACTTCCTCGGGCCGCTCGTCGATCAGCAGGACGATCAGGAACACCTCGGGATGATTGTCGGTGATCGCCTTCGCCATATTCTGGAGAAGGACGGTCTTGCCGACGCGCGGCGGCGCCACGATCAGAGCGCGCTGGCCCTTGCCCTGCGGCGAGATGATGTCGATCACCCGCGCCGACTTGTCCTTCACCGTGGGATCGAAGGTGTCGAGATTGAGCTTCTCTTCGGGATAGAGCGGCGTCAGATTGTCGAAATTGACGCGGTGACGGACGACATCGGGATCGTCGAAATTGATCGAGACCAGCCGGGTCAGCGCGAAATAGCGCTCGCCATCCTTGGGGCCGCGCACTTCGCCTTCGACGGTGTCTCCGGTGCGCAGGCCGAATTTGCGGACCTGGTTCGGCGAAATGTAGATGTCGTCGGGACCGGCGAGATAGTTCGCCTCGGGCGACCGCAGGAAGCCAAAGCCATCGGGAAGCACTTCGATCGTGCCCTCACCCATGATCTGCTCGCCATTCTCGGCCTCGACCTTGAGAATTGCGAACATCAGGTCCTGCTTGCGCATCGTCGATGCGCCCTCGACGCCCAGCTCTTCGGCCATGCTGACCAAATCGGCGGGGCTCTTCTTCTTGAGGTCCTTCAAATGCATCTACGGGATTCCTGGGTCTTAACCGGCTGGTCTTGGGGAAGTTCGAGCGGCCTGGGCGCGCTGGCACGACAATGTGATAGGAGAAAAGGGACCCAGCTCGAACGGCGGGCCTGTTCTGTCTTGCGAGGTAGGCGGCGCCGCTTCCCAAGTCAAGCGGCGAGGAATCGCGCGGTCAGAAAGGCCGCACGATCACCAAGATGACGACGACCGCTGTGGCGATCGCCGGAATCTCGTTCATGATGCGCAACGCCTTGTCCGACGGTGCGCGATGGCCCGCCGCCATCCGCTTGCCATAGCCCACCGCCCAGCCGTGGAACCCGCTGAGCAGGAAGACGGTCGCGAACTTCGCCTGAAACCAGCGTATGCTCCACAGGTCCTGATCGAAGGCGAGCATCAGCCCGAATATCCACACGAATAGCATCGCGGGATTGATGATGATCGAACGCAGCCGCCGTTCGCGCTCGATCCAGGCGCGATCCTCCGCCGATCCGGGTGCGGCGGCATGATGATAGACGTAGAAGCGCGGCAGCATGAACAGCCCCGCCATCCAGAAGATCACGAAGATCACATGCGCGGCCTTCACCCACGGGTAGGTGTTGCCGAGGAAACCCATCAGCTCCATCGATCAGCCCCTGAGCCGCGCGAGAAGCTGTTCGACATGGGCGATCGGCGTATCAAGCAATATGCCATGGCCCAGATTGAACACATGCGGGCGCTCGGGGAAAGCCCCTCTGATCACATCGATCGCCTCATTGAGCTTCGATCCCCCCGCGATCAGCGCGAGCGGATCGAGATTCCCCTGCACCGGGAGCCTGGCCGGAAGATTCCTGTCGGCCCAGACCGGATCGACCGTCTCGTCGAGCCCGACCGCGTCGACTCCGGTTTCGCGTGCATAAGCGGGCAGCTTGCCACCAGCGCCCTTGGGAAAGCCGATCACCGGCACCTGCGGGTGGCGGGCATGGAGGCGCTTCACCAGCTCGACTGTCGGTGCGATCACCCAGCGTTCGAACTCCTTCGGCGCGAGGCTGCCCGACCAGCTGTCGAACAGCTGGACGGCATCGACCCCGGCCACGATCTGCAACGACAGATAATCGGCGGTGGTATCGACCAGCGCATTGATGATCGCGCCGAACGCCGCCGGATCGCGATAGGCCATGCGCCGGGTCTCGGCCTGTTCCTTGCTGCCCTGTCCCGCCACCATATAGGTCGCGACCGTCCACGGGCTGCCCGCAAAGCCGAGAAAGGTCGTGCGGGGCGGCAGTTGCGCGCGGACCTTGCGGACCGTGTCATAGATCGGCAGCAGCCGCTCCGGGACCGCGCTCAGGCTCTCGAGCGCATGATCGACCAAGGTCGGCGACAGGCGCGGCCCCTCGCCCGCCTCGAAGCGCAGGTCCTGGCCCATGGCATGCGGGATGACCAGGATATCGGAGAAAAGGATCGCGCCATCGAAGCCGAAGCGGCGGATTGGCTGAAGAGTGATCTCGGCGGCGCTGTCGCTGTCATAGGCGAGCTCGAGGAATCCGCCCTTCTCCGCTCTGAGCGCGCGATATTCGGGAAGATAGCGTCCCGCCTGCCGCATCAGCCAGACGGGCGGCGGATCACGCCGTTCGCCCTTGAGGACGGCGAGCAACGGGCGTGTTTCGGCAAACTGAGCAGCCATCTTCTTCCTTAAGTAGATTCTTAATAAGGGAACTGAAGGGGTAGTAGGGCGTTGTGTCGCGGGGTTTATTCACAGTTGGCCTGATTGCCAACAGCTTGACTCATGCGGAATCGCCTAGCCCAAGCGAGTCTCTCCGGCCATTACCGTTATCCACAGGCAGACGATTTCAACGATCCCCTGTGGATGGTTGCTGGAAAGAAATGCTGTCAACGGGGATGAAAGCGCGGCTTGAAACACTCCCCGGCCTTCCGCTAGCCCCATCCCCATGGTTTTCCACAGACTCGTCCCTGGCATTTCAGCGATCAGGCAACACCGATGATCCGGCTGCATCTCCACCTGCTTTCGGATTCGACCGGAGAGACGCTCGAAAATATCGCCAAGGCCGGCCTCGCCCAGTTCGAAGGCGTCGAGACGATCAAGCATTTCTGGCCGATGGTCCGCAGCCAGGGCCATCTCGACCGCATCCTTCTTGAAATAGCGCAACGGCCGGGGCTCGTCATCTTCACCCTGGTCAACAATGATATCCGCAAGCGGCT
The DNA here is from genome assembly GCF_000971055.1 of Sphingomonas sp. SRS2. Classification (GTDB taxonomy): domain Bacteria; phylum Pseudomonadota; class Alphaproteobacteria; order Sphingomonadales; family Sphingomonadaceae; genus Rhizorhabdus. Next base: position 29,405 of record NZ_LARW01000072.1, read on the forward strand.
TGAATCGCGCTGCCATGCGCTGGGCCTGCCGAGCGTGTCGGCGCTCGATCCGGTGATTGACGCGCTGTCGCAGCTGCTCGGGCAGACCGCGCTCGCCCGGCCGGGCCGCCAGCACATCCTCGACGCGGCTTATTATGCGCGGGTCGAGGCGATCCAGTTCACGATCGCGCATGACGACGGCATCGGCTCCGACGACTGGGAAGAGGCCGACATCATCCTGACCGGGGTGTCGCGATCGTCTAAGACTCCGACCGCCATCTATCTCGCCAATCGCGGTTACAAGGTCGCCAATGTCCCGCTGGTGATCGAATCCCCGCCGCAGAAGAGTCTCTATTCGCTGGTCCATCCCTTGATCGTCGGGCTCACCACCAGCCCCGACCGGCTGATCCAGATTCGCCGCAACCGGCTGCTGACGCTCAACCAGTCGCCTGAAACCGCCTATGTCGACCATGAGGCGGTCGTCACCGAACTCACCTTTGCGCGGCGGATCTTCTCCGATCAGGGCTGGCCGGTGATCGACGTCACCCGCCGCTCGATCGAGGAGACCGCGGCGGCGATCATCAACCTCGTCAACGAACGCTCGCCCGAGGGTGATCCGAGCGCGTGACGCTCATCCTCGCCTCCCAATCCGCCTCGCGTCGGGCGATGCTCGACGCCGCGGGCGTTCCGCACCAGGCGATGGCCGCGGCGGTCGACGAGGAGTCGATGAAGACTGCCCTGCGCGCCGAGGGCGTAAGCGCACGCGATCTTGCCGATGCGCTGGCCGAGCTCAAGGCGACCAAATTATCGCGCCGCCATCCGGCCGATCTCGTCCTTGGCTGCGATTCCACGGTGGTGCTCGATGACGGCACCATGCTCGACAAGGCCGGGAGCCGCGACGAGCAGCGTGATCTGCTGCGGCTGATCGCGGGGAAGCGGCACAGCCTCTACAGCGCGGCGGTGATCTGCGAAGCCGGCGCGCCGGTGTGGCGGCATGTCGATGTCGCGCGCCTGCATGTCCGGCCGCTGAGCGAGGCGTTCATTGACGCCTATCTCGACGCCGAATGGCCGGTGATCGGCGGCTGCGTCGGCGGCTACCGGATCGAGGGGCCGGGCGCGCAGCTGTTTGCGAAGATCGAGGGCAGCCAGTTCACCATATTGGGCCTGCCCCTCCTGCCCCTGCTCGACTATCTTCGCATTCGCGGGGTTATGCCCGCATGATGGCGGGGGATGGCGCGATGGTGACGGGGCAATGGTGAACGGGCAGGCCTATGCCGAGGTGATCGGTGATCCGATCGCACATTCGAAGTCGCCGACGATTCACAACCACTGGCTGCAACAGGCTGGAATCACCGCCGAATATCGCGCTTCTCATGTCCGGTCGCAAGATCTTGAGAGCTTCTTCGAAGAGCGGCGGCGCGACCGGCTGTGGCGGGGGTGCAACGTCACCATCCCGCACAAGCAGGCGGTGATGCCGCTGCTCGACCGGATCGATCCCGCCGCCGAGCGGATCGGCGCGGTCAACACGGTGCGGCCCGAGAAGGGCAAGCTGGTCGGATACAACACCGATTATATCGGTTTTCTCGAGCCTCTGCTGCCCTTGTTGAGACAGGCGCACCTGTTCCGCATGGCGCGGATCTTCGGCGCGGGAGGCGCGGCAAAGGCGGTCGCGCTCGCGCTCCACGACCAGGGTTTCACCAATGTCATCATCGCCCGCAATCCCGATCAGGCGCGCGCGCTGCGGGAGAGTTTCGAGCCCGACGACCGGCTGATCGCCCCGCTCGACCTGTTCGCCACCCCAACCGATTTCCCGTTCGACGACCGCGAGGGCATTCTCGATCTCATCGTCAACACCACCTCGCTGGGCATGGCGGGGCAACCGGCGCTGCTGCTCGATTTTAGCCATGTTCCCCCCAATGCGGTGGTCTACGACATCGTCTATGCGCCGCTCGAAACCCCGCTCCTCGCCGAGGCGCGGGCGCGGGGGCTGCGCACGATCGACGGGCTGCACATGCTGATCGGCCAGGCGGCGGCGGCCTTTGCGCTGTTCTTCGGAACCCCGGCGCCGCGCGGGGACGACAAGGCGCTGCGCGAGAAATTGCTCGGATGATCGCGCCGTCGTTCATGATCATGGGCAAGCCATGATCGTCCTGGGTCTCACCGGATCGATCGGGATGGGCAAGTCGACCGTCGCGCGGATGTTTGCCCGCGCCGGCGTCCCGGTGTTCGACGCCGACGCCGAGGTCCACCGCCTCCAGGGGCGCGGCGGCCGGCTAGTCGCGGCGATCGAGGCGGCCTTTCCCGGCAGCTCGGGCCCGCATGGCATCGACCGCGCGGTGCTCGGCAAGGTCGTGCTCGGCGACCGCGCCGCGCTCCACCGACTCGAACGCATCGTCCATCCGGCCGTGGCCGAGTCGCGGCGGCGTTTCCTGCGGCGGCACCGCTCACGGCCGCTGGTCGTGCTCGACATTCCGTTGCTGTTCGAAAAAAAAGGCTGGCGGCAGGTCGATGCAATCGCCGTCGTCTCCGCTCCCGCCTGGAAACAGGCGCGTCGCGTGCTGGCAAGACCGGGCATGAACCCTTTGAAATTACGCCATATCCGGTCCTTGCAGACCCCTGACCATGTCAAGCGGGCCCGCGCCGACTTCGTGATCGACAATGGCGGCTCGGCCGGACGCACCCGTGCCGCCGTCCATCATCTGATCACTTGCCTCCGCGCGCACGGAGTCCGATATTGTCGCTCATGCGCGAGATCGTTTTCGACACCGAAACCACCGGCCTGAATCCCGCAACCGGGGACAGGATGGTCGAAATAGGCTGTGTCGAGCTGTTCAACCGGGTCGAGACCGGTCAGGTCTTCCATTGTTATTTCAACCCCGAGCGGGCGATGCCGATCGAGGCGGAGCAGGTCCATGGGCTGTCCGACCGCTTTCTCGGCGACAAGCCGCTGTTCGGGCACAAGGTCGCCGAACTGCTCGAGTTCATCGGCGACAGCCCGCTGGTGGCGCATAATGCCAGCTTCGATTTCGGCTTTCTCAACTGGGAGCTCAAAGCCTGCGGCCATCCGCATGTCGATCTCGGCCGGATGGTCGATACGCTCGCGCTGGCGCGCAAGGCGCATCCGGGCGCCAAGCACAGCCTCGACGCGCTATGTTCGCGATACGGCATCGATCGCAGCCACCGCGTCAAGCATGGCGCGCTGCTCGATGCCCAGCTGACCGCGCAGGTCTATGTCGAGCTGACTGGCGGCCGCCAGATCGGCTTGTCGATCGGCGAGACCATCGTCGAGGAGAGGATCCTGGTCGCGACGCCGGCCTTTGTCGCGGCCGCCCGCACCATCCGGGCGATACGACCCCATTTTGCAAGTGAGGAGGAACTGGAGAGACATAGAGCGTTTGTTGAGAAGCTCGATGCGCCGATCTGGATGGAGGGCGCGGCGAGCTAGACGGTAGATCCGTGTTTGTGCGGATGGCGGGACGCCAGTGGGCGCTTCACCATCCCCGGACCAATAGTGGAGAATAGCTATGGAAATTCGTGTTTCGGGACATCAGGTGAACACGGGGGATGCGCTCCGGACCCATGTCGAGGAACGGCTCCACGCGATCGCCGATAAATATTTCTCACGAAGTCTCTCCGCGCATGTCACCTTCGGCCGCGGCCAGCATGGCAACGGCTTCTCCTGCGATATCGTCGCGCATGTCATGCATGGAGTGATCCTGAAGGGCAGCGGCCATGCGATGGATGCGCATCCGGCCTTCGATCAGGCCGCAGAGCGGATCGAAACCCAGCTGCGCCGCTATATGAACCGGCTCAAGTCCCGCACGCCGGCCCCTGCCCCCGCGCTCGAGGCGATCGACGACAATGCCGGCTACACGGTGTTCGAGCCGGTCCGCGACGAGGAGGTCGAGGGCGACGCCCCCGTCATCATCGCCGAGACCCGGGTCGACGTTCCCGACGCGAGCGTATCCGACGCGGTGATGATGCTCGATCTGCGAAATACGACCGCGCTTCTTTTCCGAAATTCTGGTACCGGCGCCTTCAATATGGTGTATCGGCGCACCGACGGCACGATCGGCTGGGTGGAGCCGAGCCGGGTGGCCTGAACAGGAATAGCGACTCCGTTACATGACTGACAGCAAATCGATGGACGACCTGGGCGATCTGCTATCGCCTCAGGCGGTGCAGGCCGCCCTGGTCGTCCCAAACAAAAAGGCGCTGTTCCAGCAGCTTGGTAGCATCGCTTCGAAGCTGGTCGATGCGGACTCGCGTATGATCGTCGAGCGGCTGGTCGAGCGCGAGCGGCTCGGCTCGACCGGCTTCGGCGGCGGCATCGCCATTCCCCATGGGAAAATCGAAGGGCTCGATCGAGTCGTCGGGCTGTTTGCCCGGCTCGGCCAGCCGATCGACTTCGCGGCGATCGACGACCTGCCGGTCGACCTCGTCTTCCTGCTGCTCTCGCCGGTGGATGCCGGGGTCGAACATCTCAAGGCGCTCGCCCGGGTCAGCCGGCGGATGCGTGACAAGACCTTCGTCGCCAAGCTGCGCGGCGCCGGATCGGACGATGCGCTCTACGCACTGTTCGCCACCGGCGAGGCCCGTCACGCCGCCTGATCGCCCGTGAGCGGCGACACCCCCGCCGATCAGGCGCCATCGGGCGCCGAGGCGCATTTTCGCGCGCTGGAATCGCTCTATGCGGTCGCGCCGATCAACAGGATGTTCCCGTCGCGGCTGGAGATTACCGGCGAGGGAACGTCGCGGATCAGCTTCATGATCGACCCGGGCCATTTCCATGCCGCCGGCGCGGCGCACGGCACCACCTATTTCAAGATGCTCGACGATGCCGCCTTCTACGCGGCGAACAGCCTGGTGAACGACTTTTTCCTGCTCACCACCGCGTTTAACCTTCTGCTTACCCGGCCGATGGCGGCGGGACCCGTCACCGCCGAGGGCCGTTGGGTCAATGGCCGCCGCCGCGTGCTGGTCGCCGATGCGCGGCTGATCGACTCGGAAGGCGAGGAGGTCGCGCGCGGCACCGGCACCTTCATGCGCTCGCGGATCCCGCTGGCGACTCTGCCCGGATATTCGCGGTGACTCTCGAAGCGCGGCCCGCTTCGGGGCTGCTGGTCTCGGCCCTGATCCGCCGCGTCGAGGCGGATGGCGGCTCGGCGATGGTGATCGCCAAGGGCGACGCCGTCGCCGGGGCGATGCTCCTTATCCTGGCCGATCGCGGTGTAGTGGGCGCGATCGTCGATCGGGTCTGGCGCTTCGATGGCGGGCATGGCTTTGAGCGGGTCGGGCCCGCCGATCCCAACGAACCGGGTGCTGCGGGCGACTATGTCGCGAAGCGGCGGCGTTCGGATCCCGATCTGTGGGTGGTCGAAGTCGATCATCGCGAGGCCGAGAAGATCGCCGGCGAGATGCTGCTTTAGCGGCTGCCCGAGAAGCCAGCCTTCAGCCTTTGGCTGAAGTTTATCCTGAGCGCGTGCCGGGCCGTCGGGTGCGGCGAGGGGCGTGCGCTGGAAATCGTTCCCTTCTTGTTCTAAGATCCGGTGATGGCTACCCTCCCTGAGTCGCTCGAACCGCTAATCGTCGCTCCGCTCGTTGCGAATGACGTCGCACGCGGCATCGCGCGGCTATTCCTGCGCGCGGAGATGACGCCGCTGCCCGAGGTTCCGCTGGGCAATGGCCGCCGCGCCGACATCATGGCAATCGACGCGCAAGGCTGCATCACCATCGTCGAGATCAAGGTGTCGCGAGGCGATCTGCTCGGCGACGGCAAATGGCCCGACTATCTCGACTATTGCGACCGCTTCTACTGGGCGGTGCCAAGCGGATTCGATCTGTCGCCGTTCGAGACCGATCCTTTCCGCCCCCAATGCTGCGGCCTGATCGTCGCCGATCGCTATGACGCCGCGATCATCCGCGAGCCGCAGCACCGGCCCTTGTCGGGCGCGCGCCGCAAGGCCGAGACATTGCGTTTCGCCCGCCGCGCCGCGCGCCGTCTCTGGGGCGATCTCGATCCGTTTCCGGAAAGCTGCGTCTAGCTTGCCCACCTTCGCCGGCGGGTAAATTTCCACGGCCGCCTTTTCAATGGCATGCGCATGCCTACTTCAGCATTCTCAGCTACAGGCGAGGCGATCCCATGAAGACGAGCGGAAACACGATTCTGATTACCGGCGGCGGCACCGGTATCGGGCGGGCGCTCGCGCATCGCTGGAACGACCAGGGAAACAAAGTGATCATTGCGGGGCGGAGGCGCGCCGCGCTCGACGAGGTGATAGGGGATCGCTCGAACATGGTGGCGGTAGAACTCGACATCGAGGATGCGGCGCAGATCGGTCACATCGCTGCGCGGGTTATCGCCGACCATCCCGATCTCAATGTCGTCGTGAACAACGCTGGAAGCATGCGCAGTGAGGCGCTGGACGCACCGCGCGATCTCTCCGATGCAGCGGCGACGATCCTCACCAACCTGCTTGGGCCAATCCGGCTGATCGATGCACTGATCGATCATCTCGTCACCCGCCCGGACGCGGCGATCGTTACCGTCTCCTCAGGCCTCGCCTTCGTGCCCCTGGTGTTCGCGCCGACCTATTCGGCGACCAAAGCGGCGATCCACAGCTACAGCCTGTCGCTGCGTGAGCAGCTGCGTGGCAGGGTCGAGGTGATTGAGTTGGTGCCTCCGGGTGTCCAGACTGGACTCACCCCCGGTCAGGAGACACGCGAGGGCTATATGCCGCTCGACGACTATATCGACGAGGTGATGAACCTGTTCGCCCAGACGCCGACACCGCAGGAGATCGCGGTTCAATGGGTCAAATTTCTGCGTGATGCCGAAGCCGAAGGGCGCTTCGACGAAACGCTGGCTACCCTTACTCAGCGCTCGCGCCCGACATAGCGCCTAAAGCCCCGGCCCCGACATTTTCGGCTTCGCCTTCACGGCAGGCGCTTCGTTGAGGATCTTGAGTACAGCCGCGCCGCGCGGATCGTCGGCGGCATAGTCCCGGGCCGACTTGCCGGCGATGCGATCGGCCTGCTTGGGATCGGCACCATTGGTCAGCAGGAAGCGCACCATCGGCGTGTTGCGCTGCTGAACGGCGATGATCAGCGGGGTCTCGCCGCTGTTATTGGCGAGATTGACCTGGGCCCGCTGGGCGACCAGCAATTCGGCTCCCTCCTGGAAGCCGAGCAGTGCGGCGACGTGGAGCGCGCCGTTGCCCTGCGCGTCCCTGGCATTGGGGTTCGCCCCCTTGCCGAGCAGGAAGCTCGACCAGGTCAGGTCGCGGCGCTTGATCGTGATCATCAGCGCGGTCTCACCGGTGGTGTAGTCGCGGGTGTTGATGATCGTCGAGCCGTTCCCCTGCAGCGCCTTGGTCGCCTTTTCGCCGTCCGACTGACGCACGGCGTTGAGGAAATTATAGCTGTCGGAAAATTGCGCCATGGCCGGCGTGGCGGCGATCGCCAGCGCAGCAGCGGCCCAAAGGACGGGAGATAGGATGTGGCGGCGGACCATAGTGTCTGTCATGTCCCTGTTCTTAAACGCCCTTGCATGCGCGGCAATAGCAAAGCATGGCTGGCCGCACCATGAACAATCCGAGCTTCTTCGATCGCTGTACCGCTGCCGCGGCGGCGGTGCTGCTGGGCATCGCGTCGCTGGCGCTGAGCGGCTGCGGCGGCGCCGCGCCCGAAACCCCGCCCCTTGCGGGCAGCAGCATCGGCGGCCCCTTCACCCTGACCGATCAGGACGGGAAGAAGGTCAGCGATACCGAGTTCGCGGGCAAATATCGGCTCGTCTATTTCGGCTATACATGGTGCCCCGATGTCTGCCCGGTCGACGTGCAGAATCTGATGAAGGGCTATCGCAAGATCGAGGCGGAGAATCCCGCGCTCGCGGCGAAGATCCAGCCGATCTTCATCACCATCGATCCGGCGCGCGACACGCCCGCCGCACTCAAGCAGTTCGTCCGCGCCTTCCATCCCAAGCTGATCGGGCTGACTGGCAGCGAGGCGGAGATTGCGGCGGTCGCGAAAAAGTTCGCGATCTATCACATGAAGCAGGATCCCAGGCCGGACGGCACCTATCTGGTCGATCATGCCCGCCAGGCGATGCTGTTCGGACCGAAAGGCGAGCCGCTGGCGCTGATCACCCAGGACAAGGATGGCGACACCGCCGCCGCCGATATCGAGCGCTGGGCCAGATAGCCTGCACCCTGTCATGCTGGACCTGTTTCAGCATCCCCTTGTCCACGCGAGCGCGCTGCATATTTGAATCCCGGCTCTCCGTACGAGCCCATGGGATCGCCCGTGTTTCTTGGCAGATGCTGAATCAGGTTCAGCATGACGCCGTTAGTAGAGTAGACAGTCCCCATGACCGAACAGCCCCCCTTCTGGGAAACCAAGCGGCTAGACGAGATGAGCCGCGCCGAATGGGAGTCGCTGTGCGACGGCTGCGGCAAATGCTGCCTTCACAAGCTGGAGGACGAGGAAACCGGCGAGCTGATGGCGACCAATGTCGCCTGCCGCCTGCTCGATCGCCGCTCGGGCCTGTGCAAGGACTATAAGCATCGCCGGACCTTCGTCCCCGAATGCGTGCGGCTGACCCCGAAAATCCTGTCGGAGATCGACTGGCTGCCATCGACCTGCGCCTATCGCCTGCTCGATGAGGGCAAGCCCCTTCCCGACTGGCATCCGCTCAAGACCGGCGACCCCGAATCGGTTCACCGCGCCGGCGTTTCGGTGCGCGGCTGGACGGTGTCGGAAAATGAGGCGGGCGATCTGGAACATCATCTGGTGGATCGTGACCTGTAAAGCGCCTATCCTGGCCGGGCACGAACGGAGTCAGGCCGATTAAGCTGCCGAACATGCTCTTTCGCCGCACCGCGCCGCCGACCGAGACCGAGCTTGTCTTCGAAGCCGGCGGGCGCAGCCGTCCGCTGATCGTCCGGCGGATGGCGCAGGCCCGGCGGATGCGGCTCAGCGTCGATCCGCGCGATGGCGGGGTGCGGCTGGTCATGCCGAACCGCGCCTCGCTGCGCGCCGCGATCAAATGGGTCGAAAGCAAGCGCGACTGGATCGAGGCGGCGCTCGACGCGCTCCCCAATGCCCGGCCGATCGAGGACGGCATGACGATCGAAGTCGCGGGCGAGACGCTGCGGATCGAGCTGACCGACACCGGCCGGATCGTCCGGCGCTCCGGCGACCGGCTGATCGTCCCCCGCCCCGACGAACTGCTCGCCACGAGGGTGACGCGGTGGCTGCGCGCCCGCGCGCTGGAACGGCTGGAGGCCGAGACGACACGCTTCGCGACGCTGGCAGGGGTGTCGATCGGCCGGGTGTCGATCGGCGATCCGCGCGCACGCTGGGGCAGCTGCTCGGCCAATGGCGACATCCGCTACAGCTGGCGGCTGATCCTCGCCCCGCCCGAGGTGCTGGAAGCGACCGTCGCGCACGAGGTCGCGCACCGTCTCCACATGGACCATAGCCGTGAATTCCACGCCGCCGTCCAACGGCTGCTGGGCCGCGACCCCCTGCCCGAGCGCAACTGGCTGCGCGAGCATGGACGGCATCTCTACTGGCTGGGCCGCGAGCCCTAAAAAAGCGTCGCGCCGGCGGAGGCCGGGGCCGCTAGAGAGTCAGGCAATCGCGAGGCAAAAACCGTTGGCGGCCCGGCCTCCGCCGGGGTGACGCTCGCCGCTTACTGCCGCCGTGCGGGGCGCTGCGGTTCGACGCCGCTCAGGAAATCCGAGCCGAGCGAGGTGCGCGGCGGGGCCGGTGCGGCGGCTTGCGGTGCGCGCGCGGCCGGCGGTGGAGCCTGCGGTTCGAAGCCGTCCTCGGGATCGGCGGGGGGCTCGCTGCCGTCCTCGATGGGCAGGCCGTCGGGGGTGACGAAGCCATCGTCGGGCAGGCCGTAAGCTTCGTCGTCGGGCTCGATCATGAACTCGGGCAGGGTGACGGCGGTTTCGAACGCTTCGGTCGGGCGCTTGGCCACCGCGACGCGCATGAACTGGGCGAAGGCGCGCGCGGGTGCGCGGCCGCCCTGCAGGCCAGACACCGCCTTGGCGTCGTCGCGGCCCATCCACACGCCGGTGGTGATCCCCGAGGAGAAGCCGAGGAACCAGCCATCCTTGTTCGACGAGGTCGTGCCGGTCTTGCCCGCGACCGGGCGTCCGATCTGCGCGGCCCGCGCGGTGCCGGTGTTGACTGCGGTCTGGAGCAGGTCGGTCACTTCGGCGGCGACCCAGGGCGCGACCAGCACGCGATTGTCGTCGGTGCGATGCTCGTACAGCAGGTCGCCCTTGCCGGTCGTCACCTTGACGATGCCATAGGGCACCACCGCGATCCCCTTGCGCGCGATCGCGGCGAAGGCGCGGGTCATGTCGATCAGGCGGACGTCGGAGGTGCCGAGCACCATCGACGGGTGGGTGTTGAGCTTGCTGGCGATGCCGAAGCGGTGCGCCATGTCGGCGATGGCGTCGAAGCCGACCTGCTGGCCGATCTTGGCGGCGACGGTGTTGATCGAGAAGGCGAAGGCGGTGCGGACGTCGATCTCGCCGGCATATTCGCGGTTGCTGTTGCGCGGGCTCCAGCCATCGATATCGACCGGCTCGTCGGTCACGGGCGTGTCGGGCTTCATCCCGGCTTCCATCGCCGCCAGATAGACGAACAATTTGAACGCGGAGCCCGGCTGGCGCTCGGCCTGGGTCGCGCGGTTGTAGATAGACGAGACATAGTCGCGCCCGCCGACCATGGCGCGCACCGCGCCGTCGCGGTCGAGCGCCACGAGCGCGCCCTGCGTCCCTTCGGGCGCATTGGTGCGGATCGCAGCGTCGGCCGCCTTCTGCATCGCCGGGTCGATCGTGGTCCACACGTCGATTGGCTCGACCTGCTCGTCGACGACCTCGTCGAGCTGGGCCAGCGCCCAGTCGGTGAAATAGCGCACCGCATTCTGGTCGCGCTCGGGCGCCAGGTCGACCTTGTCGAGGTCGACCGCATCGGCCTGCGACGGGGTGATCGCGCCGGCGTCCTGCATCACTTCGAGCACCACCTTTGCGCGGTCGATCGCGGCCTGGCGGTCGGCGGTCGGCGAATAATGCGATGGCGCCTTGACGAGGCCGGCGACGATCGCGCTTTCGGCGAGGTTCAACGTGCTGGCCGAATGATCGAAGAATTTGCGGCTAGCGGCGTCGATGCCATAAGCGCCGCCGCCGAAATAGACGCGGTTGAGATAGAGTTCGAGGATCTGCTGCTTGGAGAATTTACGCTCCATCGCCAGCGCCAGGATCACTTCGCGGAATTTGCGGCCGAAGCTGTAGGCGTTGGTCAGGAAGATGTTGCGCGCGAGCTGCTGGGTGATCGTCGACGCGCCCTGGAGGCGGCGGCCCTCGCCCTTGCGCTGCCACGCGACCCAGGCGGCGCGGCCCATGCCGATCGGATCGATCCCGGGGTGCATGTAGAAGCGCCGGTCCTCGACCGCGACCATCGCCTTCTTCATGTCCTCGGGAATCTGCTGCGACGGCAGCCAGTCGCCATAGCTTGGCCCGAGCGAGACGATCACCGAGCCGTCGGCGGCGCGGACACGGACCATCTGACCGTTCGGGCTCGACTTCAGCTCCTCGAACCCAGGCAGCGACGCCATCGCGATCAGCACCGCGACGACCAGCGCACCCAGCCCAGCGAGCGTGGCGAACAACGCGAATTTCAGCAGAGTCCTGATCCAGCCCATGCGCTTAGATTTGTCCGGAGAGGGTTTGGCGGTTGGCATCAGCGACGGTCGACTTACAAGCTATCCCGATCGCTGCCAAGCGCGTCCCCTCCATATCGGCCAATCATCCACAGCTATCGATCAATGGTCATTGCGCCGGGATGAATGAAGGATCTTCGTCGCCCCGGCGGAGGCCGGGGCCGCGATAGGCTCCCGCGTTGACCTGACCCTAAGAGCCGCTGGCGGCCCCGGGATGCCATTCCTCGGGCTGGCGAAAGCCAGACCCGGGGGCCGGGGCGACGCGGACAAGTTGCCCTTTACTTGTCCCCGTCGAAATCCACTGCCGCCGAATTGATGCAGTAACGCAGGCCGGTCGGTCCCGGCCCGTCGGGGAAGACATGGCCGAGATGGCCTTCGCATTTGGCGCAGCGAACCTCGGTGCGGACCATGCCATGGGTAACGTCGCGATGTTCTGTCACCATCGCCTCGTCGGCGGGGGCGGTGAAGCTCGGCCAGCCGCAACCCGAGTCATATTTGCTGTCGCTCGCGAACAGCTGGGTGCCACAGCCGGCGCAATGATAGCTGCCGTCGTCATGGTTGTTCCAATATTTGCCGGTGAAGGCGCGCTCGGTGCCGGCCTGGCGGAGCACATGATATTGTTCGGGGGTGAGCCGGTCGCGCCATTCGGCATCGGTGAGGTCTAGCTTGTCCATGCTTCGAAATGTGGTGGTGCGACCGGGCAAGGTCAAGCTGTGACGCGCGTCACTGCGCGCTGCCATTAACCCTCCTAAGGTGCGGTGCGACGTTGCATGGCGTCCGAGTGGTTGCGTCGGCGTACGGGGGCGCAGGGGAATCGCCCCCAAAATTTCGCACGGTTCGTGCGTGCGGCCCGGCGCTTCTGGAGGAGCGTCGGGCCGTTGCGCTCATGCGGTCTGCGATGCCCTCGCGTCGGCTTGCCACCGGTCGATCTGATCCTTGACCATCAGCTTCTGCTTCTTGAGCTTGGCGATCTCGATAGTGTCCGGCATCGGCCGGCGGAGCTGCTCGGCGACAAGCGTTTCAAGCCTGGCGTGCTCGCGTTCCAGATATGCGAAGAAGCGGTTCGACATCATCTGCCCTCCATATATCGGTCAAGCGATTTCAGCGCGGACCGAGCGTCGCTGACGGGGCTGGCGCTCCCCTTCGGCGGTGAGCTGCGCAGGTGCGGATCGTGCTTCAAGGTCGCGGCGTCGGAAGCCCAGGACGCGAGGATAGCGCGCTGCACCTCGGGCTCGAAACTGGGGTGCCGACCAATATCGAACGGATGTCTGAAATGGGAAAGCGACATGGATTGTTCCTCCTTTCGTCCAGTCACGCATTCCATGGCGGGTTCGCCACGGGACGATTTTGGAAAGCCGGCCTCACGCGTCAAGAGGGTCGCGATGCCACTGGTTCGATGGGAGAAAATTTTTTCCAATAGGCCGTAGGGCTGTCTTGACGAGAGGGCAGCGCGAATTATCTCGCCCGGCGTCGGGTGCCGAAAGGACCCGGCGGAACGAGAGGGCGTCGGCTCTGCCCCCGGCGCTTCTCATGCTCAGATTGCTCAGAAGAGGATTTGGATATGAGGACCAATTTCGACTTTACTCCCTATCGCCGTTCGACGGTCGGCTTCGATCGGCTGTTCGACATGCTCGAAACCGGTGTCAGAACCGATCTGGGCGAAGGCTTTCCGCCCTATGATCTCGAACGGGTGAGCGAGGACAGCTATCGCATCACCCTGGCCGTCGCGGGGTTCGGCCCCAATGAGATCGAGATCACGGCGCAGCAGAATCAACTGCTCGTCAGCGGTCGCAAAGCCGATGACGCTGGATCCGACCAAAGCCGTTATCTTCATCGCGGTATCGCCAACCGCGCGTTCGAAAGGCGTTTCCAGCTCGCGGACTTCATCGAAGTTCAGTCCGCGCGCTTCGACAACGGCCTGCTGACGATCGCCCTCAAGCGCGAGATTCCGGAAGCGATGAAGCCGCGCCGGATCGAAATAGGCGCGCCCGCCAACGATCGGGGCGGCCTGCTGCCCAAGCTGAAGGGAAAGACCAAGGCGGCCTGATCCGCAAGCCGGCGGTCCGATCGGGGCCGCCGGCCACGGGCTCAGCCGATCGTAACCGCCATCGAGAAGCTGCGGCTCTCCCCCGGCGCGACCGCCACCATGCCGGGCTTCTCGTCGAGTGTGCCGTCGAAGCCCGCAGGGTCCGAAAAGCCCTGCCACGGCTCTATGCACAGATAGCCGGCGCCCGGCTTCATCCACAGGCCGAGATGCGGCATATCCTGAAAGTCGATGGTCGCCCGCGCACCGCCGGGACCTTCATAGACCAGACTGCGACTTGCCAGATTATCGAAGATCAGCGCGTCCTCGGTGAACAGCGCATCATCGAGGCGCAACGTGTCGCCTTCGACGGCGGTTGCGCGCCGCTCCGGATCGAGCAGCCCGTCCGTGTCTAGCCGGCGAACCGTGGCGGGCTCGGGCTTTTCGAAGCGGATGATGTGGTCCGCCTTGCTCGGCGTACCGGGTAGCGGCCAGCGCAGCGCCGGATGGAATCCAGGGTAGCGCCCCGGACGGTGAAGATCATGTCGAGCGTAAAATCGAAAGGCCAGACAGCGCGGGTCGCGTCGTCGGCATCGAGCCGCAGGACCAGGCCGTCGGCATCATGATCGACGAGCGCGAAGCCGCGGCGGCGGGCGAATCCGTGGCGGGGGAGCGTATATTCCCGGCCGTGCCAGCGGAAGCGATCCCCGCCCAGCGTCCCGACGATCGGGAAGAGAATCGGCGCGCGGCCCGACCAGAAGGTTGGATCGCCGTCCCACAACCAGTCGCGCCCTGCCGCGTCGGTCAGCCGCCGAAGCTCGGCGCCGTCGGGTGAAATCTCGGCGGTCAGGCGATCCGACTGGATGCGGAGCGCCATGGCGGAATCAGCCTTCGGCATCTTCCGATGCGGTGTCGGCGGCGTCCTTGAGATAGGGCTCGACGGGGCCGTTGAGCTTGATCGTCAGCGGATTGCCCTTGCGGTCGCGGGTGTTGCCGACCGCGACGCGGATCCAGCCCTCGCTGACGCAATATTCCTCGACATTGGTCTTCTCGGTGCCCTTGAACTTGATGCCGATGCCGCGTTCGAGCAGCGCGCCATTATAATGCGGGCTGGTCGGGTTGATCGAGAGGCGGTCGGGCAGGCTGTCGGTCATGATAGGCTTCCGAAATACGAGGATTGGCGGGCGTCTTAACCAGAGTCCGGCGCAATCGCCACATGAACTTTAGGGGTTGTGGGGATTCATCGCGAGTTGATGACGGCTGCGGCGAGGTAGATCATTGCGGAGAAGCTTAGATCGGTTTTGCAGGCGCGCATGGCGATGCGCTTGAACTCTTTGAGTTTGCAGAAGAA
>NZ_LARW01000073.1 GCF_000971055.1 Sphingomonas sp. SRS2
CCCCAACCCCTCCCCTAAAGGAGAGGGGCGAGGTTCACATTTACACCGCTTCCTTCTGCGCCTTCACCATGTCGAGGGCGACGTCGACGATCATGTCTTCCTGACCGCCGACCATCTTGCGGCGGCCAAGCTCGACGAGGATCGCGCGGGTGTCGAGGCCATGTTCGGCGGCGGCCTTTTCGGCGTGGCGCAGGAAAGACGAATAGACCCCGGCATAGCCGAGCGTCAGCGTTTCGCGGTCGACGCGGACCGGGCGGTCCTGCAGCGGGCGGACGAGATCCTCGGCGGCGTCCATCAGCGCATAGAGATCGCAGCCATGGTTCCAGCCATAATTGTCGGCGGCGGCGATGAACACTTCGAGCGGGGCGTTGCCCGCGCCCGCGCCCATGCCGGCGAGGCTCGCGTCGACGCGGACGACGCCGTTCTGGACCGCGACGATCGAGTTGGCGACGCCGAGCGACAGATTGTGGTGGGCGTGGACGCCGCGCTGGGTCTCGGGCTTCAGCACGCGGTCATAGGCCTGACAGCGGGCGGCGTAACCGTCCATGCTCAGCGCGCCACCGCTATCGGTGACATAGACGCAATTCGCACCATAGCTTTCCATCAGCTTGGCCTGCTGTGCGAGCGGCTCTGGCTCCGACATATGGCTCATCATCAGGAAGCCCGACACGTCCATGCCGAGATTGCGGGCCGCCTCGATATGCTGCTTCGAGACATCCGCCTCGGTGCAATGGGTGGCGATGCGGACCGAGCGGACGCCCAGGTCATAGGCGTGCTTTAGATCGTGGACGGTGCCGATGCCGGGGAGCAGCAGCGTGGTGAGGACGCTATGCTCCAGCACCTCGGCGACCGCTTCGATCCATTCCCAGTCGGTGTGCGCGCCGAAGCCGTAATTGAAGCTCGATCCCTGCAGGCCATCGCCATGCGCGACCTCGATCGCGTCGACCTTGGCGCGGTCGAGCGCGCGCGCGATCGCCTGGACATGGTCGAGGCCATATTGATGGCGGATGGCGTGCATGCCGTCGCGCAGCGTCACGTCCTGGATGTAGAGCTTGGTCTGGGTAGGGTCGAAGGCCATGGGGTCTGCTCCTGGCATGAAGGGGAGGGCGATGGAGAGGCGCGGCTCAGGCCGCCGCCTTCTCCCGCTCGCGCAGTGCGATCTTCTCGGCGGTCTTGAACGCGGCCGAGGTCATGATGTCGAGATTGCCGGCATAAGCGGGCAGATAATGCGCCGCCCCTTCGACCTCGAGGAAGACGGTGACTTTCAGCCCGGTGAACTCGCCGCCCATTTCGGGGATGCGCAGCGGGCGGTTCGATCCGATATGCTCGAACTGCACCGCCTGCTTGAGGCGATAGCCGGGCACATAGGTCTGCACTTCGCGGACCATGTCCTCGACCGATTGCCGGATCGCCTCCTGGTCGCCATCGTCGGTGAGGCAGTAGACGGTGTCGCGCATGATCAGCGGCGGTTCGGCGGGGTTGAGGACGATGATCGCCTTGCCGCGGTCGGCCCCGCCGACATCGACGATCGCCTGGCTGGTCGTCTCGGTGAACTCGTCGATATTGGCGCGGGTGCCGGGGCCCGCCGATTTCGACGAGATCGAGGCGACGATCTCGCCATAGCGGACGTTGGCGACGCGGTTGACCGCCGCGACGATCGGGATCGTCGCCTGGCCGCCGCATGTCACCATGTTGACGTTGGGGGCGTCGAGATTCGCGTCGCCGTTGACCGGCGGAATGGTGAAGGGGCCGATCGCGGCCGGGGTGAGATCGATAACCCGCTTGCCGTGCGACAGGAGCACCTCGCTATGCCGCTTGTGCGCGCCAGCGGAGGTGGCGTCGAAGACGATGCCGATATCCTTGAAGCCGGGCATGGCGAGCAGGCCGTCCAGCCCCTCGGCAGTGGTCGGGACGCCGAGCCGCTCGGCGCGCTTCAGGCCATCCGACTCGGGATCGATGCCAACGAACGCGGCCATTTCCAGCACGTCCGACAGCCGCATGATCTTGATCATCAGATCGGTGCCAATGTTGCCCGATCCGATGATCGCCACTTTCACCTTGTCCACGCCGCTCTCCGTCACCTTGGATTTTGATGGGCGTGGCTTATCCCAGATCGGTGGACTTCCCGAATCACACAACCCCCTCTATTCTCACTGAATGAGAACAGAGCGATAGATGCCACCTGCGGCCGACCCTCCGACGCCGACCGGCCTGATCGACCGGACGCTCGACATCCTGGATGCGGTGCGCGCGGCGGGGATATGTTCTCTGCCGATGATCGCGGCGGGCAGCGGGCTTCCGGTCGCGACGGCGCATCGCATCGTCCAGTCGCTGACGGGCCGGGGCTATCTGATCGCCTATCGGCGCGGGGCTTACGGGCTGGGGCCCGCCGCGCTCGCGCTCGGAGCGGGCCTCGCGCTGCACGACATGCTCCACCGGGCGAGCCTCGACGAGCTTCAGGCGCTCGGCCGCCGCTGCAAGGCGCATGCCCATCTCGGCATCTTCGAAAGCGACATGGTCACCTATCTGACCAAGGTCCGCTATGGCCGCGGGCGGCTGCCGACGTCGGAAGGCACCCAGCTCGAGGCCTATTGCTCGGGGATCGGCAAGGTCCTGCTCGCGCAGCTCGAACCTGCCGCGCTCGACCGCTATATGGCGCAGGGCGCATTCGTCGCGCTCACCGCCAACACGATCACCGATCCGGCGCAGTTGCTGGACCGGCTGGAGCAGGCGCGGACGCGCGGCTGGGCGACCGATATCGGTGAGGTCATGCCCGATCTGAGCTGCATCGCCGCCCCGCTGTTCGACCGGCAGGGGCGTGCCATCGCCGCGCTCTCGGTCAGCTTCCGGGGACCGTTGATCGCCGAGGAGGTGCTGGCCGAGAGGCTGCCCGACCTGCGCGGCACCGCGGCGCGGATATCGGCGAGGCTGTTCGGATCGAACTGACGGCGATCGCCGACCGTCCGGTCAGACCAGCGCCGCGGTATCGACCGAACGGACCGCCGCGATGATATCGGCGCTTTCGGTGCGGCGGAGCCAGTCCGGACTGATGTCGGCGAACTGGACGATATGATCGGTGCCGACGATCACGACCGCAGGTTGTGGCAATTCCCAGCTTCCGGTGCCGGTCAGCGCGCCGATCCATGTATCGTCATTCTCCGGCACGACGGCGTCGGCGGGTTCGAAAGTCAGGCCGAACCGGCGGGCGAGGACATTGCCGCGGTCGCTCGCGACCTCGAAGCTCAGGCCGTGCCGGGTGCGGATATCGTCGAGTCCCCTCTCGCGCAGATGCGGGCTGACGGCGACAAGGCGGATGCCGGCGCGGGCGAGCGCCGGAGCCAGCGTCCGGTCATAATGCGGCAGGGCGATATTGCACGCCGGGCAGCCCGCGAACCGGAAGAAGACCAGAGCTACGGGGCCGACACTGGTCAGCCCCGCGAGATCGACCGTGCCGCCGGTCGAAAGATCGAGGGTGAAGGGTTCGACGCGGTCCCCCGCCGCGACGACCTCCGCCGGGTCGAACGCGGCGACCAGGGCGCGCCGCTGTTCGATATTGGTGCGCAGCCGGGCCGGGTCCCAGCTTTTTTCACGTTCGGCATGCAACGCCTCGAACTGCGCGGTCAGGCTGTCGGTCATCGATATGCTCCAGAAAAGATGGCCGCGGCGCGGGGCCGCGGCCGATAGCGGTCAGGCGGCGCGCACCCGGTGTGGGACATCGTCGCTGGAGATCAGGACGCGGTGCATCACGCGCGGGAAATCGCCATAGTCGCGCACCGCATAATGAAGGCCGGCGCGGTTGTCCCAGAAGGCGACCGAGTTCTTGCGCCAGCGGAAGCGGACGCTGTGTTCGGGCTTCTTGACCTCGTCATAGAGCCGCGCGAGCAGCGCATCGCTCTCGGCGCGGTCGAGATCGACGAAACGCGGCTTGAGACCGAAATTAATCCAGAAGATATCCTCGCCCGTCTCGGGATGGGTGCGGATCGCGGGGTGCGAAACGAGCGGATAGATCTCGCCAGCCTTGTTGAGCGCCGCCTGGAAATCATGGACGACATAGAGATTGTCGACCGCGGCGCGCAGATCGTCGGGCAAGCCGCGCAGGATCGACGCGCCATTGGCCCAGATCGTGTCGCCGCCGACATCGGGAATATGTTCGGCGCGCAGCACCGCGCCTAGCACCGGACTGAGCCGCCAGCTGGTGTCGGTATGCCAGTGGTTGCCGACATTCTCATATGTCTTGAAATCCTCGGCGGCGATCGGCTGGATCACGCGATGCGACTGGAGGCCGCCGGTCGGATGGGCATAGAGTTCACCGAAATGGCCCGCGAAGCTGAGCTGCTGATCGCGGCTGATGTCCTGATCGCGGAAGAACAGCACCTTGTGCTTCAGCAGCAGCGCGTAAAGTTCGTCCCGGACCGCGCGGTCGAGCGGCGCGCCCAGGTCCACGCCGGATATCTCGGCGCCGATGACGGGGGTGAGCTGTTCGACGGTGAGCGTGCCGGTAATCGGCGCGTCGATCGGGGAAATCGTCGGGGCATGGGTCATGATGACTGTTCCTTGGCAGATGACCGGGGACGCAAAAGCTAGGCGCGTCACGCCGCCCGCGACCAACGACAATGTCACAATAGCGGTTGAGGATTTCCGATAGATCACGATGGCCACGCTTCAGCCGATGCCGGGCCATGGAATATCGGCGGTGCCGCTGCGCACGCATGTCGCCGGCAAGCACCGATCGGCGTCGGCGCCATGTGCGACAATAGCGTCAATAAGGGAGGGTGATTCGTTCCGGAATCGCCACGATCGCCGTAAGCGCGTGCGACTTTAGTCGAAGCCGCCTGTGGATAAGCCGCAGCCCACCCCGCGGTGCAAACCGTTCACCGCTGCGAGGCGTTTCGTTAACCTTTTGGCCTTCCCTAGCCGCGATGTGGCTGTCTATCAGACGATCACGGGACCGGGTGGGACTACCAGATGACGAAAACGATGCGCGCGATTATTGGTTCCATGCTGCTTGCCGGCATGGCAGTGGCGCCCACCGCCGCCAATGCGCAGATGCTGCAATGCGCGCCCTTCGCCCGCATGTTTTCCGGTATCCAGCTGTTCGGCGCCGCCGCCGCCTGGTGGAATCAGGCCGCCGGCAAATATCTGCGCGGCCAGACTCCCGAAATCGGTTCGGTGATGGTGTTCAAGGCGATCGGTTCGATGCGCTCGGGCCATGTCGCTACCGTCACCCAGGTCGTCAGCGACCGCGTCATCAAGATCACCCATGCCAACTGGTCGATCATCAATGGCCGTCGCGGCCAGGTCGAGCGCGACGTCACCGTCGTCGACGCCTCGCCCAATGGCGACTGGAGCAAGGTCAAGGTCTGGTTCGCGCCGATCGGCAAGGTCGGCAGCACCGCCTATCCGGTCAACGGCTTCATCTACAAGGATGGCAAGCCCGCCAGCGCCGATCAGCAGGGCTGATTCCTGCCTGCACCACGGTGCGCGCGATTTTTTCATCGATCGTCCTGCCGAACCTGTGCCGCATCCACCCCGTCGCCGGGAAGGCTTCAGGTGATCGATCACATCCGGGCAAGAACCGGTAACATTCCCTCGCCGTCCAGTGGATGCTGAAACAGGTTCAGCATGACGGATGAGGGGCCGCCGGCCCTCCGATCAATTCCAGTCGACGATCGTCCAGCCGCGCTTCTGCGCCTCGGTCCGCAGGTCGTGATGCGGGTTGGCGGCGACAGCCTCGTCGGCCCATTCGAGCACCGGCACGTCGGACACATGATCCGAATAGAACCAGATCCGGCACTGGCTGCGGTCGAGCTTCTCCAGCCCCATCCACGCCTCGATCATCCTGAGCTTGGCGGGGCCGTAACAATTTTCGCCATCGACCTTGTGGCTGACATAATCGTCGATGCCCTTGATCGCGGTCGTGGCTATGATGTCGTCCATGCCGAGCTTCGCGGCGATCGGCTCCACCCATAGCCGCGACGATGCGGTCGCCAGCACCAGCCGCCGCCCCGCCGCGCGATTCTCGGCGAGGCTGGCAAGCGCTTCCTGGCGGACGTTGCGCCGCATCGTCTTCTCGGCGAAGCTCTCGGCAACCGGCGCGAGCTTCGCGACGGCGACATTGCGGCCGATCAGCATCGCCTGGTTGAGTTCCTTGAGCCGCTTGCGCTCGATCAGTTTCACCACATAAGCGAGCATCACCATCGCCGCGAACGGAACGAAGATCAGCCGCCACGGCGCCAGCCGCCATGCCGCGTGGATCATGAACGGGGTGAAGGTCCCGGTCCGCGTGATCGTCCGGTCCATGTCGTAAATTGCGAGTTCGGTCATCGATACGCCCTTACGCAATTTCAGCCTGGGTGGAACAGGCCCTTTGATTCGATCGCCGACGCGGATGGCGGTGGCGGCCCGCTCCCGCCCATCCTCCCGATCCAGCATATGATATCGGGTGGTTGGGCGGGAGCGGGCTGCCACCGCAGTTTCAGCAAAGCTCAAACATAAAGCGGAACATTCGCGTCCGGCGCACATTCATTTCGGATGCTTGCCGATCTCCCGTTTTTAGACCACTCCTGACGCCGATGAACGCATCCGCCGACTTCGAGTTCGATTCCGGGACCTTAAGGTTCACCGGGGAACTGACCCTCGCGCGGATCGGCGACCTGTCGAATCGGCTGGCGGCGCTCGGCGAGGCACCCGAACGGGTCGATCTGGCCGATGTCGACCGCATCGATACGGTCGGCGCCTGGCTGGTTCACCGCATCGCCCGCGATCATGAGGCCGAGGTGATCGGAGCGGACGAGGATGTCGCGCATCTGCTGGCCCAGCTCGCCGCTGCCGACAAGCCGCTCAAGATTCGTCCCGACAGCAGCCCGCCCTTCGTCCGGGTGCTGCGCGAAATCGGCGACGCCACCGCCGCCGCCGGTCACTCGCTGGTCGGGCTGCTCGGCTTCTTCGGCGCGAC
The DNA here is from genome assembly GCF_000971055.1 of Sphingomonas sp. SRS2. Lineage (GTDB taxonomy): Bacteria > Pseudomonadota > Alphaproteobacteria > Sphingomonadales > Sphingomonadaceae > Rhizorhabdus. Next base: position 6,956 of record NZ_LARW01000073.1, read on the forward strand.
CCTGATCGGGCTGTGGGGACTGATCACCCATCCGCGCCGCTTCCGCTTCAACGCGATGGCGCGGCAGTTCGAGGTCGTCGGCGTCAAGGCGCTCGGCATCATCGGGCTGATGAGCTTCCTGATCGGAATCGTCATCGCCCAGCAGGGCGCGGTCCAGCTGCGACAGTTCGGCGCGGAGGTGTTCGCGATCAACCTGATCGGCCGGATCACGATCCGCGAACTGGGCGTGCTGATGACCGCGATCATGGTCGCCGGCCGCTCGGGCAGCGCCTTCGCTGCGCAGCTCGGATCGATGAAGCTCGCCGAGGAGGTCGACGCGATGCGGACCATCGGCGTCTCGCCGATGGAGGCGCTGATCCTGCCGCGGGTGATCTCGACGATCATCCTGATGCCGCTGCTCGGCTTCTACTCGGCGGTGGTCGCGATCGTCGGCGGCGGCATATTCTGCTGGATCGACCTCGGCATCCCGCCGATCACCTTCGTCCAGCGCCTGCAGGAAGTGGTGCCGCTCACCGATCTGTGGGTCGGCCTGATCAAGGCGCCGGTGTTCGGCCTGATCATCGCGATGTCGGGCTGCTATCAAGGCATGCAGGTCGAGGGCAACGCCGAGGAGGTCGGCTTGAGGACCACCGCCTCGGTCGTCCAGGCAATCTTCCTCGTCATCGTCATCGATGCGGTGTTCGCGGTATTCTTCTCGTCGATCGGCTGGATCTGATGGCTCGGCTCAACATCGCCGATGGCGAAACGATCATCCATGTCGAGGGGCTGAAGAACAGCTTCGGCGAGCAGATCGTCCATGACGGGCTCGACCTCGATGTCAGGCGCGGCGAGATCATCGGTGTGGTTGGCGGATCGGGCACCGGCAAGTCGGTGCTGATGCGCTCGATCATCGGATTGCAGACGCCCGATCAGGGCAATGTCGAAGTGTTTGGCGAACCGATGATCGGCCGCGAGGAATATGAGGCCCAGCAGGTGCGCAAGCGCTGGGGCGTGTTGTTCCAGGGCGGCGCGCTCTTTTCCACGCTGACGGTCGCCGAGAATGTCCAGGTGCCTATTCGCGAATTCTATCCGCAGATCGATGGCCAGCTGCTCGACGAGATCGCCGCCTATAAGGTCGCGATGACGGGGCTCCCCCCCGAGGCCGGCCCCAAATATCCCTCGGAGCTGTCGGGCGGCATGCGCAAGCGCGCCGGCCTCGCCCGTGCGCTCGCGCTCGATCCGCAGCTGCTGTTCCTCGACGAGCCCACCGCCGGGCTCGATCCGATCGGCGCCGCGGCGTTCGATGCGCTGATCAGCGCGCTGCAAAAAACGCTGGGCCTGACCGTCTTCCTGATCACCCACGACCTCGATACGCTCTATGCGATCTGCGACCGCGTCGCGGTGCTTGCCGACAAGCGCGTGATCGCGGTTGGAACGATCCCGGAATTATTGGCGTTGGACCATCCGTGGATTCAAGAATATTTCAATGGACCGCGCGGACGCGTCGCATCCGAGGCGGCGCAACGCGAAGCGGCAAAGGACAACCGGGGATGACAAGCTGATGGAAACCCGGTCGAACCATGTTCTCGTCGGCGGCGTCGTGCTGGCGCTGATCGTCGCCCTCCTCGCCTTCATCGTCTGGCTGGCGGGGTTCAACACCGCGTCGGAACAGCGCTACGACATCTTCTTCAAGACCTCGGTCGATGGCCTGGCCAAGGGATCGCCGGTTCAGTTCGCCGGTGTGCCGGTCGGCAAGATCGAGGAAATCAAGCTGCTGCCAGACAGTCCCGAATTCGTCCGCGTCCGCATCGCGATCGACAACGAGACGCCGATCCTGCAGGGCACCACCGCGACGATCGCCGGAGTAGGCTTCACCGGCGTCAGCCAGATCAACCTCGACGGCGCGGTTAAGGGCGCGCCGCCGATCACCGAGGCAGGCCCCTATGGCGAGCCGGTGATCCCGACCAAACCGGGTGCGCTGGGCGAACTGCTCAATTCGGCCCCCGAACTGCTCAACCGGATTTCGGCGCTGACCGAGCGGCTGACCCTGCTGCTCGACGACAAGAACCAGAAGTCGATCAGCGGCATCCTCGCCCATGTCGACCGGCTGAGCGGCGACCTCGCCGATCGCGGGCCCGAGATCGCGGCGGCGATCGTCCAGCTCAAGGCGACGATGGAGCAGGCCGGCAACGCCGCGCAGCGCGTCGGCGACCTGGCCGAGACGACCAACGGCGTTATGGCGAGCGAAGTCCGCCCGGCGATGGCCAACCTCAACAAGGCGACCACCGCCGCCCAGCATACGATGGAATCGCTCGACGCGGCGATCACCGACGCGCGCCCGGGCATCAAGGCCTTCTCGACCCAGACGGTGCCGCAGATCAACCAGCTCGCCCGCAACCTCGCCGAGATGTCCGAGTCGCTCAATGCGATCTCGTCCAAGCTCGATCGGGGCGGCGCGGGAGCGGTACTCGGCGGGTCGAAGCTGCCCGACTATAAGGGACAATGAGAATGACGATCCGCCGCTCGCTCCTCGCGCCAATCACCGCCCTGGCCGCTGCCGGCCTGCTTTCTGGCTGCATCAGCCTCGGCGAAGACCCGCCCAAGCAGCTGCTCGGCCTGACCTCGGACGCGCGCGTCGCGGCCGATCAGGGCAAGGTGGCAAGCGACAAGAATGCGATCAGCGTCGCGGTGCCCGCTTTGCCCCCGGCGCTGCGCAACCAGCGGGTCGCGGTACAGTCGGGCGCGGCCTTCGCCTATCTGCCCAAATCGGCCTGGGTCGACACCCCGGCGAGCATGTTCCGCGCGGTACTGGCCGAGACGATCGAGGCAAAGACCGGCCGCTTCGTCCCCGACCAGCGCAACGGCGCGATCACTCCCGACACGCGGCTCGGCGGCACGCTGTCGGCCTTCCAGCTGCTCGGCGGCCAGGGCAAGGTCGTCGTGATGTTCGACGCGACCCTGTCGAAAAGCGGTTCGGACCAGATCCGCACCCGCCGCTTCGAGGCGACAGCCCCGGCCGGCGGCGAAGACCCGACCAGCGTCAGCGCCGCGCTGAACCGCGCGGCAAATGCCCTCGCGGGCGATGTCGCGGACTGGGTTGGGACGAATTAATCGTCGCCCCGGCGGAGGCCGGGGCCGCCGCCGGCTCTTGCCCCGACCTGATCTCAACAGCCTCTAACGGCCGGCCTCCGCCTGGGCGGCGGAGAGGGCTAGACCAGGCTCTTCGATACCTGTTCGAAGACGTCTTTCGACAGGCCGGGTGTATCGATCATCCGCTGCAATTCCGCTTTCATCAACGCCGAGCGACCCACGTCGAAGCGCCGCCAGCGGCCGAGCGGGGGGACGAGTTTGGCGGCGGTCTGCGGGTTGAGCGCGTCGACCTTGAGCAGCATGTCCGCCAGGAAGCGGTAGCCGCGTCCGCTGGCGTCGTGGAAGATCAGCTGATTGCCCGACATCGCCCCGACCACCGAGCGCAGCCGGTTGGGATTGGTCAGCGTGAAATCGGGATGCTTCACCAGCTCCTCGACACGGTCGAGCGTGTCGGGACGGATCGAAAAGGCCTGGGTCGAGAACCATTTGTCCATCACCAGCCCATTGTTGCGGAAACGATCGTAGAAGGCGGCGATGGCGGTGTCGCGTTCGGGGGTCATGCTGTTCGCCAATGTCCCGAACGCGCCCTGCCGGTCGGTCATGTTGTCGGCGTCCATGAACTGGCGCAGCGCCAGCTGCGGCGCATCCTCGGCGCCGCTCGCCATGATGAAGCCGAGCGCGATGGAGCGGAGCCGCCGGGCGCCCTTGGCCTGGGGGCTCAGTTCGAAACGGTTGGCCTTGGTCCGTTCATAGGCGTCGCGCCATTCGTCCTCCAGTTCGGAACCGAGGGCGCGGCGCAGCGCCTCGCGCGCCTTGTGGATCGCAACCGGATCGACCACCAGCATCTGGTCGCCGACAAAGCCTTCGGACGGCAGCAGCATCGTCTCGCCGATAAACGCCGAATCGAGCCGGGGGTCGGTCAGCGTGTTGCGGACCGCCTCAATGACTGCGCCATGATCGGCCTCGCCGGTCGCGACCGCGCCGATCATCGTGTCGAGCATCAGCTGCTGCATCGCTTCGTAGCGGGCAAAGGGATCGTCGTCATGCGCCGACAGGAAGGCGAGATCGGCGGCGGAACGGTCCGCATCGATCACCACCGGAGCCGAGAAGCCGCGATTGATCGACAGCACCGGGCGCTCCGCGATCCCTTCGAACAAAATCTCGGCGCGCTCGTCCTCGAACAGCACCAGCCGCTCCGCCTCGAACGGCTTGCCCGAAAGTTCGCCGAACAAAGCGATCTTGAGCGGGATCGGCATCGGCTTCTTCTCGGGCTGGCCCGGCGTCGGCGGCACCGTCTGTTCGAGGGTCAGTAGCGCACGGCCACCCGCCGGCTCGTGGGTCAGGGTCGCACGGACACGCGGCGTGCCCGCCTGACTGTACCAGAGCCGGAAATTGGTGAGATCGATCGCGCCGCCATCCTCCATCGCGACGACGAAATCCTCGCAGGTCGCCGCGGTCCCGTCATGGCGCGTGAAATAGAGGTCGCACGCCGCCCGGAATTTCTGTGGCCCCAGCAGCGTGTGGAGCATGCGGATCACCTCGGCGCCCTTGTTGTAGACGGTCGCGGTGTAGAAGTTCGAGACTTCCATATAGCTTTCGGGGCGGATCGGATGCGCGAGCGGCCCGGCATCCTCCGGGAACTGCGCGGCACGCAGCAGACGGACATCCTCGATCCGCTTGACCGCGGCGGAGCCCTGATCGGCGGTGAAGCTCTGGTCGCGGAAGACGGTGAAGCCTTCCTTCAGCGACAGCTGAAACCAGTCGCGGCAGGTGACGCGGTTGCCCGACCAGTTATGGAAATATTCATGCGCGACGACCCCCGCCACGCCATCATAATCGATGTCGGTCGCGGTGTCAGGATCCGCGAGGATGTAGCGCGAGTTGAATATGTTGAGGCTCTTATTCTCCATCGCGCCGAAGTTGAAATCGGCCACCGCGACGATGTGAAACTCGCCCAGGTCATATTCGAGGCCATAGACCTTCTCGTCCCATGCCATCGATGCCTTGAGCGCCGCCATCGCATGACTGGTCTTGGGCAGATCGCTTTCGACCACCCAGATGGCCAGCTTTACCTCGCGGCCGCTCTTGGTGGTGAAATGGTCGATATTGGCCGAGAGGTTGGAGGCCACCAGCGCGAACAGATAGCTCGGCTTGGGGAAGGGGTCGTTCCAGACCGCGAAGTGCCGGCCATGGCCCAGGTCGCCGCTGTCGGTCATATTGCCGTTCGACAGCAGCACCGGGAAGCGCGCCTTGTCGGCCTCCAGCCGCACGGTGTAGCGGCTGAGCACATCGGGCCGGTCGAGGAAGAACACCATCCGCCGGAAGCCTTCCGGCTCGCACTGGGTGCACAGATTGCCACCCGAGGCGTAGAGTCCCATCAGCTGCAAATTGGCTTCGGGGCTGATCTCCACCAGCGTTTCGACCCTGTGGGCATCGCCCGGCAGGTCGATCACCAGTTCGGACCCGTCCATCCGCCAGGCATCGGCCTGCGATTCGCCGTCGATCAGGACATGGACGGGGGTGATGCCGTCGCCGTGCAGGCGCAGGGGGCGGTTGTGCGCGCCGTTGCGGGTGACGTCGAGTCGCCCCGTGACAAGCGTCTTTGCGGGATCGAGGACGAAGCCGAGGAAGACATCGGGCATCAGCCAGTCGGGCTTGTGATACTCCTCGCGGCGGATCACGGGCGGATTGGCGGCGGCGTTCTGAATATCGAGCATGGCCATGATCTAGGCCCCTCCTGACGTACAAACAATGCTGCGACCGATGTCAAAGCCGTCTATGCCGGGCCATGGCGCATTTACTGGTATTCGGTCCCGGCTATACAGCATCGCATATCATGGCGGCGGCGCAAGCGCGCGGTTTTACCGCCGAAACGATCACACGCGCCGGGTTCACGAACGACGACGCGGTACTGGCCGCGATCGGCCGGGCGACGCACATCCTGTCATCGGTTCCGCCCGATGGCGACCAGGATCCGGTGCTGGCGCGCTACGGCCTCGCGGTCGCCGCCTGCCGCGCCGAGTGGATCGGCTATCTCTCCTCGACCGGAGTCTATGGCGACACGGCCGGCGCTTGGGTCGACGAAAGCGCGCCGACCGGCGCGGGCCGCCGCACCGCGCGCAGCGCCGCCGACAGCGGCTGGGCCGCGCTCCACCCGGAAATCCGCGTCTTCCGCCTGCCCGGCATTTACGGTCCGGGCCGATCGCCGCTCGACCGGGTGGCGGCGGGGACCGCGCACCGCATCGATCTGCCCGGCCAGGTCTTCAGCCGCATCCATGTCGACGACATCGCCGGCGGGGTGATGGCGAGCATCGATCGCGGCCCGCCCGGCATCTACAACGTCGCCGACGATCGCCCGGCCAGCCAGAACAGCGTGATCGAGACGGCCTGCGCTCTGCTCAGCCTGCCGCTGCCCCCGCTGCGTACCCCCGACGAGGCCGGGCTCTCCCTCGCCGCCCGCGCCTTCTATTCGGAGAACCGGCGAGTCGCGAACGGCAAGATGAAGCGCCTGCTACATTGGCAGCCGATCTATCCCGATCATGAGGCCGGACTGCGCGCCTTGAGCGCCACGACCAGCCCCGCCAGGGCGAGCAGCGATCCGGCGATGGCCGAGCCGGACCAGCGATAACCCTCGAGCACCGTCGAGAAGATCATCGCGACCACCGGGGTCATCACCCCGGCATAGGCCGCCCGGCCGGGGCCGATCTGCCGCATCGCCGACAGATAGATGGGGAAGGTGATCGTCGAGCCGAACAGCGCGAGATAGAGGAGCGAGAGGATATAGGCCGGCCGTGGATCGAAAGCCGGTGGACCAGCCAGCACCAGCGCCAGCAGGGCGTTGATTATCGCTCCGGCGGTCATCGACCAGAACAGCAGGGTCGACCAGTGGAGCCGCGCGGCGCGGCGGCCCGATTGAAGCAGATTGCCGGCCGAGGCCGCCAGCATCCCGCACAGCGCGAGCGCGATGCCGAGCGCGGCGCGGCCGCCGCCCGATGACGCCGCCACGATCTCCTGCCGGAACAGCAGCAGCATGCCGGCCAGCGAGATCAGCGATCCGAGCGCGAAGTTGCGGCTGAAACGCTGGCCCAGGAACAGCCAGCCGAGCAGCGCATTCGGAATGATCAGCAAGGTGACGATCATCGCGACCAGCCCCGACGTGACATGGGCCTCGGCGTGGTAGATGAACAGGTAGTTGAGCGAGAACTGCGCCAGGCCGATCGCGGCGAGCAGGGGCAGGTCGCTCCGCCTGATGCGCAGGCTGGCCCCCTGCCAGCGTGCGAGCAGCACCATCGCCAGAGCGGCGATCGCAAAACGATAGGCCGTCGACCAGGCGGGATCGACGACTCCGAGCTGATAGCGGATCACCGTCCACGTCGATCCCCAGATCAGCATCGTCAGCGCCAGCGGCCCCAACGCCCGCAGCGGCAGCGTGCCTGACGCGGCGGTCGTCGTCATAGCGCGGCGATAGCCCGCGCCAGCGCGTCGACCTCGTCGGCCTGCTGGTCCCAGCTGCACACCAGCCGCGCGACCCCGGGCACCCAGTCGTAGAACTCGAAGCCCTGCGCCCGCAGCCCGGCCGCCTCGTCGCTGGTCAGGCGCAGAAATATCTCGTTCGCCTCGACCTCATGCAGCAACCGGTCGCGCGCGGCGTTGGCGATATGCGCGGCGGCGGCATTGGCGGCGCGGGCGTTGCGCAGCCAGACATCGCCGTTGAGCATCGCCAGCAACTGGGCCGCGGCGAAGCGGCCTTTCGACAGGAGGTGCCCGGCACGCTTGCGGCGATAGCGGGTCGCGGCGGCGAGTTCGGGCCGGAAGAAAATGATCGCCTCGGCGGTCATCCCGCCATTTTTGATGAAGCCGAAGCTCAGCACGTCGACCCCGGCGCGCCATGTGAGATCGGCGGGCGAGCAGCCGAGCGTCGCCACCGCATTGGCGAAGCGCGCCCCGTCCATGTGGAGGCCAAGCCCGCGGCGCGTCGCCACATCGCCGATCGCGGCGACCTGATCCGGCGTATAGACCAGCCCATATTCGGTGGCGTTGGTGATCGAGATCGCCGCGGGCTGGGTCTGATGGACGTCGGTGCGAATCGACGCCGCCAGCGCCTCGATCCCCGCCGCGTCGAGCTTCGCCCCAGCACCCCTGGCCAGCATCAGCTTCGCGCCACCAGTGTAGAATTCGGGCGCACCGCATTCGTCACCCTGAATGTGCGCTTCCTCATGGCAGATCACCGCCTGATGCGGCTGGACCATCGCGGCGAGCGACAGCGCGTTGGCGGCGGTGCCGCTGGCAATCCACAACGCCGCGACATCAGTCCCGAACAGCGCGGAAAAGGCCGCGTCGAGCCCCTTGCTGAGCGCGTCGCCGTCATAAGCGGTGTCGGGCCGGTTCGCGTGGACAAGCGCCGCCATCACCTCGGGGCAGACGCTGGCTGCATTGTCGGAAAAGAAGCGCATGCGACGATTGAGAGGCAAGCCCCCGGCAAGTCAATCCCAGTCGGCGGGCAGTCTCCCCATCGCACCGGCACGATAGCGCCCGACCGCCGCCTCGATCGCGGCCGGCGAGGACAGCACGAATGGTCCGTTGGTGACGCTGGGCACGTCCAGCGGAACCCCCGCCATCACCAGCAGCCGCGCCGCGCCGTCGATTACCTTCAGCCCGAGCCCGCCTTCGCCCCGCGCGAACACCGCCACCGCCGGCGCGGTGACATCGTCCGCGAGACCGTCGATCGCGATTGCCCCTTCGAACAGATAGAGCGCCAGCGAGCTGTGCCCGGCCGGCGGGGTCCAGTCGAAACGCTCGCCCTCCGCCAGCGTCACATCGAGCATCGTCAGCGGACTTGGCGTCGCAAAGGGGGCGTCGCCACCCGCGACGACACGCGCAGCGCCCCCGGCGGGCAGCGCGATCACCGGCACTGCGGCGGCGTCGACATGGGAAATATCGGCCGGCAGGCTCTCCTGTTCGACCGGCTGGCGGATGAATATCTGGAACCCTTCGGTTATCGTCCCCTCGATCGCCGGAATCTCCTCATGGACGATCCCGCTCCCGGCGGCGGTCCAATGAACCGCGCCGGGGCCGATCACGCTGCGGTCGCCCCGGCTGTCGCGATTGGCCATCGCGCCTGGCGATTCTGGCAGGACATAGGTGACAGCCGAAAAGCCCGCATGCGGATGCGGCGGAAAGGTCGGCCCGGCCATGCGGAAATGATCGAGGTTGAGCCAGGGATCGGCTTCACGGCCGAAAATCTCCCCGCCGATCCGCAGCGCCTCGAAATAGCTGCCATGGCGGGCGGGTGCGGGGCGGGCGACGCGGACAACGGAGCGGGGATTTGCCATAGTGGATGCACTTATGCGCCGAGTGGCAGGCAAATGATAGGCCCGCCTTTACCTGTCGTCACCGGCCGGAGCGATGCGCCGGAACAGATGCCGATCACCATGGGTTGGGAAGAGGAGCCAATGAAGACAGGACCATGAGCGATGATGATTACCGCGCTGCAATATTATGGCGCGGCGGCGGGCGCGATCGCCGCGCTGATCGTCTCGCTCGATCTCGGCCGCCGCTGGACCGGCTTCGGCTTCGTGATCTTCGTCACCTCCTCGATCGCCCTGATCGGCTGGGGCTTCCTGAAACCCGAGGCCGAAGGGATCGGCTGGCAGAATATCGTGCTGCTCGGGATCAACGTGATCGGTGTATATCGCTATCTGCTGCGCAAAAACCCGCCCGCCTGAGCGAGGCGCGGGGCCAGCCTGAGCCATCTCCATAGTCCCGGACGCGGAACGCCCGCCCGGATCACTCCGGACGGGCGCTCTTCAACCCGAAACCAGGTCGGATCACATCACATGGCAGCGTGCGCCAGTGCCGCGAGCAGCAGCAGGGCGACGATGTTGGTGATCTTGATCATCGGGTTCACGGCGGGGCCGGCGGTGTCCTTATAGGGATCGCCGACGGTGTCACCGGTCACGGCCGCCTTATGCGCGTCCGATCCCTTGCCGCCATGATTGCCGTCTTCGATATACTTCTTGGCATTGTCCCATGCGCCGCCGCCCGAGGTCATCGAGATGGCGACGAACAGGCCCGACACGATCACGCCGAGCAGCAGCGCGCCGAGCGCCGCGAAGCCCTGCGCCTGGCCCGCGACCGCCGTGATCACGAAATAGACCGCGATCGGCGCGAGCACCGGCAGCAGCGACGGGATGATCATTTCCTTGATCGCCGCCTTCGTGACCAGATCCACGGTCCGGGCATAGTTGGGACGGCTGGTCCCTTCCATGATCCCCGGATTGTCGCGGAACTGCGCCCGGACGTCCTCGACCACCTGGCCAGCGGCCCGGCCCACCGCCGTCATGCCGAACGCACCGAAGATGTACGGCAGCAATGCGCCGAGCAGCAGCCCGACGATGACATAGGGGTTGGACAGACCGAAATCGACCGTGATGTCGGGGAAGTACAGGCTGAGATCGGCGGTATAGGCGCCGAACAGCACCAGCGCCGCAAGCGCCGCCGAGCCGATCGCATAGCCCTTGGTCACGGCCTTGGTGGTGTTGCCGACCGCGTCGAGCGCGTCGGTTCTGACGCGAACGCTGTCGTCCATTCCGGCCATTTCGGCGATACCGCCGGCATTGTCGGTGACGGGGCCATAGGCATCGAGCGCCACGACCATGCCGCCCAGCGCCAGCATCGCGGTCGCGCCGAAAGCGAGGCCGAGGATGCCCGCGAGCTGATAGGCCGCGACCACCGCGACGACGATCGCGATCGTCGGCAGGGCGGTCGATTCGAGGCTGATCGCGAGGCCCTGGATCACATTGGTGCCGTGACCGGTTTCAGACGCCTTGGCGATCGATTTGACCGGGCGGAAGTTGGTGCCGGTATAATATTCGGTGATCCACACCAGCGCGCCGGTGAGGGCGAGACCGATACACATGCACCAGAAGATATCCATGCCGGTGAAGTCCGCGCCCGCGATGGCGGTATTCATGTCGCCCAGCGTATATTGGGTGACGGCGTAGATCGCCGGCACCGCAAGGATCGCCGAGGTCCAGAAGCCCTTGTACAGCGCCCCCATGATCGACTGGCTCGCGCCGAGGCGGACCATATAGGTGCCGATGATCGAGGTGATGATGCACACGCCGCCGACGATCAGCGGCAGCGACATGAGGCGCAACACCTCGTCCGCCGAACCCGTCGCGAAATGCGCGATCGAGATCATCGTGACGCCCAGCGTCACCACATAGGTTTCGAACAGATCGGCCGCCATGCCTGCGCAATCGCCGACATTGTCGCCGACATTGTCCGCGATGGTGGCGGGGTTGCGAGGGTCGTCCTCGGGAATCCCCGCCTCGACCTTGCCGACCAGATCGGCGCCGACGTCGGCGGCCTTGGTGAAGATGCCGCCGCCGAGACGCGCGAAGATCGAGATCAGCGATGCGCCAAAGGCGAGCGCGACGAGCGCTTCGATGACCACGCCGTCATTCGCGGCATGGCCGGCGATGCCGACCAGATAATAGAAGAACAGCGAAATCGCGAGCAGGCCGAGCCCGACCACGAGCATGCCGGTGATTGCGCCGGCGCGGAACGCCAGCGTCAGGCCGCTCTGGAGGCTGGTGCGCGCCGCTTCGGCGGTCCGCACATTGGCCTTCACCGACACGTTCATGCCGACGAAGCCGGTTGCGCCCGACAGGACCGCGCCAATGACGAAGCCGATCGCCGAGGTGGTGCCGAGGAAATAGGCGATCAGCACCGCCATGACGACGCCGACGATCGCGATCGTGCGATATTGCCGGCCCAGATAGGCGCGCGCGCCTTCCTGGATGGCGGCGGCGATGTCCTGCATCTTTTCGTTGCCCGGCGATGCGGCCAGGACCTGACGGCTGGTGATCAGCCCGTATAATATAGCGAGCAGCCCGCAGCCGATCGCGATTTCTGTGATGAGCATCCTAACTCCCTTCGCTCCCCAAAGCGCCGGTCCGGTAAGGATCGGCGCTCCAGCCAATAGGCCGTGATTTCCGTCCGCGGCGTCCCCCGCCCGCTCCCGAAAACCACCCCAAATTGCGCCGGGATCGAGCTTTTCCGCCCTTTTTCCCCCGACACCGGGCGTAATGTATGTCCTGCTTGTCCCCGGGCCGCAAGGGGCCCGTATTTTGGGGGTTAGGAGCGGTTGTGCTCGAAGCCCAGGCTGGCGGGAAGCGGTACCGCGCCGTCATGGTCGTGCAGGCATATGCCCGAACCGGCGTCGAAACGGCCGATCTCCACCGCTATCCCGGCCGCCGCGCCACGCGCCTCGGGCGGGATCGCGCACAGCAGCTGATAATCGTCCCCCGCTATGGCGGCGGCCAGCCGCGCGGCGCGATCTTCGCCCAGCGTCAGCGCCTCGGCCGACATCGGCACCGCGTCGAGAGCGATCGACAGCGCAAGGCCCGAAGCGGCGGCGATCCGTCCCGCATCGATCAGCAGCCCGTCGGAGACATCGGCCATCGCATGGGCGATAGCGGCGAGCCTGCGTCCTTCCGCGAGGCGCGGCATCGGCAGGCGATAGGCCTTGAGCAGCCGGCGGGGCCCCTCGATCTCGCCCCGTGCGATGCGCAGGCCAAGGCCGGCGTCGCCGATCGGCCCGGTGACGAACAGCAGGTCGCCGGCCCGCGCGCCGCGCCGGTCGGGCGCGCCGCCGGGCGCGACCTGTCCGATCGCGGTCAGCCCCAATATGCGCGCGTCCCCCGCCGGTTGGGCGACGGTGTCGCCGCCGAGCAGCGGCACCGCGAAATGATCGAGCGCACGGCCGAGCCCGGCGACGAATTCCTCGTCCCATCCGGGCTGTCCGGTGAGGCCATAGCCCATCAGCACGCCGATCGGCTCGGCGCCCTTGGCGGCGAGATCGGACAGGTTGACCGCGAGCAGCTTCCACGCGACGTCGCCGGGCGGATCGCCGGGGAGGTAATGGACCCCCTCGACGATCATGTCATGGGTCAGGACGAGATCGCGCCCGAGCGGAGACGGCAGCACCGCCGCATCGTCGCGCAATCCCCGCGCGGCGGGGTGCCGGGCGAGCGTGCGCAATGCATCGATCAGGCGGGTTTCATCGGACATGCCTGGCCGCCTTATCACCTTGCCCGCCATCCTCCCAGAGTCGCCCGCCGGGCAGAGGCTGGGCGACGGCATCCGGCTTAGGCCAGCCGATGCACCCCGTCCCACAACAGCTTGGCGCCCAGCAGCACGGTCAGCCAGTAGATGAAGGTATAGAAACGGTCGGCATCCACCCGGCGGACCAGGCGGACCCCGGCGAAGGTCGCCACGATCGCGACCGGCAACAGTGCGGCGGAGGCGATCAGGTTGACCGGCGTGAACTGCCCCAGCGCGACATAGGCGGGCACCTTGATCCAGTTGACCGCCGCGAAGAAGATCGCGGTGGTGCCGACCAGCACGTCACGCGCCAGCCGCTGCGGCATCACCCACAGCTGATAGGGCGGCGCGCCGGCATGAGCGATCTGGCTGGTCAGGCCCGAAACCACCCCGCAGCAGACCCCCACCCAGTCGGGCAGGACATGGCTGGGCGCGGCGCGGCCGCCGCGCTCGATCCACAGCCTTTGCCCGGCGAACAGGATCGAGATGACGCCGAGCGCGATCAATATCCACGCCTCGGACAGGCTGGCCGCGAACATATAGCCCAGGCCGATACCGATCACCGCGCTGGGCAGGAGCACCAGCATGATGTGGCGGTCCCAGCTGTGCCGGAATGCCCAGACCCCGACCACGTCCTGCGCGATCAGCAAGGGCAGCAGCAACGCCGCCGCCTGCAACGGCGGCACCACCTGCGCCATCAGCGGGATGGCGAGCGAGCCGACGCCAATGAAGCCGCCCTTGCCCAGTCCCATCAATATGACCGCCGGGATGCCCAGCAGCCAGAACCAGCTATCGTGGAGAATCGCCGCGTCGGGGATCAAGCTCGCACAGCTTTCGCGATCCCGTCGAGCAGCCCGTTGACGAAGCCCTTCTCGCGCTTGTCGTAAAAGGCGTCGGCGACGTCGACATATTCGCTGATCACGGTCGCGGTCGGCACGTCGGGCCGGGCGATCAGCTCATAGGCGCCGACACGCAATATCTGCCGCATCGGCTTGTCAAGCCGCTCGAGCGTCCAGCCATTGGCCAGCTTCGCCGTGATGGCGGCGTCGATCTCGGCCCGGCGCGCATCGACGCCCTTGACCAGATCGTCGAAGAAGCTGACCTCGGCGGCGGTATATTCGACATCCTCGATCGTCGCGCCCAGCCGGTGCTGGTGGAACTCGTTGAGCAGCTGGGCGAGCGGCGTGCCCTCCATCTCCTGCTGGTAGAGCGCCTGCGCGGCGGCGAGGCGGGCCGCACTCCGCGACCTTGAGCGTTCGTTGATCTTGGCCATATCTATCGTTCCAATCTTGCCGCGACCGACGCCGCATGTGCGGGCAGCCCTTCGGCGTTCGCCAGCGCCACCGCCGCCGGACCGATGGCGGTGATCGCCGCCGCGTCCAGGGCGATGAAGCTGGTGCGTTTCATGAAGTCGAGCACCGACAGGCCGGAGGCGAAGCGCGCCCGCCGTCCGGTCGGCAGCACATGGTTGGGGCCCGCGACATAATCGCCGACCGCCTCGGGCGCATGGCGGCCGAGAAAGACCGACCCGGCGTGGCGGATCCGGTCGAACAGCGCCTGCGGATCGGCGACCGCGAGTTCGAGATGCTCGGGCGCAAGCCGGTCACTGAGCGCGGGCACCTCATCGAGGCTCGCGACGAGGATGATCGCGCCATTGTCGGTCCAGCTCGTCCGCGCGGTCGCCTCGGTTTTCAATGTGCCGAGCTGCGCCTCGACCGCCGCTTCGACCCTGTCGGCGAAGGCGGCGTCGTCGGTGAACAGAATCGACTGGCTGGTCGGATCATGCTCGGCCTGGCTCAGCAGGTCGGCGGCGATCCAGGCGGCGTCGTTGTCCGCGTCGGCGACGACGACGATCTCCGACGGGCCCGCGACCATGTCGATGCCGACGACGCCGTATAGCTGGCGCTTCGCCTCGGCGACCCAGGCGTTGCCGGGCCCGACGATCACGTCGACGGCCCTGATCCGGCCGGTGCCGTAAGCGAGCGCCGCGATCGCCTGTGCGCCACCGATCCGCCAGACCTCATCGACCCCGGCGAGCGATGCGGCCGCGAGGACCAGCGGGTTGACCACGCCATCGGGGGTCGGCGTCACCATCACCAGCCGATCGACGCCCGCGACCTTGGCGGGGATCGCGTTCATCAGCACCGACGAGGGATAGGCCGCGCGGCCCCCCGGCACATAGAGCCCCGCCGCCTCGACCGCGCCCCAGCGCGCGCCCATCCGCACGCCGACGCTGTCGGTGCGCGCGCTGTCGGCCGGGCGCTGTTCGGCATGATAGGCGCGGATGCGCTCCGCCGCGAGTTCGAGCGCGGCGCGCAGTTCCGGATCGAGCCCGGCGAGGGCGATGTCGCAGCTGCTACGTTCGATCCGCCAGCCGGAGGAATCGAGGTCGTGACGATCGAAACGCCTGGTATAATCGGCGAGCGCCGCGTCACCCTGCTTCCGCACCGCCGCGATGATCGCGCTCACGTCGCGCGAGACATCCTCGTCGGCCTCGCGCCGCCCTTCGACGAGCGCGGTGAAGGCGTCGGCGAAATCCCGATCGCGGCTATCGAGCCGAAGCGGCATCTGTATTTCCTACCGCGCGCCGGAAACCCTCGACCAGCGGCGCGATCTCGCCCGCGCGGGTCTTGAAGGCGGCGCGGTTGACGATCAGCCGCGACGAGATGTCGGCGATCTTCTCGATCTCGGCGAGGCCATTGTCCTTGAGGGTGCGGCCGCTCGACACCAGGTCGACGATCCGGCTCGACAGGCCCAGGACCGGCGCGATCTCCATCGCGCCGTTGAGCTTTACGCATTCGGCCTGCACGCCGCGCGCCTCGAAATGGCGGCGGGTGATGTTGGGATATTTGGTCGCGACGCGGACATGGCTCCACTCGCGCGGATCGTCGCCCGCCGCCATCGCGACGGGTTCGGCGACCGAAATACGGCAATGGCCGATGTTCAGGTCGACCGGCGCGTAAAGTTCCGAATAGTCGAACTCCATCAGCACGTCCGACCCGACGATACCGAGCTGCGCCGCGCCATGCGCGACGAAGGTCGCGACGTCGAAGGCGCGCACCCGGATCAGGCCGATATCGGGCCGGTTGGTGGCGAAGCGCAGCAGGCGGCTGTCCTCGTCGCCGAACGCCGCTTCGGGCACGATGCCCTGCGCGGCGAACAGCGGCAGCACTTCCTTCAGGATGCGCCCCTTCGGCACGGCGATGATGATCTGCTCGGTCATTGCGCGCGCGCCATAGAACAGCAGCGGACAACTGACAACGGACGGCGGGTAATCCGTCGCCCCGGCGGAGGCCGGGGCCGGCACCGACGCACGTCTACAACAGCTCCCTGATCGCCAGCGCGGCGAGGATCAGGAAGATGATCGCCGCCGCGATCCGCATCACCCGCATTGGAATCAGGCGCATGATTCGGTTACCCAGGAACACCGCAGGGACATTGGCGATCATCATGCCGATCGTGGTGCCGATCGCGACAAGGGCGACCGCATGATAGCGCGCGCCGAGCGCGACCGTGGCGATCTGGGTCTTGTCGCCCATCTCCGCCATGAAGAAGGCGATCGTCGTGGTCAGGAACACACCATAGCGCGCCGGCGTAGCCGCTTCATCCTCGTCGATGCTGTCCGGGATCAAAATCCACACCGCCATCGCGAGGAAGCCGATCGCCACCGCGAGCCGGAACCACCAGCCGTCGAGCAGCCCCGATATCGCGGCGCCCGCCCAGGCGGCCAGCGCGTGATTGACGATCGTGGCGGCGAAGATGCCGGCAATGATCGGCCACGGCGCGCGGAACCGCGCGGCGAGGATGATCGCGAGCAGCATCGTCTTGTCGCCGATTTCGGCAAGCGCGACGAGCAGGGTGGAGGCGAGGACGATATCCATGAACGGTTCCGGGCCGGGCTGGCAGTTGACGGACGACACCACGACCCCCCGCCCGGCAGGCAGGGGTGCGGTGTCATCGGTCTCGCCAAGGCCGCACGGGCCCTGATCGCGCCATGGGGTCTCCCCCAAGTATGTTGACGCGATTCCCGTCCCGTGGGGACGGCCGGCTACTCCCCGGATGACGGGTGGGGAGGTAGGAGAGCCGACCTTGCCGGTCAACCCTCAACCCCTCGTCTTTCCAGCGAAAGCCCGAATCTCAGGCGGTCGAAGCGCAACGCTCCTCTTTCGAGATCCCGGCCTCGCTGGGAGGCCGGATTTTTGGCGGACTCACCCGTTCCGGGCGGTCTCGAACAGGAACCAGGCGCGTTCCTCGGCCTGGTCGGTCCATTCGTCGAGGATGCCGCTGGTGGCGTTGTCCTTCGCCTCGTCGACGATATCCTTTGCCTCGCGCAACTTCGCGACCAGCGTGAGATTATCGTCGCGCAGTTCCTTGAGCATGTCGTCAGCGCTGACGAAGTCGGCGTCATTATCCTTGATCGACTGACGCCGGGCGATGTCGCCGACCGATCGCAGGGTGACGTTGCCGGTCTTGCGGACGCGTTCGGCGATCACGTCGGTAGTCGCGAGAATCTGTGCCGCCTGATCGTCGAGCATCAGGTGATAGTCGCGGAAGTGCGGGCCCGAGACATGCCAGTGGAAATTCTTCGTCTTGAAATAGAGCGCGAAGCTGTCGGCCAGGATGCCGTTCAACGAATCGGCGACGTTCATCGCGCTGTTGCTCTTCAGGTCGGTCGGCGTCGCCAGGGGCGCCTTGGGTTTCTTGGCCATATTCGGAACTCCCGCTGTTCGATTCGCTTCTCTAACGAGCAGCTTGGCAAATGGTGGCGCTCGCGTCGCCTGAAAATCCTCGGTTGCTCAAATCGATCCGGTCGATCAGAGAAGATGTATCGAAATCGGGGCCCGCGCTTGACTCTTTGCGCCCTCCACAGCTAAGGGCCCCTCCGATCAGCAGCGGCGGCGACGCCGCTTTACTTTTTTATATCGATAAGGGTTTCGGGTCATGGCCAAGCCGACCACCGTCAAGATCAAGCTCGTCAGCTCGGCTGACACCGGTTTCTTCTACGTCACCAAGAAGAACCCGCGCACCCAGACCGAGAAGCTCAGCTTCCGCAAGTACGACCCGGTCGTGCGCAAGCATGTCGACTTCAAGGAAGCCAAGATCAAGTAATCTGGCTGGGCCGTCCGCGGCCCGCCGATTGCCTGAAGGCCTAGCGCCCGCCCTGACCCGGCGGGCGTTTGCGTTTGCGCTTTATTTGTTTGAGCCCTCAAACGCCGGGCGCCGGGCAGCCGCCCGGCTTGGCTTCGCGCCAATAAGGCGCGGCGGCCGTTCGGCCTTGCGGAACACTGACGTGTTCCGACGCTGAGCTCTTCGTCGGAGCCTGCCAAGGCTCCGCAAGCGCGAACGCGCGCCCGAGCTTATGCGAGGATAGCCAAGTGGGCGGATGCCCACGCCGGCGCTTGAGGCTAAACAAAAACCGAGCGAGGCGGCGTCAGCCGGCGCGCTTGAACCCGTCGCCGAGCGAACCTGCCAGCCCCTCGACCGCCGAGACGAAGCGGCTGACCGAAATCGGCTTGGAGACATAGGCGTCGGCCCCGGCCTGACGAACGCGGCCCTCGTCGCCCTTGCCGGCATAGGCGGTCACCGCCATCACCGGAATCGCATCGAGCGCGGGATCGGTTTTCATCAGGCGGATCAGCTCGACTCCGCTGATATGCGGCAGCTGGATATCCATGATCACGAGATCGGGCAGGAAAGCGCGCATCGCCGCCAATGCCTCGCGGGCGTCGCGCACCGTGCGAACGTCGGCGCCATGCGCCTCGAGGAGGTCACGGAAGAGCCGAAGGTTCAGCTCATTATCCTCGACAATCAGGACTTTTTTCGCCACGGCTACACCACCTACCCGACCTTCGAGCCTAAGTCATGCCCCCGGCCGAATCCAACCCCGCGAATCTACGTGGATCGAGCGACAGCCCTATGACGATCACCGCGCTGACCGCGCTCGCCTGGACCCTGGAAGACCCGGCCCGCGCGCGGCGGCTGCTCGACCTGACCGGCCTGACCCCCGAAACGTTGCGCGCCGGCGCGGGCGATCCCCATATCCTCGGCGCGGTGCTCGACTTCCTCGCCGGGCATGAGCCCGACCTGATTGCCTGTGCCGCCGCGATCGGCGTCGGCCCGGCCGACCTTATCCGTGCAAGGGACGAACTACAGGCATGAACCGCCCATTGTTGATCACCGACTGTGACGAGGTGCTGCTGCACATGGTCACGCCGTTCGAGGCGTGGCTCGACGAGGCGCACGACATCGCCTTCGCGATGGAACAGCCCGACTTCACCACCGCGCTGACCCGCCGCGCCGACAACAGCATTGTCGAGACCGAGCATATCGGCCCGCTGCTCGACCGCTTCTTCACCACCGAGATGCACCGCCAGACGCTGGTTCCGCACGCCGCCCAGGCGCTGGCAACGATCGCCGAGCTGGCCGACATCGTCGTGCTGACCAACCTGACCGACGAGTTCCACGGCAGCCGCGTCGCCCAGCTCGACGCGGTCGGCATCCGCCACCGCGTCCAGTGCAACCAGGGCGGCAAAGGCCAGCCGGTCGCCGCGATCGTCGCCGAATATCAGCCGACCGCGACCGTATTCGTCGACGATCTCGCCCAGCATCACAGTTCGGTGGCGCGCCATGCGCCCGGGGTGTTCCGGCTGCATATGGTCGCCGAACCGCGCATCGCCCGCCACCGCGACGCCGCGCGCCATGCCCATGCCCGGATCGACGACTGGGCGGAGGCGCTGCCCTGGATCATCGCGCGCTTCGCAGACGCAAGCCCCGACCACGCTTGACGCTCCAGACGTTAGCAGGAATGAAGGCAGCATGAGCATCGAAGCACGTATCGCCGACCTCGGCATCACCCTGCCGGCACCGGCCGCGCCGGTCGCCGCCTATGTGCCGGCGGTCGAGGTCAACGGCCTGCTGCACATCTCCGGCCAGCTTCCCTTTCGCGAGGATGGCACGATCGTCACCGGACGGCTCGGCCAGGATGTCGATCTGGCGCAGGGCGCCGAGGCGGCCAGGCGTTGCGGCATCATGCTGATCGCGCAGATCAGGGCGGCGCTGGGCGGCGACCTGTCGCGGGTCGAACGGATCGTCAAGCTTGGCGCGTTCATCGCTTCGACCGATGATTTCACCGATCAGCCCAAGGTCGCCAATGGCGCGTCCGAGCTGATGCAGGCCGTGTTCGGCGAGGCCGGACGCCATGCCCGCAGCGCCGTGGGCGTGCCTGTCCTGCCGCTGGGCGCCGCCGTGGAGATCGACGCCATTGTCGCTATTCGGCCTCTTTGACCGGTTCCGCTTCCCTGTCCCCGACGCGCGGCGCGTCGGCTATCTCACGCGCACGCCCTTCGCCAATCGCGGGCTGCACGGCAGCCGCAACGTCGAAAATAGCCGGGCGGCGATAGAGGCGGCGGTCGGCCACGGCTATGGCGTCAAGATCGACGTCCAGTTCAGCCTCGACGGTCTCGCCTATGTCATCGCCGATTCGACGCTCGACCGGCTGACCGAGGAGAGCGGGCAGATCCGCCACCTGTCCAGCAAGCAACTCTCGCAGATCCGGCTGCGCGGCACCGAGGAGACGCTGCCGAAGCTCGACGAGATCCTGGGCATCGTCGCCGGCCGCACGCCGGTGATCGTCGAGCTGAAGGCGATCGAGGGCCATGTCTCGCAGCTGTGCGTCGCGGTGCGCCATGCGATCGAGGGCTATCGCGGCGAGGCGGCGGTGGTGTCGCTTCATGGCGAGGTGCCGCGCTGGTTCGCCTCGCATGGCGAACGGATCACCCGCGGGCTGATGCTGTCCGACGGCAGCGACTACGCCAAGGACGAGGGCAGCGAGAAGATCAAGGCGCTGTGGCGCGCGCGCCCCGAATTCCTGGTGCTCGACATCAACGACCTCCCCAACCGCTTCGCGGCGCGGCAGCGCAGGCGCGGCATTCCGATCTTGACCTGGCCGGTGACATCCGCCGACGAGCAGGAGATCGCCGCCGACTGCGCCGACCAGATCATCTTCGAGGCGCCGGGATGGTAGGCGCTTTGGTTTATGGTCGACCAGCGTCGGACCCGCACCGTCCCGCGCCCCCGCCCCACCTCCCAACCGGATATGCCATGGGAGGCCGGGCGGGGGAGCGGGCCGGTAAGGCACGAACCCGATGACCGACGTCTCGGCCAGAATGGCGGAGGGGGTTGCCAGTTTCACACGTGACGAATGGGATGCCTGTGCGGGCGGGGACAATCCCTTCGTCGGCCATGATTTTCTTACAGCGCTGGAGGCGTCGGGCAGCGCCGTCGCCGGGACCGGCTGGCAGCCCGTCCCGATCGCCATCGATGGCCCCGACGGCAAGGCCGCCGCGATCCTGCCCGCTTATGCCAAGAGCCACAGCCAGGGCGAATATGTCTTCGATCATGGCTGGGCCGACGCCTGGCAGCGCGCGGGCGGGCAATATTATCCCAAATTGCAGATCGCGGTGCCGTTCAGCCCGGTGCCCGGCCCCCGCCTGCTGCTGCGCGATCCCGATCTCGCCGCGCCGCTGATCGCCGCCGCCGAGATGGTGGTGCGCAACAACGAGCTGTCCTCGGCGCACGCCACCTTCGTCGATGCCGAACAGATCGGATTGTTCGAGGCGGCGGGCTGGCTGATCCGCGCCGACCGGCAATTCCACTGGACCAATCGCGGCTATGCCAGCTTCGACGACTTTCTCGGCGCGCTCGCGTCGCGCAAGCGCAAGGCGATCCGCAAGGAGCGGGCCGCGGCGGTCGCGGGGCTCGACATCGTCCATCTCAGCGGCGACGCGATCGAGGAGGCGCATTGGGACGCTTTCTGGCATTTCTATCAGGACACCAGCTCGCGCAAATGGGGGCGGCCCTATCTGACCCGCGCCTTCTTTACCGAACTGGGCGCGCGCATGGCGGATCGGGTGCTGCTGATCATGGCGCTGCGCGACGGCACGCCGATCGCGGGGGCGCTCAACCTGATTGGGACTGACGCGCTCTATGGGCGCAACTGGGGCGCGATCGAAGAGGTGCCGTTCCTCCATTTCGAGCTCTGCTATTATCAGGCGATCGAGGCGGCGATCTCGCGCGGCCTGCAGCGGGTCGAGGCGGGTGCGCAGGGCGAGCACAAGCTGGCCCGCGGCTATGAGCCCGTCGCGACCTGGTCGGCGCATTTCATTCCCAATGCGGGTTTTCGCAGGGCGGTGGCCGACTATCTCGACCGCGAACGCGCGGCCATCGCGGAGAATATCGAAGATCTGGCCGAGTTCACGCCGTTCCGGCGCGGCTGATGGGGCCGGGGCGCGTCAGCGGCCCGCAAGGCCGAACGGCCGCCCGAGCTTATGCGAGGAAGCCAAGGCCAGCGCAGGCTGGCCGCCCGGCGTCTGAGGGCGGCCGCGCAAGCGCGGGCCAACCAAATTACGCCGCCAGCCTGTTCCCGAAGCCGAGCATCGCGCGCGCCTGACGCTGCGCCTCGATGATCTCGCGCGCGCTCATGTCCTCGGCGATCTCGGCGCGGCATTCCATCGCGCGGGTGTTGCCGCCAAGCGCCGCGATGTTGAACCATTTATGCGCCGCGATCAGATCGAGCGGGCATCCATCGGCGCCCGCCGAAAAGGAAACGCCCAGTTCGAAACAGGCGTCGATATCCCCGCTCATCGCCTCGCGGAGACGCGATTCGGTGAGGAACTGCTGCGACTTGAGACTGTGACCCATATCTCGCTCCATCCAAGGGGGGAGCGATGGCGGCTGTTTGCTGGTCGGCCGCCCCGGTCCCAACAAGGTTAACGGCGCGGTTGGGATGTTCTTAAATCGGTTGCCCCAAAGCCGAAATCGTCATGCCAGCGCAGGCTGACAGCTTGTATGACGTGCCTTTTTAAACGGGCTCGACCCCCAGATTGTCGATCAGCCGGGTCTTGCCCAGCCTGGCCGCCGCGAGCAGCCGGGCGGGCGCGTTCAGCGCCTCGACCGGCTCCAGCGTCGCGGCGTCGACCAGCGCGACATAGTCGATCGGGCCAAAGCCCGCCTCGCCGAGCCGCACGACCGCCGCGGCGAGCGCCGGCGCGACGTCATCGCCACGCTCGATCGCCGCCCTGGCCTCGCCGAGCGCGCGCGGCAGGGCGCGCGCCGCCAGCCGCTCGTCGGGGCTGAGATAGGCGTTGCGCGATGACAGGGCGACGCCATCATCGTCGCGCTGGGTCGGCACGCCGACGATCTCGATATCGATGTCGAGATCGGCGACGAAGCGCCGGATCACCGCGAGCTGCTGATAATCCTTCTCGCCGAAAAGGGCGATGTCGGGTTTCACCTGCTGGAGCAGCTTGGTGACGACTGTCGCCACCCCCGCGAAATGACCGGGCCGGGCCGCGCCGTCCCAGCGCTCGCTGACCCCGTCGACCGAGATTCTCGTCGCGAAGCCCGCCGGATACATCGCCGCGACGTCGGGCGCCCACAGCAGCGCCGCGCCCGCCGCTTCGAGCAGCGCGACATCGGCCGCCTCGCGGCGTGGATAGGCGTCGAGATCCTCGTTCGGGCCAAACTGGGTGGGATTGACGAAGATCGACGCGACCACCTGGCAACCGCGCGCGCGCGCCGCGTCGACCAGAGCGATATGCCCGGCATGAAGCGCGCCCATCGTCGGGACCAGAGCCACCTGCGCGCCACTTATCCTCAGATTTGCGACCGCCTGACGGAGATCCGCTATGTTCCGGACGATTTGCACTGACTATACACCCCGATTAGTGGAATGCTCCTTGGACAAGGCCGGCCATCCGATCAAGCATGGTGCGGCGAAGGGGAATATAAGTTTGTCGAACGCGCATCTGATCGTCTTCGCCAATGAAAAGGGCGGATCGGGGAAATCGACCACCGCGGTGCATGTCGCGGTGGCGTTGGCCAGCGCCGGCAGGCGGGTCGCCGCGATCGATCTCGATACCCGTCAGCGCACCCTCGCCCGCTATCTGGAAAATCGCGTCGCCACCCAGAGCCGCAGCGGCGTGGCGCTGCCCACGCCGACCTACGAGACATTCGATCCCGCGCGCGGCCATGTCCTGTCCGATATCATCGCCGGTTTCGCCGCCGACCATGACGTCGTCGTGATCGACACACCGGGCCGCGACGACGAGCATGCCCGCGCCGCGATCCAGCGCGCGGATACGCTGGTGACGCCGATCAACGACAGCTTCGTCGACCTCGACCTGATCGGCCAGGTCGATCCCGAGACCTTCAAGATCCGCCGGCCGAGCTTCTATGCCGAGCTGGTATGGGAGGCGCGCAAGGCGCGCGGCCGGATCGATGGCGGCACGGTCGACTGGGTGCTGCTGCGCAACCGCCTCCAGCATCTCGAGGCGCGCAACATGCGCCGCGTCGCCGAGGCGATGCACGAACTCGCCAAGCGGGTCGGCTTCCGGGTGATCCCGGGCCTGTCCGAACGCGTCATCTATCGCGAACTCTTTCCCAAGGGGCTGACCCTGCTCGACCTCAAGGCGATCGGCGGCGAGGCCGGCATCGCGCATATCGCCGCGCGGCAGGAGCTGCGCGAGATGGTGTCGGGCCTCGCGCTGTCGCAATGGCCGCAGCATCAGCCGCATCAGGCAGCCGCCGGGTGATCCTGCTGCTGCTGGCGGCCGCCGCGGCCGCCTGGTGGATGTGGGGACGCGGCCTCACCCGCAATCAGCTCGTCGCCGCCGGCTCAGCGGTGGCCGGCGCTTTCCTGCTGTTGAAGGGCGCCTGGCAGGTCGGCTTGCCGATGTTCCTGCCCGGAATCTGGATGCTGGTGCAGGGCCAGACGCAGCGCCCCGACCCCGCCGGCCGCATGGACAAGGACGAAGCCCGCCGCGTCCTCGGCGTTGGGCCGGACGCATCGCCCGAAGAAATCCAGGCCGCGCACCGCCGGCTCGTCGCCAGGGTTCATCCCGATCAGGGCGGCTCCGCCGAACTCGCCAGCCGGGTGAACGCGGCGCGTGACATCTTGCTGGCGGAACTGCCCCGGCGCTAAGATGTTGGGCGAACATAAATCCTCCCCAGCACGGGGGGGGCCGCGACAGCGGTGGAGGGGGACCTGCCAACATCAGCCCGCCTGATGCAGTCCCCCTCCACCATCCTTCGGATGGTCCCCCCTCTCCGTGCCGGGGAGGAACTTTCTTTCACGGAGGCCCCATTTGACCCATCGTTTCGACCCGACTTCGCTGCGCGAATATGACATCCGCGGGATCGTGGGGAAAACGCTCGGTGTAGCCGACGCCTATGCGATCGGCCGGGGTTTCGCGAGCCATGTCCGCCGCGCCGGCGGCACCCGCGTCGCGGTCGGCTGGGACGGACGGCTCTCGTCCGAGGCGCTGCGCGACGAACTGATCCGCGGGCTTACCGAAAGCGGCGTTGATGTCGTCCGCACCGGGCTGGGCCCGACCCCGATGCTCTATTTCGCCGAAGCGACGCTGGAGGTCGACGGCGGCATCCAGATCACCGGAAGCCACAATCCGGGCGACTATAACGGCTTCAAGATGGTGCTCCATCACAAGCCGTTCTTCGCCGATTCGATCCAGTCGATCGGCCGCATGGCCGCCGAGGCCGACTGGGACGAAGGCACGGGCACGGTCAGTGACGCCGACATCGAGGATCTCTATGTCGACCGGCTGCTCGAAGGCTTTTCGGGCGGCGCGTTCCGGATCGGCTGGGACAATGGCAATGGCGCGGGCGGGCGCATCCTCGAAAAGCTGGTCGCCCGGCTACCCGGCGAACATCATGTCCTCTATGCCGAGATCGACGGCCGCTTCCCGCACCATCATCCCGATCCGACCGAGGAAAAGAACCTCGCCGACCTAAAGGCGCTGGTCGCCGAAAAGCAGCTCGACTTCGGCATCGCCTTCGACGGCGACGCCGACCGGATCGGCGCGATCGACGGGCAGGGCCGGGTCGTCTGGGGCGACCAGATCCTCTCGATCCTCGCCGAGCCGGTGCTGCGCGAGGTGCCCGGCGGAACGATCATCGCCGATGTGAAGGCCAGCCAGGCGCTGTTCGACCGGGTCGCCGAACTGGGCGGTACGCCATGCATGTGGAAGACCGGCCACAGCCTGATCAAGGTCAAGATGGCCGAGACCGACAGCCCGCTCGCCGGCGAGATGTCGGGCCACATCTTCTTCAAGCACCGCTGGTACGGCTTCGACGACGCGCTCTATTCGGCGGTGCGGCTGATCGAGGCGATCGGTGAGCTCGGCGGGTCGCTGACCGCGCTCAAGGACAGGATGCCCAAGCTCGTCAACACGCCGGAGCTGCGCTTCCAGGTCGACGAGAGCCGCAAGTTCAAGGTGATCGAGGAGGTGCTCGACCGGCTCGCCGCGAGCGGAGCGGACGTCGATCGCACCGATGGCGCGCGGGTCAACACCCCCGACGGCTGGTGGCTGCTGCGCGCATCGAATACTCAGGACGTGCTGGTCGCCCGCGCCGAAGCGAAGGACCAGCCCGCGCTCGACCGCCTGCTGGCGATGATCGACGGGCAGTTGGCGGCATCGGGGCTGGAGCGCGGCCCGCAGGCGGGGCATTGAGCGGCCTTCCTTTCCCGTCGCCCCGGCGGAGGCCGGGGCCGCCAACGTCTTGAGCGCACGTCGCCCCCGGCCTGTGGCGGCCCCGACCTCCGCCGGGACGACGTAAATGGCTGACCTTCCCCCACCCCTCACCGACTGGTTCGCCGCGAAGGGCTGGGGGCCGCGGCGGCATCAGCTCGACATGCTCGCCGCCGCCCGCGAGGGGCGCAACGCGCTGCTTGTCGCGCCGACCGGATCGGGCAAGACCCTCGCCGGCTTCCTCGCCACGCTCGTCCAGCTGATCGAGACGCCGCAGGACGGGCTCCACACCCTCTACGTCTCCCCGCTCAAGGCGCTCGCGGTCGATGTTCAGCGCAACCTGCTGAACCCGATCGAGGAAATGGGCCTCGATATCCGGGTGGAGACGCGGACCGGCGACACGCCCTCCGACCGCAAGGCGCGACAGCGGGTGAAGCCGCCGCAGATATTGCTGACCACCCCCGAATCGCTGAGCCTGCTGCTCTCCTATCCCGACAGCGCGGGGTTGTTCGCCAATCTGAAGACCATCGTCATCGACGAGGTGCATGCCTTCGCCACCACCAAGCGCGGCGACCTTCTATCGCTGTCGATCGCTCGGCTCGAAAGCCTCGCGCCGGCCATGCGCCGGGTCGCGCTGTCGGCGACGATCGCCGATCCCGACGCCTATCGCGGCTGGCTATCGGGCGACGGCGATTATGAGGCGGTCGCGCTGGTGGAGGGCGATGCGGGGGCAGCGCCGCAGATCGATATCCTGATCCCGTCGGGCCGGATTCCCTGGGCGGGCCATTCGGGGCGCTATGCCGCCGAACAGGTGATGGCCGAGATCGAGACCCACAAGACCACGATCATCTTCTGCAACACCCGCAGCCTCGCCGAGCTGATCTTCCAGGATCTGTGGAAGGCCAATGCGATGGGCCTGCCGATCGGCATCCACCACGGCTCACTGTCGAAAGAGGCGCGCAGAAAGGTCGAGGGCGCGATGGCCGAGGGGCGGCTGCGCGCGCTGGTCGCGACCGCGAGCCTCGACCTCGGGGTCGACTGGGGCGATGTCGATCTCGTCATCCAGATGGGTGCGCCGAAAGGGGCCTCGCGGCTGCTACAACGCATCGGCCGCGCCAATCACCGGCTCGACGAGCCGAGCGAGGCGGTGCTCGTCCCCGGCAACCGCTTCGAATATCTCGAAGGCCGCGCCGCGCTCGACGCGATCGAGGCGGGCGAACTCGACAACGACCCTTTCCGCGCCGGCAGCCTCGACGTGCTCGCCCAGCATGTCATGGCGGTGGCCTGCGCCGGGCCGTTCCGGGCGGAGGACATGCTCGCCGAGGTCAATCGCGCCGCACCCTATGCGACGCTGTCCGCCGAACAGTTCGACCGCGTGCTCAACTATATCGCCAATGGCGGCTATGCGCTGAAGGCTTATGAGAAATATCGCCGCCTGACCCGCGATCCCGACGGGCGGTGGCGGATCAGCCACCCCAATTTCGCGGTCCAGCACCGGCTCAACGCCGGGATAATCGTCGAGGCGCCGATGCTCGACGTACGCTTCAAGAACGGCCGCAGCCTCGGCAAGGTCGAGGAGGGCTTCGGCGTCACCCTCGCGCCCGGCGATTGCTTCTTCTTCATGGGGCTCGCGCTCGAGGTGCAGAAGATCGACCTGACTGACCTGATCGTCCGCGCCACATCGAAGCCCGCGCGGATCCCCACCTATGGCGGCGCGCGGATGCCGATCTCGACCCATCTCGCCGCCCGCGTTCGCGAATATCTCCATGATCCGTCGCAATGGCCCCGCTTCCCCGACGATGTCCGCGAATGGCTCGAGGTCCAGCAGCGCCGCTCGCGCCTGCCCGCGCCCGACGAGCTGCTCGTCGAGACCTTCGCGCGCGACAAGCGCCATTATATGGTGATCTACAGCTTCGAGGGCTGGAACGCACACCAGTCGCTCGGCATGTTGCTCACCCGGCGGATGGAAAGCCTTGGCCTGTCCCCGCTCGGCTTCGTCGCGAGCGACTATGCGATCGCGACCTATTCGGTCGAACCGGTCGAGGATCCGGCCGCCTTATTCTCCGCGACGATCCTTGAGGACGAGTTCGTCGACTGGGTCGAGCGTTCGGCGCTGCTCAAGCGCGCCTTTCGCGAAGTCGCGGTGATCGGCGGTCTCGTCGAGCGCCAGCATCCCGGCAAGAAGAAGTCGGGGCGGCAGGTCACCTTCTCGACCGACCTGATCTACGACGTGCTGCGCCGCTACGAGCCCGACCATCTCCTGCTCGACGCCGCCTGGGCCGACGCGCGCGCCAAGATGACCGATGTCGGCCGGCTCAGCCACCTGATCGAGCGCGCCGCCGAGAATATCGTCCACGTAAAGCTCGACCGCGTCTCTCCGCTCGCGGTGCCGGTGCTGATCGGCCGCGAGACGGTGGCGCAGGGAACCGCCGACGATGTCCTGCTGATCGAGGCGGACGCCCTCGCGGCGGAGGCGATGCGGGAATAGCCCCATCACTAAATATTTTTGTAGCTACAAATATTGACATCCTTTTGGAATAATTGTATCTACAAAAATACGGTCGATCAGATCGTGTAACTATGCGTGGCAGGCCAAACGCGCCTGTCAGTAACAGCATGAAGGAGACAGTCATGGATCAAGGGAATAGCCTACGGGCATCGATAACGGGATTGATAGCAAATGCGGATTTCCTACGATGAGGAAAAGCGTCGCAAAGTTCTGAACGAAAGACAGATTGACTTTGATGACGCGGCTGAATTTTTTGACGCGTTCCATCTCACCAAGCGAGATGACAGAGATTATAAGGAAGAACGGTATATTTCGATCGGGGAGATGAAGGGCCAAGTCATATTGGTCGTGTGGACGCCGAGAGAAGATAGCCGCCGCATCATTACGATGTGGAAAGCTGACCATGGAGAACGTGAAAGATACCAACGCCGCCGCAGCGAAAGCGGATGAGAGCAAACCGGTCCTCGGTGAGGATTGGTTTGAGGAAGCCGATGCGTACATCGGCGCCAAATTAGTGCAGCGCGGCCGTCCAAAGGCCGAAGCGACCAAGAAGCTGGTTTCGTTGCGACTTGATCAGGAGGTGATCGACTGGTTCAAGGATTCGGGGCCCAGATGGCAAACCCGAATCAACGATGAGCTTCGAAAGGCGGCCGGTCTCTAAAGACCGCCGCCTTTCTTAGTTTCTACCGCCGCGCGCAGCCCAGCGCCGCCGCGTCGATCGCGGTTGCGACCCCCGCCAGCAGATAGCCGTCCGACCGATCCCGCCCATCTTTCGACACCCAGGCGATCCGCATCGAGGTGCCGCTGCGCATCGCCGCGACGATCGCGGCGTCGGCGCGCGAGTCGGGGGCCCAGGCGTCGAGGCTGGCGGCGACGAGCGAAAAGCTACGGTCGCCGAAGATCAGCCGGATCGGACTGTTCGGCGCGCGCGGCTCGCGCAGGCGGAAATGAACCTGGCCGTTGATGTGCTGGCGGGGCCAGATCGCGACCGAGGCGAAGCTGCGCCGGTCGCCCTTGCTGCGCCGTTCGGGCGTCGCAATCGCGAAGCAGCGCGGGGGATTGGCGTCGCGAAACGCCCCCCAGCCCGAAAAAATTCCCAATGCCGCCCGGTCCACCGGCGCCGCTGCAACGAGCAGTAGCGCACAAAGCGGCAAGCAAATCCGGGTACCGATTCCTGTCAACCCCCGACCTTTCAAAAGTGGCATAAATGCAACGAAATCGGTTGTTTATCTGAGGTTCATGCAACCTCCGCCGGCTTCGTGCACTAGGCCCCTCGCGTCTCCAACATCCTTCGGAGACGAGGTTAAAGATGGAGTATATTATGCGCAGCATCGTTGTCGCCGCCCTTTTCGCGGCCAGCGCAGCAACCCCCGCCCTTGCCCAGGACAAAGCCCCGTTCACCGGTGCCCGCGTCGAAGCGCTTGCCGGTTGGGATCGCGTCCAGAACAACGGGCATGACGACGGCATCGGCTACGGGCTTGGTGTGGGTTATGACTTCCAGACGGGCATGGGCCTGGTCGGCGTCGAGGCCGAAGCAACGGATTCGAGCGTGAAGCAGTGTGTCGGTTCGACCACGGTCGCCGATCCGCGCCTGTGCGCCAAGGCCGGCCGCGACCTCTATGTCGGCGGGCGTGTCGGCGCCGTCGTCGGCGGCAGCACGCTGCTCTACGCCAAGGCCGGCTACACCAATGCCCGCGCCAAGCTGACCGGCAATGACGGCACCGGCACGGTCGGGCTCGGCAGCACCGATCTCGACGGCGTCCGGGTCGGCGTCGGCGCGGAATATGCGATCACGGGCAACAGCTTCGTGAAGACCGAATATCGCTATTCCAACTATGAGAACGGCTTCTCGCGCAATCAGGTGACGGCAGGCTTCGGCTTCCGCTTCTGATCGCTCGCGCGACCGAAAGGGGAAGGGGCCGGGTCGCGGGACTCCGGCCCCTTTTTCTTATTTGGCGCCGTAGCACGAAATATCCCCAGCTTTTGCAGCTTGGGACTAGCCGGGCCGCAAAGCCGCGCTATAACCGGATTCCATTTGAACATCGGGGATTCCGGGGCAGTCCATGAAGGCAACGATCGAACGCGCGACGCTTCTGAAAAGCCTTGGCCATGTCCAGTCGGTCGTGGAACGGCGCAACACGATCCCGATCCTGTCGAACGTGCTGATCGAGGCGACGTCGGAAGGCACGCTGCGGCTGATGGCTACCGACCTCGACCTGCAGATCGTCGAGGTCGTCGCGGCCGCGATCGACCAGCCGGGCGCGATCACGGTATCGGCGCACACGCTGTTCGATATCGCCCGCAAACTGCCCGAGGGTAGCCAGGTTTCGCTGACCGCCGCCGACGGCAAGATGCTCGTCGTCGCGGGCCGCGCGCGCTTCAACCTGCAGACGCTGCCCAAGGACGACTTTCCGATGATCGCGGAAGGCGAGCTGCCGACCAAGTTCGAACTCCCCGCCGAGACGCTCAAGCAACTGATCGACAAGACCCGCTTCGCGATCTCGACCGAAGAGACCCGCTATTATCTCAACGGCATCTTCTTCCATGTGCAGGACGAAGGCGCTCCGGTGCTCAAGGCCGCGGCGACCGATGGCCACCGCCTCGCCCGCGTCACCATTCCGCGCCCCGATGGCGCCGAGGCGATGCCCGACATCATCATCCCGCGCAAATGCATCGGCGAACTGCGCAAGCTGCTCGACGAGGTCGACGGTTCGGTCGACGTGTCGCTGTCTTCGACCAAGATCCGCTTCGGCCTCGGCACCGCGATCCTCACCTCGAAGCTGATCGACGGCACCTTCCCCGATTATAACCGGGTCATCCCGACCGCCAACGACAAGCTGCTCAGGATCGACCCGAAGAGCTTCATGGAGGGCGTCGACCGCGTCGCCACCATCGCCTCGGAAAAGACCCGCGCGGTGAAGATGGCGCTGGATACCGACAAGATCACGCTGTCGGTGACCAGCCCGGAGAACGGCACCGCCGCCGAGGAAGTCCCCGGCGACTACAGCTCGACCGGTTTCGAGATCGGCTTCAACGCGCGCTACCTGCTCGATATCCTCGGGCAGATCGACGGCGACATGGTCGAGGTCCACCTCGCCGATGCCGCGGCGCCGACGCTGATCCGTGAGAATGACAAGGCGGCGGCGCTGTACGTCCTCATGCCGATGCGGGTCTGAGGGCCGCCGCAATCCTTCAGGGGGAGCGACTGATATGCCGCTGACCGCCGCCCCCGATCTCCAGGCCCTGGTCGACCGCATCGCCGCCGAAATGGCGGAGATTCAGGATCGCGGCAAGGTCGCCGACTATATCCCCGGACTGGCGCGGGTGGATCCGAAGAATTTCGGCATCGCGATCACCACCCATGACGGGCGGATCTATGCGGCGGGCGACGCCGACACCGCCTTTTCGATCCAGTCGGTATCGAAGGTGTTCGCGCTGACCATGGCGCTCGGCAAGGTCGGTGATTCGCTGTGGAAGCGGGTTGGGCGCGAACCGTCGGGCAACGCCTTCAATTCGATCGTCCAGTTGGAGGCCGAACAGGGCATTCCGCGCAACCCCTTCATCAACGCCGGGGCGATCGTCGTGTCCGACGTCGTGCTGGCCGGACACGAGCCCAAGGAAGCGATCGGCGAGGTCCTGCGCTTCATGCGCGAGGTGGCCGGCGACGACAGCATCATAATCGACAATGAAGTCGCGCAGGGCGAGGCCGACACCGGCTTCCGCAACACCGCGCTCGCCAATTACATGCGCGCCTTCGGCAATATCCACCATCCGGTCGAGCAGGTGCTGGGGGTCTATTTCCACCAGTGCGCTCTGGCGATGAATTGCCGGCAACTCGCCCGCGCGGGCCGCTATCTGATGCTGGAGGGGCAACATCCCGAGACCGGCTTCAACGTCGTGTCGCCGATGCGCGCCCGGCGCATCAACGCGCTGATGATGCTATGCGGCCATTATGACGGCTCGGGCGAATTCGCCTTCCGCGTCGGCATTCCCGGCAAGTCGGGCGTCGGCGGCGGCATCCTCTGCGTCGTCCCCGGCATCGCCTCGATCGCCGTCTGGTCGCCGGGCCTCAACGAGCGCGGCAATTCGACGCTCGGGTCACTCGCGCTTGAACGCCTCGCGGCCGCGACCGGCTGGTCGGTCTTCAACCAGCGCGAACCGGGCTGATCGCTCACGACGCTCTGTCACTTCGTATAGGGTATGAACTGCCCCAACCCACACGCGCCATAGGTGATCGGCGGGTTCGCCTCGGCGATCGTCACCAGATCTTTGCCACACAGCTGGCCGCTCGAACTGGCGGTGATCAGCATCCGGTTGGGGCGCAGCAGGTCGCAGCGGCCATTATCGGGCTGGTTCACATACCAGAGCCGCGGGGATTGCTTGTAGATGATCGCGGTGGCGTCGACGATGCGGGTCGCGCCGATCTGCCGAAGCTGCACGCAGGACACCGGCGCACCGGCGGTGCGGCCGGCCAGTTCCTTCTGCGCCTTGGGCGACAGCGGCGCCGGGGCGTCGGTGGCGGCCAGAAAGGGAACGCAAAGCAATGCGGCAGCGGGGCGCAGATATCGGCTGATGCGCATGATGGGCCTCCCTGGGCGACTCTCCTGTTGGCGGCAGCTTATACGCTGTTTCAGCCCCGGAACACATCCTTGGCGGCGCGGCGTTCTGCGAGTTGGGCGGCGCTGTCCGCGCGCATGAAAGGGTTGGTCGCGCGTTCGAGCGCGATCGTCGTCGGCACGGTCGCCTCGCCAAGCGCCCGCGCGGAGTCGACCGCCTCCATCCGCGCGC
Organism: Sphingomonas sp. SRS2; assembly: GCF_000971055.1. GTDB lineage: Bacteria > Pseudomonadota > Alphaproteobacteria > Sphingomonadales > Sphingomonadaceae > Rhizorhabdus. Next base: position 40,976 of record NZ_LARW01000073.1, read on the forward strand.
GGATCGCGTCGTTGCCGGGTTCGGCGACCAGCGCATAGCGGCCGTTGCTCTGGGTATATTCATGCGCGCAATAGACATGCGTTTCGGGCGGCAGCGCCTCCAGCCGTTTCATGTTCGCGAACATCTGCGCTGGCGTACCCTCAAACAGCCGGCCGCAGCCCATCGCGAACAGCGTGTCGCCGACGAAGACGACCTCCTCGTCCGGCAGATGGATCGCGATATGTCCGGCGGTGTGCGCCGGGACCTCCATGACATGGCCGCTGATCGCGCCCAGCCGGACGATGTCGCCCTCGGCCAATGCGATGTCGAGCGACGGGATCTTCGCCGCCTCCGCGGCGGGGGCGCTGACGATCGCGCCGGTCGCCGCCTTGATCGCATCATTGCCGCCGATATGGTCGGGATGCCAATGGGTGTTCCAGATCTGGCCGATCGTCCATCCCCGGGCCGCCGCGGCTTCCAGCACCGGCTCGGCGACGGCGGGATCGATCACCACCGTCTCACCCGATGCGGGGTCGTGCGCCAGCCAGATATAATTGTCGCTGAGCGCCGACACCCGAACGATTTCGATGCTCATCTCACCACACTCCCGTGTTGGGCATCGATGCCCAGGGTTCGGCAGGGTCGAGATGGCCGTCCTGGAGCAGTTCGACCGAGATGTTATCGGGGCTGCGCACAAAGGCCATATGCCCGTCGCGCGGCGGGCGGTTGATCGTCACCCCGGCGTCCATCAGCCGCTGGCACGTCGCGTAGATATCGTCGACGCGATAGGCGAGATGGCCGAAATTGCGCCCGCCCTCGTAGCCACCGGCCTCATCCCAATTATGGGTGAGCTCGACCTGGGCATCCTCATCGCCGGGGGCGGCAAGGAAGATCAGGGTGAAGCGGCCACCCTCATTGTCGATGCGGCGGACTTCCCGGAGCCCAAGCAGCTCGAAGAAACGGATCGTCGCATCGGGATCCGAAACGCGGATCATGGTGTGGAGATATTTCATGTGGCGGGATGTAGGGGGCTAACAGCCCTACCTCAACCGCAACATCATCTCCGCCTCTCCAATCCGTCATCCCGGCGGAGGCCGGGATCTCAGGCGGCTCCTGCCTCAACCTGATCTCCTCTCCTCCCGAGATTCCGGCCTCCGCCGGAATGACGCAGGTGGAAATGCTACGGCTTGCTCCGTTCCCCGCCCTGCAACGCCAGCGCCGCCGCGCGTCCGGCATTGCTCTCCGGCGCGGACTGCGCCGCGCGCGTCCATGCCGCCTTCGCGTCGTCCATATTGCCCGAGGCGGCGGCGATATTGCCCGCTTCATAGGCGATCGAGGCATCGGCGGGCGCCAGCTTCGCCGCCTCGCGGATCGAGGCGAAGGCGGTGGCCATGTCCTTCATCTTGCGGGCGAGATTGGCGCGCAGCAGCCAGCCGAGCGGATCGCGCGGCACCAGCGCCGTCGCCTGATCGAGATCGGCCTTGGCCGCGGCGGTATCGCCGAGCGCGACCGACGCGCGGCCGCGGTCGAGATGGACCTCGCCCTTCATCTCCTTCGACAGGCCGGGCAGCGCCAGCGCGCGATCGAAATTCCCGCGCGCCCGCGCCGCCTCATCACCCGCCAGCGCGGCGTTGCCCGCCTGCATCCACAGCACCACCGCCATCGGATCCTGCGCGATCTGCGCTTCCTTGGCGGCGGCCTCGAAGGTCGTCGCTGAGGCTGCCCATTGTTCGAGCCCCGATTGGGCGATGCCGAGGCATTGCCGCGCCGCCATCCCGCCATTGGCGGCGAGCCACTCGCGCGCTTCGGCCTGGGCCTTGGCGGGATCGCGGTCGGCCAGCGCCGCGCACTTCGCGCCACGCGCTCCATGCTCGGCCTGCGAGATCGGCGGCGGGGCGGGCGGGGCGGCGGGAACCGGCGCAGCGGCGGCGGCCAGAAGGGTCAGCAGCATCATGGCTCCATCAGGGCGGCGATCGTCGCGATCAGCAGGGCGATGTCGCCCGGCCGCGACAGCCGGTGGTCGCCTTCCTTGACGAGGATCGTCTGCACATCGGCTGAACGCAGCGCCCGGCCTAGCCGCAGCGCCACCGACACCGGCACCGTCTCGTCGAGCTGGCCGTGGAGCAAGCGTACCGGGCCGTCGAAGGCGATTTCGCCGTCGAGCAGCAGGTTCGCCTGTCCCGATTCCCAGAAGCCGTAGGTGGTCAGATAGGGCTCGTCCGAATAGTCGCTCGGTTCCTCGATCTTCCCTTCCCGGCGAAGCAGCGCGACGACATCGTCCGAAAAGCCCCATTCGGTGAAATCCGGCGCCGCGGCGATGCCGACGATCGCCTGAACCCGTCCCGGCAGCGCCAGCGCCACGAGCAGTGCGAGCCAGCCGCCCATCGACGATCCGACGAGCAGCAGCGGCCCGCCGCCAGCAAAGGCGTCGATCGCCGCGAGCGCGTCGTCACGCCAGTCGGCGAGGGTGTGATCGGCGAACGTCCCCTCGCTCACCCCGCAGCCCGAATAGTCGAGCCGCAGCATCGCCCGCCCCTCGCGCGCAGCCCAGGCATCGATCGCGGTTGCCTTGTCGCCCTCCATGTCCGACCGGTAGCCGGGCAGGAACAGGATCGTCGGTCCGCGTCCGGGACGGTAGCGATAGGCGAGCGCGGGCTTGTCGGGGCGGGCGAGATAGGCGGTCATGGCGAGGGGTTTAGCCCGGCTGCGTTCAGATTCGAAGTCCGAACGCGTTCTTTGCCTTCGCCTTGCCGCACATCGCGCGCACCGCGTCCCAGCCGGCGGAATCGAGCGATGGCGTCGGATGTAGCACCCGCTTCGCTGCCGTTTCGAAACGCTTCTTCCGCTCGGCCGAAGGCGGGTGGCTGGCCATGTAGACGAACAGGCCGGGCATCGCAGCCTCGTCGCGCCCGAAGCGCCCGAACATCGCCGCGGTCGGCGCGGTGCTGATCCCCGCGCGTACCATATGGTCGATCGAATAATCATCGGCTTCGCTCTCGGCGGCGCGGCTGTAGCGCGACTCGATCAGCACCTGGCCATATTCGGCGGCGCTGCCGCCCGATCCGATCAGCAGGCCGATGCCGAAGCGGCGGAGCAGCGACACCATGACGTGACGATGCTCGACATGGCCGATCTCATGCGCGAGCACCCCGGCCACCTCGTCGGGCGATTTCGCGTCGTCGATCAGTCCCCGGAAGATCAGGATGCGCCCGCCGGGCAGCGCGACCGCGTTGACCACCGGCAGGTTGACCACCCCCACCCGCATCGGCCGGCCCGAAGGGGAAAGCCGCCGGGCCAGCCCATCGAGCGCCTTCTGCCCGGCGGGGCCACGACAGGCATGCTCGCCGAAATCGCCGCTGATCGCGTCGCCCAGCCGCTGTTCCCAGCTATAGGGAATCGCGCGTGCGAGCAGATCGAGCCCCTGAATCGCGCCGAGGACGACGAGCGCCGACAGCGCCAGCCCGATCGCCGCCGCCCCCCAGAGCCCGATCCGGTCGATCGGCCCGCCATAGCGGGCGCGAGCGGGCAGCCGCCACAATATCGGTCCGGGCGGTTCGACATCGAAGCCGAGCCGCCAGCCCTTCAGATCGCTGCGCCCGAAAGCCATCTCCGCCGAATCGAGCCGCCGCAGCCGGTCGACCGGCACCGGCGGAAAGCCATCGATCAGCAGGTCGCCGCCGTCGATTGCGACGGTCACATCATGGCGAACGGCGCTCTGCCCGTCATGCAGCCACGCCGCCGCACGCACCGTCGCCGGATCAGAAGGCTCCGACATCGAACGCGTCCAGCAATCCCTCGCCCTGGCGCGGCTCCTCGGTGGTCGACTGGGTGAGCGTCGCCAGATCGACCTCGCCGGTCGCTTCGAGATGGCGGATGAAGAAGGACCAGTTGCGATAGCCGATGAAGATCAGCCCGATGCCCAGCGTGATGACGATCAGCCCGATATGGCCGAGGATCAGCTTGATCCAGTCGGTCGTCCGCGCGGTGAAGGCGAAGCCGATCTGATTGAGCCGCAGCGATCCGATCGCCTCGCGCAGGAAGGCGGCATAATAGACGATCGCGATCAGCCCCATCACCGCATAGCCGACGATCGCGCCGATGATGATGGCCCCGAACGCCGCCGGGGTCGGCCCGCCGCCACCGGCCATGCTCCCCGCAACGACGCCGATCCCGCCGACGCAGCCGACGATCGGCAGCAGGTAGAAAAGCAGGAAGCGCCCGATGATCGGCCGCCAGTTCGCGCTCGCCTCGAAACGGTGGCTGCCGAAGCTCAGCCGGTTCCAGCGGTCGTTCCACAGGCTGGTCATCGACCAGGGAATGAACACGCCGAGGATGAACGCGCCGACCGCGGTTTTCCACAAAGCAGTGCCGGCATAGCCCCAGCCCTGATCGTCGCTGCCGCCGCGAATGCCGTGCCAGAAGGTGCGGCTTAGCCGGTAGCGCAGCGTCCGGTAGCGTGCCAGGCCATAGAGGTAGAGCAGCGCGGCATAGGCGGTGAGGATCAGCGCGATGGCGCTGCCGATCTCGCCGCGCAGCATCAGCCCCTGCGCCACGAACTGAAGCGCGAACAGCGGCAGGCCGAGCAATATCAGCACGAGGACGAAGCCAATCAGCAGCTCCTTGCCAGTCCCGGTCCATTCGAGCGGCGCGCCGATGAAGCGGGTCCGGTCCCACAGATAACGGCGCTCGCGGGTCGTCGCCCAGAAGCGGTAGATGCCCAGCGTGACGATCATCAGCAGCAGGTTGGTGAAGGCGATCGGCGCGAATTCGCGCCAGTTACCCTCGAAGCGAAACGCGCTGTCGGCCTGTTCGTCGGTCATCCGGCCATCCCCCTTTGCCCCGGGGCGATCGGACAATGGCGCGCGCATCGCGTCAACCCCATATCGATCCGAACTGGCGCGAAGCCCTTGTCCGCCGTGTGACAAGGCGGCGCTTGCCCCGCGCCCCCTTGTCCGGGCATAAGCCGCGCTCCGCAAATACAAGGATTCCCGAACGCCCATGTCCGATCTTCTCACCATCACGCTTCCCGACGGCTCGGTGCGCGAAGTGAAGACGGGCACTACCCCCTATGAGATCGCCGCCGCGATCGGGCCGGGGCTGGCGAAGGCGGCCCTCGCGGCGCGGATCGACGGCGAGTTGCGCGACCTCGATCGGCCGCTGACACAGGATGCGACGCTCGCGCTGGTGACGGCGCGCGACGAGGCCGATGCGCTCGAACTCGCGCGGCACGATTATGCCCATATTCTGGCCGAGGCAGTGCAGAGCCTGTTTCCGGGCACGCAGATCACCTTCGGCCCCTCGACCGACGACGGCTTCTATTATGACTTCGCCCCGAAAGATCGCCCCTTTACCGAGGAGGATCTGCCCGCAATTGAGGCGGAGATGCGCAAGATCATCGCAGCGAACAAGCCGCTGCGCCGAGAAGAGTGGAGCCGGGAGCAGCTTATCTCGCGCTGGAAGCAGCAGGGCGAGAGCTTCAAGGCCGAATGGGCCGCCGAGCTTCCGGGCGACGAGCCGCTGACGGTCTACTGGTCGGGCGACGACTGGCTCGATATGTGCCGCGGCCCGCATCTGCCGTCGACCGGCAAGCTGGACCCGGCGGCGTTCAAGCTGACCCGCGTTTCGGGCGCCTATTGGCGCGGCGATCAGGCCAATGCGATGCTCAGCCGTATCTACGGCACCGGCTGGCTGAACAAGAAGCAGCTCGACGCGCATCTGACGCGGCTGGAGGAGGCCGCCAAGCGCGACCATCGCCGCATCGGGCAGGACATGGACCTGTTCCATCTCCAGTCGGAGGCGCAGGGCTCGGTCTTCTGGCACCCCAAGGGCTTCCGCCTGTGGCGCGTGCTGGAAGCCTATATGCGCCGCAAGCTCGACGCCGCCGACTATGCCGAGGTGAAGACACCGCAGCTGATGGACGCGCGCCAATGGGAGCAGTCGGGCCATTGGGGTAAATATCGCGAGAATATGTTCGTCGTGCCCGACGAGATCCCGAACAGCGAGGAAGAGGGACCGGTGCTGACCGGCGAGGGCGACCTGATGGCGCTCAAGCCGATGAACTGCCCCGCGCACGTCCTGATCTTCAAGCAGGGAATCAAGAGCTATCGCGACCTGCCGATCCGCATGGCCGAGTTCGGCTGCTGCCACCGCAACGAGCCGCATGGCGCGCTGCACGGCATCATGCGGGTGCGGCAGTTCACCCAGGACGACGCGCATATCTTCGTGCGCGAGGACCAGCTGATCGGCGAGATCAAGGACTTCTGCGACCTGCTCGACGCGGTTTATCGTGATCTCGGCTTCGACAGCTATGCGATCAAGCTCGCGCTGCGCCCCGAAAAGCGCTTCGGCAGCGAGGCGATGTGGGACAAGGCCGAACAGACGCTGCGCGAGGCGGTGATCGCATCGGGCCGCGCGACCCAGGAATATGGCTGGGAGGAATTGCCCGGCGAAGGAGCCTTCTACGCGCCCAAGCTGGAGTTCCACCTGACCGATGCGATCGGCCGCACCTGGCAGGTCGGCACGATCCAGGCCGACACCGTGCTGCCCGAGCGGCTCGATGCGTCCTATATCGGCGAGGATGGCGAGCGCCACCGCCCGGTGATGCTCCACCGCGCGATCCTCGGCACCTTCGAGCGCTTCATCGGCATATTGATCGAGCATCATGCCGGACGCTTCCCGATGTGGCTGGCGCCGGTGCAGGCCGTGGTCGCGACCATCGTGTCCGACGCCGACGATTATGCCCGCGAGGTCGAGAAGAAACTCGCCGCCGCCGGGCTCCGCGTCGAGAGCGACCTGCGCAACGAGAAGATCAACTATAAGGTGCGCGAGCACAGCCTTGCCAAGGTCCCTGCGCTGCTGGTCGTCGGCAAGCGGGAGGCCGAGGAAGGCACTGTCGCGATCCGGCGGCTGGGCGAGCAGGCGCAGGTCGTGATGACCGTGGACGAAGCGATTGCCGCGCTGGTGGCGGAAGCGACGCCGCCGGACCTGCGCGCATGACGGGTACGACCCGCCGCGCGGCATTGGCGGCAGGTATCGGCGTAGCAATGCTCGCCGTCGCCCCGGCGCTGGCAGGCAAGGAGAGCAAGGCGATGTATGGACTGATGGGCCGGATGATCGCGCAGCCGGGCAAGCGCGACGAACTGATCGCGATCCTGCTCGAAGGCACTGACACGATGCCCGGTTGCCTGAGCTACGTCGTCGCGAAGGACGCGAAGGACGACAATGCGATCTGGGTGACCGAGGTGTGGGACTCGAAGGACAGCCATGCCGCCTCGCTCAAGCTGCCCGCCGTCCAGAGCGCGATTGCCAGGGGCCGTCCGCTGATCGCCGGATTCGACAGCTATACCGAAACCGTGCCAATGGGTGGCGTCGGGCTGCCACGCTGACGCACGCCGGTCACAGTCTGCGACAAAGAGTCGCGGAAACAGCCCCGTCCATCTTCCAAAACGCCGCGCGAAGGCCTATATCGCGCGTGGAAACGTCCACCACAGGAGATACTGCTATACGTCCCCCGATGATGCGCCGCCCCTTGGGGCAGCAGCCAATGCCTCTCAATGGCCCGCGCTACAATGAGTTCATCTCGTCGCCCAAGGTTCGGGTGATCGATGAGGCTGGCGAGAATCTGGGCGTGATGTATACGCGCGAAGCGATGGAGCAGGCCCAGGAGATCGGCCTCGATCTGGTCGAGGTTTCTCCGAACGCCGACCCGCCGGTCGCCAAATTCCTCGATGTCGGCAAGTTCAAATATGAGGCCCAGAAAAAGGCCAATCTTGCCCGGAAGTCGCAGAAGACGCAGGAGATCAAGGAGATCAAGATGCGTCCGAACATCGACGACCATGACTATGAGACCAAGATGAAGAAGGTCCATGAGTTCATCGACGAAGGGGACAAGGTGAAAGTCACCCTGCGCTTCCGTGGCCGCGAACTCGCGCATGGCCAGCTTGGCATGCAGGTGCTTCAACGCGTCCAGGCCGACATGATCGAGACGGCCAAGGTCGAGCAGTTCCCGCGCATGGAAGGCCGCCAGATGCTGATGGTGCTCGCGCCCAAGTAACGCCGCGCGCCGACCGGATTTCAGAACCCCGGCCTGCCGATCGGCGGGCCGGGGTTTTGCGTTTTCAGGCGGCGCGCCGGGCGAGTCGCCCGTCGACCCAGCGCAGCGCATAGGCGATCGCCAGGAACAGCAGCGCCATCAGCGCCATCGTCCGCAGCACCGCGGGATAGCCATGGCTGGCCACGTTCATGAACGGATAGGGATACCAGCCGAGCAGCGCGCCATGCGCGAGGGTCCATGCGCCATAGAGCAGCGGGTAAGCCATCCAGCGCAGCGGCGCGCGGGCGTCGATTCCGCCATGCGGGCCGAATGCGAACCAGCACAGCAGCCAGCCCGCCGGCGCCGCCTGATGGACGAGCATATTGCCCAGCCATCCCGATAATCCCGGCCGCACCATATCGCTGAGCAGCAGATGGAAGATCAGCGCGACGACGAGGATATACAGCGCAATCGCGGTTCGCATGCTCGGCCGCGTGGCGAGAGCGCGCCAGTGACGTCCCGGCGGCAGCGCCCGGCCAATCGCCGCCCAGGCCACCAGCGCATTGGTCGATATCGTGAAGAAGCTGAAGAAGCGTAGCGTCCGCAGGCCGATCGGCGTTGGCACCGGCGGCCCCGCCGCGAAGCTGAGGACGATCCCCGCGAGCGCGGCCAGCGCGACCAGCAGATGGAAGAACCGCGCCGGGCTCATGAGCTCGCCGGTGGCTCCCATAATTCTATCGCATTGCCTTCGGGATCGTGGATGCGCGCGAACCGTCCCGTCTCCGGCGCGTCCCATTCGGCGCGGGTTTCGACAGCGATCCCCCCCGCGCGCAGCGAGGCCAGCAGATCGTCGATGCCCGACACGCGCAGGTTGATCATATATTGCTTGTCGGCCGGAAAATAATCGGTGTTGTCCTTGAACGGCGCGAACACCACCGGCCCGCCCTGGACGAGCCAGTACCATTCGGACGGCTCACCCTCGCCGGTTGCATTGCACCCCGCGCCGACGCCGAGATGATCGCGATACCAGACATTGAGCGCGTCGGGATCCTTCGCGCGAAAGAACAGTCCGCCTATGCCGATAACGCCCATGGCCGTCTCCTCCTCCGTTCCGCGATCATGGCCTGTCGAGCCGGCGATGGCGAGAGGCCTTGCGTCACGCCTTAGCCGACAGTGCGCTCAGCTCCTCGAGATCGAGGTCGCGCTCAAGCTCGTGGAGGGTATGTTCGTCGATATCGCCGATGCGGTGGAGGCGACGATCAGTTCGAACATCTGCATCGGATGGATGAGCCTTCCCGCCTGTCGTGCCGTTCACAGCCTATCGTGTGTGGCCGCCGCGTCCAGAGCGCGAGTGATTATGCAGCGCAAAGAAAAGGGGCCGGCCCGAAGGCCGACCCCAATTCTTCCCAGTCATCGCCGGAGCGATAACCTTGCCGCTTACATACCGGCGCCGAAGGTGATTTCGACGCGGCGGTTCTGCGGCTCGCGGACGCCGTCGGCGGTGTCGACCAGCGGGCGGCTTTCACCGAACGCTTCAGTCGCAATCGCGCTGTCAGGCACGCCCTTGCCAGCAAGGTAGGACTTCACCGCGTCGGCACGACGCTGCGAAAGGCCGACATTGTACTGGTCGCCACCCGACTTGTCGGCGTGGCCGGCAAGCTGGACACGGGCCTGGCCGGTCGTTGCATAAGCGTTGGCCGCATTGTCGAGGATCGACGCAGCTTCCGCCGTGATGTCCGACTTATCCCAGTCGAAGAACACGATGAACGGACCCGGACTTTCCACAACCGGCGGAGGCGGAGGCGGCGGAGG
>NZ_LARW01000074.1 GCF_000971055.1 Sphingomonas sp. SRS2
TTTGCTTCTGATCCAGTCCAGGGCCGCCAGCACCGGACGCCACACGGCGTTGTTCGACCGGAACTCCAGTGCCGAAAGCAGGCTTGGCAGCATACGGCGATAATGCTTGGCCCATGACCTCCGCATCCCCTTGTAGATCCGCCGATCCAAGGCGCCCTTTGCCTGGCTTTCCTTGATGATCGCCGCCAGTTTGTCCTTGCCGGCGATTGGGAAAATGACATCGCAGATGCGCCCGGATGGATCG
>NZ_LARW01000075.1 GCF_000971055.1 Sphingomonas sp. SRS2
ATGCGGTTCCATCTTTGCCCACTGGGCGTCGGTCAGTACGAAGCGTTCCATCCAAAGTGTGAATCACATCTCCCCAAAAATGTGAATCCTAAATCCCCACAACCCCTAGTCCCCCAGCTTCGCTCCATCGAGCAGCTTTTCGGCACGCGCCTTGTCGGCGCGGTCGCGCTCCTTTTCAGCCTTGGTGCGCCCGAACTTTGCGCGATTGGCCTCGGCAGCCGCGCGCTCGGCATCCATTGCCCTCGCTTTGCGCGCCTTGTTCAAATTTACCACGTCGCCCATGGCTCCAACCTGCCGACGCGCCGGAGGTGACGCAATCCCCCATATCGGTTAGGAGCGCGCCAGATGACTGACGACGCTCTCCGAGCCTGGATAGAATCCACCCTTGGGCACGCACCACGCGACGCCGCGCTGTTTCAGCGCGCGCTGACCCATGGCAGCCATGGCCCGGCGCATTACGAGCGGCTCGAATTTCTCGGTGACCGCGTGCTGGGGCTTATCGCCGCCGACTGGCTGTTCGAGCTGTTTCCCGACGAACCCGAGGGCAAGCTCTCGCGCCGCCTCAACGCGATCGTCAGCCGTGAAGCCTGTGCCGAGGTTGGACGCGAGATAGGAGTCGCGACTCATCTCAAGCTCGGCAAGCAGGCCCGCGACGATGGCGCGGTGGACAGCGACAATGTGCTGGGCGACGTGGTCGAGGCGCTGATCGGCGCAGTCTATCTCGAAGCCGGGCTGCTCGCCGCGCAGGCGTTCGTGCGGCGCGCCTGGGCCGAAAAGGTCACGGGCCAGGGCCAGGCGCCCAAGCATCCCAAGTCATCGCTTCAGGAATGGGCGGCCGCCCATCGCTGCAAGCCCCCGCTCTATACCACGGGGGCCCGCACCGGCCCCCATCACGCCCCACGCTTCACCGTCACCGTCGCGATCCCCGGCAAGGCCGAGGCGAGCGCCGAGGGCGCATCGAAGCAGGAAGCCGAAACCGCCGCGGCCAAGGCCCTGCTGGAGAAACTATCATGACCGAACGCTGCGGCTTCGTTGCCGTCGTCGGCGCCCCGAACGCCGGAAAATCCACCCTCGTCAACGCGCTGGTCGGCCAGAAGGTCGCGATCGTCAGCCCCAAGGCGCAGACCACCCGCACCCGGCTGATCGGCGTCGCAATCTCGGGCGAGAGCCAGATATTGCTGGTCGACACCCCGGGCATCTTCGCGCCGCAACGCCGGCTCGACCGGGCGATGGTGGCCGCCGCGTGGAGCGGCGCGCAGGACGCCGACCTGATCGCCTTCGTGATCGACGCGAAGACGGGGATCACCCACAAGATCGCCGACCTGCTCGACACGCTGGCGGCGCGGCGCGAGCCTAAGCTGCTGGTGCTCAACAAGGTCGATATCTGCGCCAAGGAAAAGCTGCTCGAACTCGCCGTCCGGCTGCAGGAGAAGCTCGAGCCAGAAGCGATCTTCATGATCTCGGCCAGCACCGGCGACGGCGTCGGCGATCTGCGCAAGGCTCTTGAGGTGCGGATGCCCGAGGGCCCCTGGCATTTCCCCGAGGAGCAGGTCTCCGACGCGACCGACCGGATGCTGGCCGCCGAAGTGACCCGCGAGCAAATCTTTCTCCAGCTCCACGCCGAGCTGCCCTATGCGTCGGCGGTCGAGACCGAGAAATATGACGAGCGCAAGGACGGGTCGGTCGCAATTCACCAGCAGATCCTCGTCGGCCGCGCCACCCAGAAGGCGATCGTGCTGGGCAAGGGCGGCGCGCGGCTGAAGGAGATCGGCTCGCAGGCCCGCGCGCAACTCGAACGGCTGCTCCAGCGCAAGGTCCACCTCTTCCTGCACGTCAAGGTCGCCGAGAAGTGGGAAGAAGATCGCGGCCTCTATCGCGAGATCGGCCTCGACTGGGTCGATTGAGCCGCCGGGGCTATTGCGCCGCCAGCACCTCGTCCACCCAGGCAGGCACCAGCGCGCTCGCCGGCCCCATCCGACTTTCGTGGAAGAAATAACTTCCTTCCGACGGGTCCAGGTTGAGTTCGAGCGTGTGCGCGCCATGATGCCGCGCGCTGCGCACGAAACCCGCCGCCGGATAGACAGCGCCTGACGTGCCGATCGACAGGAACAGATCGGCGCGGCTCAACACCTGGTCGATCAGCTCCATCTGATAGGGCATCTCGCCGAAGAAGACGATGTCGGGGCGCAGGACGTCCTTCGTTCCGCAGGCCCCGCATTCGGTGCCGTCGCGCATCGATCCGCCATAGCCGGCCCGCGCGCCGCATTGCTCGCACAGCGCTGACATCAGCTCGCCGTGCATATGCAGCAACCGCTTCGTCCCTGCCCGCTCATGCAGATCATCGACATTCTGGGTGACGATCAGCAATTCGCCCCGACATTCGCGATCGAGCCGGGCCAGCGCCTCATGCGCGGCATTCGGCTTCACCGTGCTGAGCGCCGCGCGTCGCTGGTCATAGAAGTCGAGCACCAGATCGCGGTTTCGCGCCAGCGCTTCAGGAGTGCATATGTCCTCGATCCGCTGCCCCTCCCACAGCCCGCCGGGGCCGCGGAAGGTGCCGAGCCCACTCTCCGCCGAGACGCCCGCGCCGGTGAGGACGACGATATTGTGGATGTCGCTCATGCCCGCGATGATAGTGCGGTCGCCCCGCCCGCGCTATCGTTCGATCGGGGGCATTTGGGTAATGCCGTGGTTCGTATCGCGGTCATAGGCGTTCTGGATCGCGTCGATGCGCGCCTGGGTTGCCTTCGCGACCTTGCTTATCGTCTTGCAGCCGGCGTTCACCGCCGCCCGGTTGAAATCATGGCGATGCTCCCAGGCGATACGGGCATGCCCGGCCTCGTGGATTTCCAGCCCGGCGATCGCCGCGCGCCAAAAGGCCAGCCCTTCCTCCGACACCTCGGACTGGTTGATGAGGCGCGGCAGGTGGATTGTGATCGACAGGCTCGCCAGCGGATCGCTGACCTCGCACTGCTTGCCGCGCCGCACCTCGCGCCAGCCGACCTTGATCTGCCAGGCCGTCTTGGCGATGCCGCCCACGTCGGTGACGCCATTCGGCGACCGCGCCCGCATCGATGCATAGATTTCGGCGGAGGTTCGTCCTTCAACGTCATAATATTCGAACTTCAGGCCGGGGATGCCGGCGAAGGGCGATGGCGCCTGTGCTGATGCCGGCGGCATCGGCGCGATTGCCAACGCCGGTGCGACAGCAAGCAGAGCAAGGCTTCGGAAGGATTCGATCACAACTACTTCTTCAGCATGATGAGCCGAGAGAGGCCAGCACCAATCACCATGCTTGCGTCGCCTTTCCAGCACGGCCATGAAGCGCCGCAGTTTCGACGAACGGGGCATGACCATGGTGAAGATCGGCATATTGGGCGCGAACGGACGGATGGGCCGCGCGATCGCCGATGTCGCCGCCGAACTGGGGGCCAGCATCACCGGGGGTGTGGATCTTCAGGGTGCGGTCCATGGGCCTCATGGTGATGCCGGTTCGCTTGCGGCAGCAAGCGACGTGCTGGTCGATTTCTCGGCCCCCGCGGCGCTGGCCGGCCATCTTGAAGCGGCGCTGGCCGCGAAGGTGCCGATCGTCATCGGCACCACCGGCCTGCAGCCCGAACATCACCGGCTGATCGACGATGCCGCCGCACGCGGCCTCACTGTGCTGCAGTCGGCCAACACCTCCATGGGTGTCAACCTGCTCAGCCACCTCGTTCGAGAGGCGGCCGCCCGGCTCGGCGACGACTGGGACATCGAGATCGTCGAGATGCATCATCGCCACAAGGTCGACGCACCGTCGGGCACCGCGCTGCTGCTGGGTGCAGCCGCCGCCGAAGGGCGCGGAGCGACGTTGCAGGAGCTGAGCCGCTACGACCGGATCGGCCATGGCAACGACAAGCCGCGCGAAACCGGCACGATCGGCTACGCCAGTTTGCGCGGCGGATCGGTGGCGGGCGACCATATGGTCGTACTGGCGGCAGAGGGCGAGCGGATCGAGATCGGCCATCGCGCCGAAACCCGCGCCATCTTCGCGCGCGGCGCGGTCAAGGCGTGCCTGTGGATACAGGGCAAGCCCGCCGGACGCTATGCGATGGGCGACGTACTCGGCCTGTGAAGAAAGCCGATGTCTTCGAGTTCTACCGCCGGCTCGCGGAGAATAATCCGGCGCCCGAAACCGAACTCAACTATGTGAACCCCTATACGCTGCTGGTGGCGGTCGCGCTGTCGGCGCAGGCCACCGATATCGGCGTCAACAAGGCGACCGGACCATTGTTCGCGAAGGTCACGACGCCGCAGCAGATGCTCGAGCTGGGCGAGGACGGGCTCAAGCAGCACATCAAGACAATCGGCCTGTTCAACATGAAGGCCAGGAACGTCATCGCCGCCGCGCACATCCTCGTCGAAAAATATGGCGGCGAGGTTCCGCAAAGTCGCGAAGCTCTGGAGGAATTGCCCGGGGTCGGCCGCAAGACCGCCAATGTGGTGATGAACACCGCCTTCGGCGCGGAGACGATTGCGGTAGACACGCATATCTTCCGCGTTTCCAACCGCACCGGCCTCGCCCCCGGCAAGAACGTCCTCCAGGTCGAACTGAAGCTGGAGAAGGTAACGCCCCAACTATTCCTGCAAGGCGCGCATCACTGGCTGATCCTGCACGGCCGCTATATCTGCAAGGCCCGCAAACCGGAATGCTGGCGCTGTCCCGTGATCGATCTATGCGCCTTCAAGCCCAAGACGCCGGCCCCGAAAGAGAAGATCATTTCGGCCTGACAGGAAATCGCTCTAGCCCATCGGGATTCGCTTTGCTAAGCGCAGCCGCGACGCACCCGTAGCTCAGCTGGATAGAGCGCTGCCCTCCGAAGGCAGAGGCCAGGGGTTCGAATCCCTTCGGGTGCGCCAGTTTCCCACATCAACCGGCGATGAAATTGCCGTCACGGCGCTCGGCAACCGCCGCAATGCCTTCCTCGGCGTCCCCGGTTTTACGGAGCCGGACCTGCTCCTCGCGCTCGCGTTGCATGATCTGCGTCGCGGCCTCGTACAGGCCGAGACGCAGCGTCTCGCGCACCGACATGACTGCCAGCGGCGCATTGACCGCGATCTCATTCGCAAAGGCGAACGCGGCGGCGCGAAGCTCCTGCTCGGGCACGAGCCGGTCGATCAGGCCGATCGCCATCGCTTCCTCGCCGCCGATGCGCTTGCCGGTCAGGAGCAGTTCGGCGGCCTTCTGCTGGCCGATCAGCCTGGGCAGAGTGATCGACAGGGCAAATCCCTGATGGATGCCGATCTTGACGAAATTGGCGGCGAAACGACTGGCGGGGCTGGCAATCCGGAAGTCGGCGGCCACGGCCAGACCGAAGCCACCGCCGATCGCGGCCCCTTGCACTGCCGCGACGATCGGCTTCCTCGTGCGCAGGATTTCCGCGCCGGCGGCATAGAGTGCCTCGAAACGAGCGCTGAGATCCTGACCGTCGAACGCGCCGTCATCCCCGAAATGGGCGCCTGCGCAAAAGGATTTTCCCTGCGCCGCCAGCACGACCGCGCGGACCTCCTTATCCGCGTCGAGCTCTTTAAGCGCCCCGGCGATGTCGCGGATTAGCGATACGTCGAAATAATTGTGCGGGGGCCGGCAAATCTCGACCAGTGCGACATGGCGGTGTCGCGAAACTTCGATGTCCTGGCTCATCTCGTCATCCTTTCTGGCGTTCGCAACGCTATCGACTGTCGCGATCGTTCGACAGGCCTCATGGATTGCCTGCTCCTGTTCTCCCGGTATGCGCGTTCGGCGCGCTCGCCAATGTCGGCGTCGCCGAGATCGCGATCCAGCGGGTCGACAACTGGTCGATCGCCGGGCTGTTCGGCGCAATCATCGGCGCGGCGTTCAACTTCTCGGCGGCGAGCAGCCCCCTCTGGCGGCGTCCGCGCAAACGCATCTTGGCCGCCGCAAAATGACCCGTGCCTGCTGTCCAACGTCGCACATCCTGACGAAAACGCCGCGATTTGCTCGAGCATTTCCGCGCGGATTGATCAGGCCTTAGCGCGCAACCGGTTGAGGGCCTCGATGATCTCGGCTCGGCCATAGGGCTTCGAGATCACATGATGATCGGCAAGCTCCCCGGAGAGCTGCGCCTGTTCGCCGTAACCGCTGGCAAAGACGAAGGAGACGCCTTTCGCCTCGAGTTCCTCCGCGACGGGGAGGCTCGATTCGGTACCCAGATTGATGTCGAGGATCGCGAAATCAATCTGCCTCGCCGCAATCGCCTCGCGCGCCTGCCGTATCGACGATGCGGTGGCCACATGCTTCGCACCGAGCGCCGTCAGCGCCTCTTCGACATCGAGCGCGATCAGCATGCTGTCCTCGACGAGCAGGATATTCGCGGGAAAACCGCCGCGTATTTCAGCGACTTCCTCGCTCTTACCCGGCCCGGCCACCACGCCGACACCCATGGTGATATATTTGGCCGGAATGGTGAACTCCGCCTCGAAGCCGCTAAGCTTGTAGCTGGCCCGCGCCCGGCCGCCGAGATCATAAGGAATCGAGCGCTCGATGATCGTCGTGCCAAAGCCCTTCCGTGACGGCGCGCGCACCGGTGGCCCGCCCGTTTCGCGCCATGTGATCAGCAGCGCTCCATCGACATCGACGCCCCAGCGCAGATCGACATGGCCGCTGTCGCTAAGCGCGCCATATTTCGCGCAGTTGGTGATGAGTTCGTGCAGCACCAGCGACAGCGTGTTGAACGCAGTCGGGTCTAGCGCGACATTCGGCCCCGAGAGGCGGACGCGATCGCCATTGTCGGCGAGATAGGCACTCGCTTCGGCGCGAACGAGCGGCTCGATCTCGGCGGGGCCCCAGCGCTTGACGGTAAGCTGGTCGTGCGCCCGGGCCAGCGCCTGGACACGGCCTTCGAGCGTCTCGGCGAACTCCTGGTGGCTCTGCGCGGTGGCGCCGGTGCGCGAGATCAGGCTGCGCACGAGGCTGAGGACATTGCGCACGCGATGATTGAGTTCGGCGATAAGCAGATCCTGCCGCTCGTGCGCGCGGGCTTGGTCGCTTTCGCGGCCCTCCGCCAGCAACAGAACCACCTCGAGCAGCGACGTCCGCACCGCTTCCGCAACACGCCGCTCGGCCGAGGTGAAAGATTCGCTCACCCCCTGGACCAGTTCGCGCCATGCTTCGAAGCTCTTGCGCGGCGACAGGCGGACACCGCTGGCATCCTCCTCCATCGCCTTGTCCGGATCACCCGCCCAGCGCACCGAGCGCACCTTCTCGCTCCGGAACAGGATCACATAATCGCGCGGGCTGCGAGAGATAGGGATCGCGATCATCCCCGCCGCGCGCTCGGCATAGGCGGCAGCCGGCGGATGCAGGCGCGAGAGGCGATCGGTGGTGACGATCTGCGACGCCGCCCCCCGGCTCAGATCAAGCACCAGCGCCCTGAACTGCGCCTCGTCGGGCGCCATACCCGACAGCGACAGCCGCCCGTCGAGATAGACGCCGACACCGTCGCTCGGGATCGCCGCGCCGATCGTCTCACCGATCCATTCGGGGTTGTGGAGCAGGTCAGCGTCCTGGGCGACGACCGCCATCAACCGATCGGTGATCGCGCGGGAGCGTTGCTCATAGGCTGCCGTCTCCTCGCGTTCGCGCGATTCGAGCATCATCGAGAACATGCGCCCGAACAGTTCGGCGGCGGTTCGCTGCTCGAGCGTGGGCCGCAACGGACTATAATGATGACAGGCGATCAGGCCCCATAGCCGTCCCTCGCATACCACGGAGATCGACAGCGAGGCGCGAACACCCATGTTCGACAGATATTCGATATGGACCGGCGAGACCGACCGTAGCACCGACATCGACAGGTCGATCGGCTGTCCGCCTAGATCGCGCTCGGGCAAAACCCGCGCTCCGGGGTCCTGGAGATCGGCTATCACCCGCAACACGTTGCGAACATAGAGCGCGCGCGCCTGCCTGGGGATATCGGTCGCCGGATATCGCAGACCCAGAAATGACTCACGTCGCGACACCACCGACTCGGCCACGACCTCGCCCGCGCCATCTTGGTCGAAGCGGTAGAGCATGACCCTGTCAAAACCGGTGATCGCGCGAATCTGGCGCACCGCGCTCAGCCGGAAATTCTGCATCGATGCAGTCTGGCTCTGCCGCATCAGCATCGACCTGACGGTGATTCCGATATCTTCATGTCCGACGGGCCCGCTCGGCTCGCCTTCGATGATGATCATGCTCTGACTGAAGTGGATCGCCACATCATATTCGGGGAGCTCGGGCTTGAGCCGGATACGCAGCAAGCGCTCGACCGAATCCTCGCCCTGAAGATAGGCGATGCGATTGCGGAGGTCGTGGACCGCCTGTTCGCTCACCAGACGGTCGAACGGCTGTCCGATCGCGTCGGCCCAGTCAGTGCCGAGATGCTCGACGAGATTTTCGGAAGCCCGGCTCACCAGCCAGTCCGCCGAAACGGCAATCAGGAAGCCGAAGCTCTGTATTGCGCCCAACAAATGGATCGGTTCGCGATCGCAGACCGTCAGGTCCGGCTGCTCGGTAGTGTCGTCGGTCAAGGTCAGCCTATTTTCGCCTGGGCGCTGTCGGTGGCCCGCCAGGCCTCCTCGAAAAGGCCAAACACGAACAGAGCGTCATCTATGATGGCTCCGTCGTTATCACAGCCGTCACGATCCTTCTGTAGACCAGTGGACAATTGCTTCCACGGCTCAATTCTCGCGGATTCGGTGAGATAGGCGCTTGCCCTGGCGGAAAGCTCGGGAGAGCTGGCGGCGAGTTCACGCAGCAGCACGGTCGAGCCCAGGCGCGAACCTTCAAGCACGTAACGGTGCCCCAGTGAAGCCTTTGCTGGGAGGGAGACATCCCGCAATGGCTCGGGTTCGGGCAGGTCGAGCGTTTCGAGATCGCGGCGTAGGGCGTCAGCGCGCGCCATCGAGTCGTCATCGAGCAACGGGCGCAACGTTTCCCAGGCTCTCGCCTGGGCCAGAAGGAACACGGTATAGCCCTGCTCGGTGGCGAAGTCGCAGGAACCGAACAGCGCATCCACCCGCGCATGGGCCTGCGCGGTGTCGCGCCGCAGCCATTCCCTCAACGATATGCTATTTCCGACAGACAAATATTTCTCCAAAGGTTCGACAAGAATCTCGTGAAAATCCAATGGCAACGAAACGAGCGGCCGCGCGTTAGGGTCCGTGGTAATAGTTACGGTGCCAGAATCAGGCTGGCGCTAGCTTACTGGGCGGGGAATGTCGGACAAAATCTTTAGGGCCGGATCCAATTGCTGGCAGGTCAAGCGGGGTTCGAGGATCGCGGTGATCGTCGACGCCGCCGATTATTTCCGGGTGGCGCGCGATGCGATGCTCCAGGCCCGAGAACAGATCATGCTGGTCGGGTGGGATGTCGACCCGCGCATCGAACTCGATCCCGAAAATGGAGACGACGACGCGCCCAATTGCCTCGCTGAGTTCATTCCCTGGCTCGCGAAGCGGCGGCCCGATCTGCGGATCAACCTGCTGATCTGGAATATGGGCTTTATCAAGATGCTTGCCCGCGGCCTGTCGGTCCTCACTCTCGCGCGCTGGAAGATGTCGCGCCACGTGCGTATCCACTTCGACAGCAGCCATCCGCTCGGCGCCACGCATCATCAGAAGATCCTCGTGATCGACGACAGCATTGCACTGTGCGGCGGCATCGACATGACGTCGGACCGCTGGGATACCTCCGAGCATCGCGACCCCGATCCGCGCCGCAAGCGGCCCAGCGGCATATCCTATATGCCCTGGCACGACACCGCCGGCATGATCGAAGGCGAAGCCGCCGTCGTGCTGGGGGAGCTTGCACGCGAACGCTGGCGCCGGGCTACGCGTTTCGAATTGCCCGTTCCCACGCCGCATGACGGATGCTGGCCCGATCACGTCGAACCGCAATTCACCAACCGCGACGTCGCCATCGCCCGCACCGTTCCCAAGGCCGAGGGCATCGATGAGGTCCGCGAGATCGAGCAGCTCTATGTCGACATGATCGCCGCCGCACGTCACTTCATCTATGCCGACAATCAATATTTCGCATCGCGGCGGATCGCCGAGGCCATCAGCCAGCGGCTCGCCGAGGAGGACGGCCCGGAGATCGTCATCGTGAACCCGATCAGCGCCGACGGCTGGCTTCAGGAAGCTGCGATGGGCAGCGCGCGCGCCGCCCTGTTCTTCCCGCTTTGCGACATCGACAAGCATGACCGTTTCCAGATTTACACCCCGGTGACGACCGCAGGGAACCCGATCTACGTTCATTCCAAACTGATGATCGTCGACGACCGGATCCTCAGGGTCGGCTCATCTAACATGAACAACCGCTCGATGGGTCTCGACAGCGAATGCGACATCGCGATCACGGTAGAGGGGGATACATCGTCCGACGACGCAATTCGTCAACTTCGTGAGCGGCTCATGGCCGAACATCTTGGCACGACGCCCGATATCGTCGCGCGTGCGTTCGAACAAACCGGATCGCTGATCGGAACGATCGAATGCCTGCGCGGGGAAGGCAAGACGCTGGTGCCATTCGAACCGGGAGGCTGGAGCGACGCGACGCTGGCAATCGGCGCAAGCGAACTGCTCGATCCCGAATCGGTCGATGAACGTTGGGAACCGCTGTCGAACCGCGGGTTGTTCCGTGGCTTCCTTCGACGAGGCACCCGCCAGATATTCGACAAGGTCCGCGCGCGTCGGGCGCGCAACCGGGGCCGCTGGAAAAAGAAGTTTCGCAAGTTCCTTGAGGAGCATCACCTCCACCGGCATCGAGATTGACGCACCCGGCGTCGCGCGTCACTCTCCGGCTTTCACTCCTGTCAGGAAGCCTCCCGATGCGCAGCGCCCCCCGCTCCCTTCTCGCCG
Organism: Sphingomonas sp. SRS2; assembly: GCF_000971055.1. Classification (GTDB taxonomy): domain Bacteria; phylum Pseudomonadota; class Alphaproteobacteria; order Sphingomonadales; family Sphingomonadaceae; genus Rhizorhabdus. The sequence goes on from NZ_LARW01000075.1 coordinate 10,906, forward strand.
CGATCTGCTGCGCCATCGCACTTGCTTCGCCCGCCACCGCAGCCAGGCTCAGCGCCGCGCAGCATGCCGAAACCCTCGCCATCTGGAAGAAGATGGTGTCGATTCCGACCGTTCAGGGCCGGGGCCAGATGCCGGTGATGGCGGATTATGTTGCCGATCTCTTGCGCAAGGGCGGCTTCGCGGTCGAGGACGTGATCGTCGAAGGCAGTGGCGACGCCACCACGGTCGCCGCCCGCTATCGCGGCACGGGAAAGACCGGCAAACCCATCCTGCTGTCGGGCCATATGGACGTCGTGGAAGCGCGCGCATCGGACTGGACCCGCGACCCATTCACGCCGGTCGAGGAAAATGGCTATCTCTACGGGCGTGGCGTGCTCGACATGAAGTTCGGCAACGCAGTGATGGTGTTCACCCTGCTCAAGCTCAAGCAGGAGGGTTTTCGCCCGTCACGCGATATCATCCTGCTGCTGTCGGGCGATGAAGAAACCGAAATGCTGACGACCCAGCGGCTCGCCAAACAATATGGCGTCGCCGAATTGCTGCTCAACGCCGACGGCGGCGGCGGGCTGCTAGACCCGCAGGGCAAGCCCGTCGCTTTCTATGTGCAGGGTGCGGAGAAGACCTATGCCGATTTCGAGGTCACCATCACCAATCCCGGCGGTCATTCGAGCCGGCCGCATGCCGACAATGCGATCTACGACCTCGCTTTGGCCATCGATCGCATCGCCGCCTATCAGTTTCCCGCTCAGACCAACGAACTGACGAAGGCCTATTGGTCGGCGACCGGAAAGCTGGTCGGCGGCAAGCTCGGCAACGCGATGCAGGCCTTTGCCGCCAATCCCGATGACAAGGCCGCGCTGGCGACGCTGCGTGCCGAACCCGAATATGTCGGAATCACCGGCACGACTTGCGTCGCGACGATGCTGTCGGGTGGGCACGCCTTGAACGCCCTGCCGCAAAAGGCGAGCGTTTCAGTCAACTGCCGCATCTTCCCCGGAGTATCGATCGAAAGCGTCAAGGCGAAGCTGACCGAGGTGATCGCCAACCCGAAGGCGACAATCACGACACTAGGCGCGCCAGTGGCGAGCGACGCGTCGCCGCTGCGCCCCGATCTGATGAAGGCGCTTCGCAAGGGCGTGGATCTGAGTTTTCCCGGGCTGCCGATCATTCCGCAAATGTCGGCAGGCGCTACCGACAGCCTTTATTTCCGGGCGCTAGGCATACCCAGCTATGGCGTCATAGGAATGTTCATCAAGCCCGAGGACGACTTCAGCCACGGCCTGAACGAGCGCGCGCCGATCGCCAGCATCGATCCCGCCTTGCTGCTGATGCGGAGCCTGCTGCTCGACCTGGCAAAATAGCCGCCCCTTCACCGGAAGGGGGAGCCGCAGGTCAGCCCAACTTGACGCCCAGGAAGCTGGGAACCGGACCGTTCCAGCCATCATCCGGACCGTCGTCACGCTCGTCGCGGCGCGGGCGGCGATTGTCGTTGCGGTCGTCGCGCGGCGGGCGCGCATCACGCTGCGTCTCGCGGGCCGGATCACGCTGCGGCTCGCGCGGCGCACGAGACTCACGCGGTGCGCGAGGTTCACGGGGTGCCCTTGGCGCGCGGCCGACAGGCGCCTCTTCGGCCTCAGGCGCGACGGGCGCCTCCACCTTGGGTTCCGCACGACGGCCACGGCCGCGCGCCGGCCGGGGCGCCTCATCGGCTTCCTCTTGCGGCACGGCTGCCTTCGATCCGCCGCTGCGGGCGATCTTGTGGCCGGTAAGCTTCTCGATTGCCTCGATTGCCTCGGCATCCTCAGGTGTCACCAGGGTGATCGCCTTACCGGTCGCCCCGCCCCGGCCAGTGCGGCCGATGCGGTGAACATAGTCGTCCGGATGCCAGGGGACATCGAAGTTGAAGACGTGGCTGACGCCCTTGACGTCGAGACCGCGTGCCGCGACGTCGGAGGCGACGAGTATATTGATCTCACCGGCCTTGAAACGCTCGAGCTCGCGTAGCCGCTCGGGCTGCTCCATGTCGCCATGGATTTGACCGGCCTTGAAACCATCGCGGCCCAAGCTCTGCGCCAGATCGCGTACCGTGGTTTTGCGATTGGAAAAAACCAACGCGCTGGTGACGTCCTCGACCCGAAGCAAGGTCCGCAACGTGTCACGCTTGTTGCGGCTCGACGTCTCGACCACGGCCTGCTCGATCGACAGATTGGCGCTCGCCGGGCGCGAGACCTCAATCTGCTTGGGATTGGTCAGGAACTTGTCGGCGAGCTTCTTGATCGGCGCGGGCATCGTTGCCGAGAAGAGCAGCGTCTGCCGCTGGGCGGGCAGCTTGGTGCAGATTTCCTCGATATCGGGAATGAACCCCATGTCGAGCATCCGGTCGGCCTCGTCGATGACCAGCAGGCTGCAACCCGTCAGCAATATCTTGCCGCGCTGGAAAAGATCCATCAGGCGGCCCGGGGTGGCGATGAGCACATCGACGCCCTTTTCGAGCGCCGCGATCTGCTCGCCCATGTTAACACCGCCTATCAGCAATGCCATGCTAAGCTTATGATATTTGCCGTATTTTTCGAAGTTTTCAGCAACTTGCGCAGCAAGCTCGCGAGTGGGTTCGAGGATCAGCGAACGCGGCATGCGCGCGCGGCTGCGGCCATGCGCCAGAATGTCGATCATCGGCAGCACGAAACTGGCCGTCTTGCCCGTACCCGTCTGCGCGATTCCGATAAGATCCTTCATCATCAGGACAGGCGGGATCGCCTGCGACTGGATCGGCGTCGGCTCGTTATAGCCGGACTCCGAAACGGCGCGGAGAAGTTCATCGGAAAGGCCGAGATCGGCAAACGACATAATATATCCGGAAATAGGGCGGCACGGTGCACCGCTCGAAGCGCCGCGATTGGGCGCGGAGCCACGATTTGTCAAGGTAAATGGGGTTTATGCGGTCAGTTTCAGCCGGTCCCAAACCGATGCCGGAACCCGATCGACTCAATCGTCGGCGACCAGCTTCCTGAATCGCCGAATTTCACACTGCCCGCCGGCCCTTGTCCGGATCATGTCGCGATCGGCACAAATTCGGCCATCATTGGTCGGCAGAATGTAGAAGCCCGAATAATAATCGAGCGCCGGACAATTCGAAGAGAAATGAGCGCGCAACCGCTGCCCCCCCTTCATGACAAGATCGATGGCGTCGTCGGCTACCACGGCCGCTCCGGCGATCGACGACATCGCCACGCATTTCGGGCCCTTCTTCGACTTCCATTTGAGCGGCCTGGCCGGAATGCGCCGCGGCACCCGCACGATCAGCGACTGTTCGATCGTCAATTGGGCAAACACCGGCGGACGCCGCGCATCGACGCCGGGCACCGCCGCGCCGACCGCTGCAAACATCGTCAACGGCGCACCGACACATAATAGTCGGGGCAAACGGCCCAGCTTCACGATCGAAGATCCACCCTTTCACAGGCCCCGGCTTTGTGCGCGATCACCCTAACCCTTTCATCCTTCGACGCAAACGCTTGAACAGCGGATTAACTGGCAAATCGCGCGGACCCTATATTATGTTCCCGGCATGACCGGTCTCAACTTCCCGGATAAGGCCCTGCTCGAAAAGCTTTCTGCCCTCCTCGGGCCGCAAGGCTTCATCACCGACCGCGACCTGATATCCCCCTGGCTTACCGATTGGCGCGAGCGCTATCACGGCGAGAGTGTTGCGCTGCTCGCTCCGGCCACCGCCGAGCAGGCCGCTGCGATCGTCCGGCTCGCCGCCGAAGCCCGGGTCGCGCTGGTGCCGCAAGGCGGCAATACCGGCACGGTCGCGGGGGCGACGCCCGCCGCCGACGGATCGGCCTTGCTGCTGTCGATGCGGCGGATGAACCGGATTCGCTCGATCTCGGCGGACGACAATGCGGTGATCGCTGATGCGGGGGTAATCCTGTCCGACCTGCACGACGCGGCCACCGCGATCGGGCGACGCTTCCCTCTGTCGCTCGCGGCCAAGGGATCGGCGACGATCGGCGGCCTTGTCTCGACCAATGCCGGAGGAACCCAGGTGCTGCGCTTCGGCCCGATGCGCGCCCTGGTGCTGGGCATCGAGGCCGTGCTGCCCGACGGATCGCTGTTCAACGGTCTCGCGACGCTGCGGAAGGACAATCGCGGCTATGACCTGCGCCAGCTGCTGACCGGGGCGGAGGGGACGCTCGGCGTCGTCACCGCGGCGGCATTGCGGCTGGTGCCCGCTATCGCCGCGCGGGCTGTCGCCTGGGCCGGGCTCGCCTCGCCGCGCGACGCGCTCACCCTGCTGCGCCGGCTCGAGGACCAAACCGGCGAGGCCGTCGAGACCTTCGAACTCGTGCCGGCCAATGCATTAGCGCTGGTACTTCGTAACATTCCCGGCGCGCGCGCGCCGCTCGACAATCCCTGCGCGTGGAACGTGCTGATCGAGGCCGTCGGCGGTCAGGGCGGCGCGGACCCGACCGACATGCTCCAACAGGGTCTCGCATCGGCAATCGACGACGGGCTCGTCCTCGACGCGACGATCGCTTCGAGCGAGACGCAGGCCAGGGCGCTGTGGGGGCTGCGCGAATCGATATCGGAAGCCGAGAAGATCGACGGCCAGTCGCTCAAGCACGACATATCGGTGCCGGTGCTCGACATGCCCGACTTTCTGGATCGGGAGCGCGACCGCGTCGAATCCCGCTTCCCGGGGTCGCGCATCATCGCCTTCGGCCATCTCGGCGATGGCAATATCCATTTCAACCTGTTGCCGCCGCCGGACACCGATCGGCTGACATGGATCGCGCAATATGGCCCCGATGCCAGTGCCTTGGTCCACGACCTGGTCGCGGCGGCAGGCGGCTCGCTGTCGGCCGAGCACGGCATCGGCCAGGCCAAGATCGCCGAGTTTGCCCGGCTGACCGATCCGGTCCGCCTCCACGCGCTCCGGGCGATCAAGCGGGCGCTCGATCCGCTGGGCATCATGAACCCCGGAAAGCTTGTTCCGCTTGCGTCCGGCGATGAGGGTCAATAGACGGCGGCTGCATCAATTGGGTCATGGCGGCCCGCGATATCCGACCGGCATTTTCAGGAGATTTCCCAATGGCGAGCGCCCCGGCCAACGCCCTGCCCCTTTTCTACAATGACCTGCAGCCGCTCTCGAGCCAGCTTCACGCCGGCTGGAAGGCCCGCACGCTCGAAGCCGCGCCGTTCTTCGGCACGGCCCATGCCGTGCCGCTGACCGTCGAGGAGTTCATCCTCGCGCAGCGTCATTACCCAATCGTCTTCTCCGCGGGCGAGAATCCGGTGCCTCTCGGCCTCTTCGGCCTCAACGAGGGCGTCAACGTCTTCACCGACGAGTCCGGCATCCCGAGCAACAACCTCTACATTCCGGCCTATGTCCGCCGCTATCCCTTCATGCTGGCCAAGCTGCGCCAGGATAGCGACGATCTGTCGCTGTGCTTCGACAGCACCTCGGGCGTGCTCGGCGAGTTCGAGGATGGGATGCCGCTGTTCGAGGGCACCGAGCCCACCGAATCGATCAAGAACACCCTCGCCTTCTGCGAACAGTTCGAACAGGCTGGCATGCGCACCGGCATGTTCATGCAGGAGCTGATCCAGAACAAACTGCTGATCGACGGTGAAGTGACGATCGAGCCCGAAGGCGCCGACCAGCCCTTCGTGTATCGCGGTTTCCAGATCATCTCCGAGGAAAAGCTCAAGGAACTGCGCGGCGACGTTCTGCGCAAGATGGTCCAGACCGGGCTGCTGCCGCTGATCCATGCGCATCTCTTCTCGCTGTCGCTGATTCGCGATGTCTTCGCCATGCAGCTGCAGCAGGGCAAAGCGCCGTCGATGACCCCGCCCGTCGCCGCCTGAGAGGCCGCGTTCGACCCGTAAATACCCGTCCGGATAAGGAATTTCCCCGATACGGACGAACTATCCTTGAAACCCTGAAGCAAGAGTCCTATCTTGCTTGTGTGCGGTGGTCGTGCCCCCCTTTCGCGGCCCCGTACGACGCATCCTCCGGGATGCGTTCCTCCCTGAACCTTGGCCACCTCGTGCGTAAGCACGGGGTGGTTCTTTTTTGGCGCAGGGCCTAGCCGCGGACAGATGGCGGAAACCATCCCGCATCTGGCAGAAATCTCTATAAAATCTAAAGGTTAGAAGTGGCTATTCTGCCGCGATCGGCAGGCCGGGGCTGAACAGGCCCCCAAGCTGGCTCGAAATCATCCCCAGCAGCCGGGCACAAGCCTCCAGATTGCCGGTAGGCGCCTCGAGGCTGGCGTCGAGGTAGAGCGACCGATCATATTCTATCTGGATCGCATGGACCTGCTTGCGCGGACGGCCATGCCGATCGAGCGTATAGCCGCCGGCATAGGGATGATTACGCGCGACCCGCAGGCCGGCGCCCTCGATCACCGCCATCGCGACATCGACCACCGCGGCCGAGGCCCCCGCCCCGAAGCGATCGCCGACCACCACGCGGACCGGGCCGCCGGCCTGCCGCACGGGCAGCGGCGGCATCGAATGGCAATCGATCAATATCGCCACCCCGAAGATCGCCTTGATCCTTTCCAGCCGTTCGGCAATCGCCGCATGATAGGGCGCATGCGCTACGGCGATCCGCCGCTCGGCCTCACCCATCGTTATCCGCCCGCGCCACAGCTCACCACATGCCGGCAGCCGGCGTGGGAACAGGCCCAGCCCCGCACGCACCTTGCCGCTCAGCAGCAGCCCCTCGGCGCTGATCCGCTCCTCGATCATCGCCGGATCGATCTCGCGCGGATCGCGGTTCAGGTCGATCGCGGCCCGCGCCATATGCGCGACGATCGCCGTCGCACCCTGGGCAACGGCAACTTCGACCAGCCGGTCGGCGTAGCGATCCTCCAGCGCGCGCAGCCGCTCGATCGGCACGCGCGCCGCTTCCAATAAAGCGGGAGGATAGACGCGCCCGGCATGTGGGACGGCAAGCAGCACCGGCGAGTGCGGCGTGGCGGGGCCCAGGACCGAAAAGGCGGGTTCGGCGGTCATCAGCCAAGTGCTACGGTCGCCGGGGCCGCCGCGCAACCGCGGCAGCGGGCGGTCTGGCGCGAATTGTGCGTTCCATGCTGGAATTTGTTAAGTGGTTGCCGCATAAACAACCATGCTTCACCGGCATGGCGCCGGGCGAGGGATGCGATCAAGGGCTATGATCCGGATATTACTGGCCGAAGATGACGATTCGATGCGCGAGTATCTTGCTCGCGCGCTGGAACGTAACGGCTATGCGGTGACCAGCGTCGACCGCGGCACCGCGGCCCTGCCCCTGCTCGAAACCGATAGCTTCGATCTCCTCCTGACCGATATCGTCATGCCCGAGATGGACGGCATCGAGCTGGCCCAGCGCGCGAATGTGATCGCGCCGAACATGCGCGTCATGTTCATAACCGGCTTTGCGGCGGTCACGCTCAAGTCCGGCGCGACGCCGCCGGATGCCAAGGTGCTGTCCAAGCCCTTCCATCTGCGCGACTTGGTTCTCGAGGTCGACCGCATGTTCCAGATCGGCAGCGCGACCGGCATCTGACAAAAAGATTTCGCGGGGTTGCGTGGCCGCAAAGGCTCCGCTAGTGAGCCCGGCGTTGGGCGTGTAGCTCAGTGGTAGAGCACTGTGTTGACATCGCAGGGGTCGCAAGTTCAATCCTTGCCACGCCCACCATTAAAAACCCCAGCAAGCCTCTCGGTTTGCTGGGGTTTTTCGTTTCTATCCACCTCGATAAGCAGCCCGGAAATCGTTCGCGAAGCTGGTCAGCCGTCCTTCGCCAATCGCCGCGCGCAGGTCCGCCATCAGCGCCTGGTAGAAGCTCAGATTATGCTCCGTCATCAGCATCGCGCCGAGGATCTCGCCGGCGCGGATCAGGTGATGGATATAGGCGCGGCTGAACTGGCCGCACACCGGGCAAGCGCACCGCTCGTCGAGGGGACGCTGGTGCTCCCCGAATTTGGCGTTGCGCAGGTTGATCGGACCCGCGCGGGTGAAGGCCTGGCCGTTGCGGCCCGAGCGGGTCGGCAGCACGCAGTCGAACATATCGATGCCGCGCTCGACCGCGCCGACTATGTCGTCGGGCTTGCCGACGCCCATCAGATAGCGCGGCTTCTCGGCGTCGAGCTGCCCCGGCGCGAAGTCGAGTGTAGCGAACATCGCCTCCTGCCCCTCGCCCACTGCGAGTCCGCCGACCGCATAGCCGTCAAAGCCGATGTCCAGCAGCGCGTCCGCCGATGCCTTGCGCAGCTTCTCGTCGAGCGCGCCCTGCTGGATACCGAACAGCGCGGCCCGCTCCGCATGTTCGCCGCCGCCGTCGAACGCGGCGCGTGAGCGCTTCGCCCAGCGCATCGATCGCTCCATCGCCTCGGTCTGCTGCTGGACGGTCGAGGTCGTCGGCACGAGTTCGTCAAACGCCATCACGATGTCCGAGCCGAGCAGCCGCTGGATTTCAATCGAGCGTTCGGGGCTCAACATATGCGCCGAGCCGTCGAGATGGCTCTTGAAGGCGACGCCCTCCTCGCTTCGCTTGGTCAGCGCCGACAGGCTCATCACCTGATAGCCACCACTGTCGGTCAGGATCGGGCGGTCCCAGCGCATGAACTGGTGGAGCCCGCCGAGCCGTGCGACTCGCTCGGCGCCGGGGCGCAGCATCAGATGATAGGTATTGCCGAGGATGATGTCGGCCCCCGTCGCGCGGACATCGGCGGGCTTCATCGCCTTGACCGTCGCGGCGGTGCCGACCGGCATGAAAGCCGGCGTGCGGATTTCGCCGCGCAGCATGCTGATCGTACCGGCGCGCGCCTTGCCGTCGGTCGCTGCGATCGAGAAGTGGAAACGGGGAGATGTCATGGCCGCAGGCCATAGAGGCGCGGCTCGGCACTGCCAAGACTTGCGCCCTTGGCGCGGGCAAGACTTGCGCCCGTGGCGCGGGCAAGACTTGCGCCCGCGGCGCGGGCAAGACTTGCACCATGCCGCGCGCTGTTGCACGGCGAACCATGGATTTCGGCCTCGACACCTATGCTATCCTGACGCTGATAGCGTTCATCGCCGGCTTCATCGATGCGATCGCGGGCGGCGGCGGGCTGCTGACGGTGCCGGCGATGCTCTCGGCCGGGATTCCGCCGATCGCGACCCTGGCCACCAACAAGCTGCAGTCGAGCTTTTCTTCAGGCACGGCAACCTGGAGCTTTTCGGCGCAGGGGATGATCGACTGGCGGACCTATTGGCCGCAAGTGGTGGTGATCCTGATCCTGTCCGCGATCGGCGCCTATATCGTCCAGTCGATCGAGACCGACGTTCTCAACCTGATCGTCCCCGTGCTGCTGATCGCGGTGGCTGCTTATGTGCTGCTCAGCCCGCGCATGTCCGATGAAGATGCGCATCACCGGCTGAGCCCAAGGGGCTATTTGCCGGTGGGCGGCGCAATCGGCTTCTATGACGGCTTTTTCGGACCGGGCACCGGCAGCTTTTTCGCGACGACGCTCGTTTCGCTGCGCGGCCTGGGGCTGATTCGGGCGACCGCGCACACCAAGGCGTTCAACTTCGCCAGCAATGTCGGCAGCCTGATCGTCTTCCTGATCGGTGGACATGCGCTGATCCTGCTCGGTCTCTGCATGGCGATCGGATCGGCATCGGGCGCCTATACCGGCTCGCACACGGCGATGCGCTTCGGCGCGAAGGTCATCCGCCCGGTGCTGGTGACGATCTGCCTCGCGCTTACCGCCAAGCTGCTCTGGCAGGCATTGAGCTAGATTGGGATTCCCTTGCCGCGCTGATTGATTATGATGGGGAACCGCACGGGTTGTTCGCCACGACGCCGGAACGGCTCAACGAGGACCCGCTTGCCTTTCCGAGCCGTCAGCGCTTCGATGGTCGCAGCATAACAGGAGAGTCACGCGTTGGACGACAGCAGCACGCCGAAAGCCGAAACGAGCACGAAGAAGCTCCCTTCGGCGCCCAAGATCAGCAAGAAGACGGCGGTCGTCGGCGCGGCGATCGGCATCGGATCGGCGGCGATTGTCGCCGCGCTGCTCTACACCAATCGCGGCAACAACAAGAGTTGACCGGAGGGATGCAATATCGGCATCCCTTCCCCATCTCTGGCCCATGCAGATCTTCACCATCGGCTATGAGGGCACGACCCAGGCTGAGCTTATCGCGCGGCTTAAACAGGCGAGGGTCGAATTGCTCGCGGATGTCCGCGCGGTGCCGCTGTCGCGGCGGCCGGGCTTTTCCAAGAACATCCTTGCAGCAGGGCTGCGTGAGGCCGGGATCGACTATGTCGGCCTCAAGGCGCTAGGCACCCCGCCGGAAGGCCGCGAGGCAGCGCGGAAGCATGACCTCGCCAGGCTCCGCAATATCTACACAGGCCAGCTGGAACTACCCGAGGCGATGGTACAGGCCGCTCAGTTGCTCGACATGGCCAGCGAGCGCCGCACCGCCCTGCTCTGCTTCGAACGTGAACCGGGCTGCTGTCACCGGTCATTGCTGGTCGAAGCGGTGATGCCCGATGCCGAGGTCATCGATCTCTTCATCTGATCCTGCACCAGCGGATGGAGCATAGGTCCGGGCACGGCGTTTTACCGTCATGCCCTCCACCGTCATCCGCAACTTCGACTATGATCCGGCCGAACGCCGTCTCGACATTCAGTTCGTGACCGGGCGGCGCTACAGCTATCATGATGTCCCCGCCCGGATCGTCGCGGCAATGCGCGCGGCGCGATCCAAGGGCCAGTTCTTCAACGCACGCATCCGCGACCATTTCGCGTTCACGCGCACCCATGACTGACCGTGTCTTCGTGGGCACGGCGGGATGGTCGATCGCTTCACATTATCGGGACGATTTTCCCGAGACGGGCTCTCACCTCCAACGTTATGCCGCGCGGTTCAACGCTGTCGAGATCAACAGCAGCTTCCATCGCCCGCACCGCCGCGCCACCTATGAACGCTGGGCATCGAGCGTGCCGGACGGTTTCCGCTTTTCAGTCAAGCTCCCCCGCAGCATCACCCACGAACGGCGGCTGATGGACTTCGCCGCCCCGCTAGCCGCTTTCATCGATCAGGTCGAAGGGCTTGGCGGGAAGCTCGGCGCGATCCTCGTCCAGCTGCCACCCAGCCTTATTTTTGCCGAGGCCGCGGCCGATGCCTTTCTGGCGGAGCTTGGTTCGGCGACCGGCGCGGCGCTGATCTGCGAACCGCGCCATCCGAGCTGGTTCTCGGCGTCCGCGGATGGCCTGCTGCGTGACCATGACGTCGCGCGTGTGGCGGCCGATCCCGCTCCGGTTCCCGATGCCGGAGAGCCGGGCGGTTCGGCGTCCACCTGTTATCTCCGCCTGCATGGCTCTCCGGTCATCTACCGTTCGTCGTACGACGAGGAACGGCAGCGCGGATATGCGGCGATGATAGTGCGCGCCAACGCCAGAGGAGCGGCCTGGTGCATCTTCGACAACACTGCGGGCATGGCGGCCATCGGGGACGCGCTCCGCTTCCGACGGCTCGTCGCTTAGGCCTTGTCCTATGCCGGAACGTCGCCCTCCTTCGATCGTTAGGCGGCAGTTCCGGAGGAGAGAGTTCATGAACAAGATCATTTTGATAGCATCGGCCAGCATCCTGTCGCTGGGTCTGGCAGGCTGTGGTCAGAAGGTGGAGAACACCGCCGACGCCGCAGCCAACAGCGCCATGGAAACCGCAGACGCGGCAGGCGCGATGGCGTCAAATGCGATGGTCGACGTCGAACAGGCCGTCACGCCCACGCCGACCGGTCAGGAATTCGTTGATAACGCCGCCAAGTCGGATGCCTTCGAAATCGCCGCGGCCAAGATCGCGCAAGCCAACGCCGCCTCGCAGGCGGTCAAGGATTTCGCTGCCGAGATGATCAAGGCGCACAGCGAATCGACCGCGAAGATCAAGGCCGCCGCAGCGGCCGCAAGCCCCGCCCTAACCCCCAATGCCACGCTGACCGAGGGCCAGAACGAGGATCTCGCCGAGCTTCGCGCCAAGAAGGGCGCCGAGTTTGACGAGGACTATATCGACGGTCAGGTCGATGCCCACCAGACCGCGCTGGCGATGATGCGCGACTATGCCGAAAAGGGCGACACCCCGTCGCTCAAGACGGCAGCGGGCGAGATCGCGCCGGTCGTCCAGAAGCATCTCGACCATGTGAAAACGCTCGACAAGTGATCGCGAGCCGATGACGCGTGGGCCGGGCCGAAAGGTCCGGCCCCTTCGATTCCGCTAGGTCGCCGCCGCGCCGACCAGCAGCACGATCTTGCCGACATGATCTTCATCGAGCCGCCGATGCGCGTCGGCGGCCTGGGCCAGCGGGAAGGTCGCGTCTATGACCGGCTTAAGCCGCCCTTCCTCGACATGCGGCCAGACCACCTGGGCGATCTCATCCGCCACCGCCGTCTTGAACCCGACACTGCGCGGCCGCAGCGTCGATCCGGTGATGGTCAACCGCTTCTGCATGATTTTCCAGATCGGAATTTCGGCCTTGGGCCCGCCGAGCACCGCAATCGAGACGTGCCGCCCGTCCTCGGCGAGGCAATCGATATTGCGGGGCAGATAATCGCCGCCGACCATGTCGAGCACGGCGTCGACGCCCTTGCCGCCGGTGATACGTCGCACTTCCTCGACATAATCCTGGGTTCGATAGTTGATCGCGTGCGCCGCGCCGAGCTTGAGCGCAGCCGCACATTTCTCGTCTGATCCGGCGGTGACGATCATCGTCACCTGGAATATCCGCGCGAGCAGGATCGCCATCGTTCCGATCCCGCTGGTGCCGCCATGGACCAGCACCGTATCGCCATCGGCGACATAGGCGCGCTCGAACAGATTGCTCCAGACGGTGAACAGCGTTTCGGGAATCGCCGCCGCCTCGACCATCGACAACGTATTCGGCACCGGCAGGCACAACCCGGCCTCGGCGACGACATATTCGGCGTAACCACCGCCGGCGACGAGCGCGCAGACCGGCTGGCCGAGCAGCTCGGGAAGCGTGCCCTCGCCGAGGGCGACGACCTCGCCCGAAACTTCGAGACCTGGAATCGACGGAGCGCCCGGCGGTGGCGGATAAGCACCAATCCGCTGCGACACGTCGGGCCGATTCACCCCCGCCGCCGCGACTCGGATCAGCAGCTGGTCGCGGCCGGGGCGGGGCACGGGGCGCTGCACCGGCTGCAAAACCTCCGGCCCACCCTTTGTTTCCGGGTCTATAGCCGTCATCCAGTCGGGAATTTCGCCCATATTACCCCCCAATTTCGCAAAGATACGCATGGCCCCCACGGCGTTTATTGACATGCGGCCCGCCCCGGTCAACGTTGTGGCTATGGAGCCCGACGATCTTTTCGCGAAGCGCCCCGACGATCCGGTGAAACAGCTCATCCGGCAGGATATCGATCATCTATCCGTCGACGAGCTGGAAGGGCGCATCTCCGCCCTCGAAGCCGAAATCGCGCGGTGTCGATCAAAAATAAAAAATGCCATTAACCATCGCGCAACCGCTGAAAGCCTATTCAAACGATGAAGGCGCGCTGTCGAGATCGGCGTTCGCTGTCTCGGCAGAGAGGTCGCTTCTTGATGAACGGCCTAAGGCACCCGACATATACGATACCGGCATGGTTCGGCCCATGTCGCGAGGAGTACTAGAAACATGCCTTCCTTCGCCCGCGAACTCGAACAGACGCTGCACAACGCGCTGAGCGCCGCCAGCAGCCGGCGCCACGAATATGCGACACTCGAGCATCTGCTGCTCGCGCTGATCGCTGACGAACATGCGTCCAAGGTCATGACCGCCTGCGGCGTCGAACTGACCGAACTGCGCAACGCCGTCACCAATTACCTCGATACCGAGCTCGATGCGCTCAAGGTCGAGGGCGAGACCGATCCGTCGCCTACCAGCGGCTTCCAGCGCGTCGTCCAGCGCGCGATCCTCCACGTCCAGTCGTCGGGCCGCGAGGAAGTGACCGGCGCCAACGTCCTCGTCGCCCTGTTCAGCGAGCGCGAGAGCTACGCCGTATTCTTCCTGCAACAGCAGGACATGAGCCGCCTCGATGCGGTCAGCTTCATCAGCCACGGTGTCGGCAAGGCCGGACAACCCACGGAGCAACGCGAAGTGAAGGGCGCCGAAGAGGAAAAGAGCCAGGCCAAGGCCGAGGGCAAGAAGGGCGAGAGCGCGCTCAAGCAGTTCTGCGTCGATCTGAATGCCAAAGCCAAGTCCGGCAAGGTCGATCCGCTGATCGGCCGTGGTCCCGAGGTCGACCGCACCGTTCAGATCCTCTGCCGCCGTTCAAAGAACAACCCGCTCTATGTGGGCGATCCCGGCGTCGGCAAGACGGCGATCGCCGAGGGCCTGGCGCGCAAGATTGTCGAGGGCGACGTACCCGAGGTGCTGCTGCCCGCCGTCATCTATTCGCTCGACATGGGCGCACTGCTCGCCGGAACTCGGTATCGCGGTGATTTCGAGGAGCGGCTCAAGCAGGTCGTGACCGAGCTTGAGAAGCTTCCCCACGCGGTGCTGTTCATCGACGAGATCCACACCGTAATCGGTGCGGGCGCGACCTCGGGCGGCGCGATGGACGCGTCCAACCTGTTGAAGCCGGCATTGTCGGGCGGCACGATCCGCTGCATCGGATCGACCACCTACAAGGAGTTCCGCAATCATTTCGAGAAGGACCGCGCATTGCTGCGGCGCTTCCAGAAGATCGACGTGAACGAGCCTACGATCGAGGACACGATCAAGATCATCACAGGTCTGCGGTCGGCCTTCGAAGAGCATCACAACGTCAAATATACGCCCGACGCGATCAAGGCGGCGGTCGAGCTGTCCTCGCGGTACATCAACGACCGCAAGCAGCCCGACAAGGCGATCGATGTGATCGACGAGGTCGGCGCGTCGCAAATGCTGGTGCCCCCGGCCAAGCGTAAGAAGGTGATCACGCCGAAGGAGATCGAGGCGGTGATCGCGACGATGGCGCGCGTGCCCGCCAAATCGGTTTCGACCGACGACAAGAAGGCGCTCGGCTCACTCGAGACCGATCTCAAGCGTGTCGTGTTTGGCCAGGACAAGGCGATCGAACTGCTCTCCTCGGCTATAAAGCTCAGCCGGGCCGGCCTGCGCGATCCCGACAAGCCGATCGGCAACTATCTCTTCTCGGGCCCCACCGGCGTGGGCAAGACCGAGGTCGCGCGTCAGCTCGCCTCGATCCTGGGCATCCCGCTCCAGCGTTTCGACATGTCCGAATATATGGAACGTCACTCGGTCAGCCGCCTGATCGGCGCGCCTCCGGGCTATGTCGGATATGATCAGGGCGGTCTGCTGACCGATGCGGTCGACCAACATCCGCATTGCGTGCTGCTGCTCGACGAGATCGAAAAGGCCCATCCGGACCTGTTCAACATCCTTCTGCAGGTGATGGACAACGGCAAGCTCACCGATCATCACGGCAAGACGGTCGATTTCCGCAATACCATCCTGATCATGACCACCAATGCCGGCGCGTCCGACATGGCGCGCGAGAGCCTGGGCTTCGGCAACCTCACCCGCGAGGGCGAGGATGAGGAAGCGGTCAAGAAGATGTTCACGCCGGAATTCCGCAACCGCCTCGATGCGATCGTCCCCTTCGGCTATCTGCCGACCGAGGTCGTCTCGCGTGTCGTCGAGAAGTTCATCCTCCAGCTCGAACTCCAGCTGGCCGATCGCGATGTCCACATCAGCCTCGACGACGAGGCCAAGACGTGGCTCACCGTCAAGGGCTATGACAAGCTCTATGGAGCGCGTCCGATGGGCCGCCTGATCCAGGAGAAGATCAAGCAGCCGCTCGCCGAGGAACTGCTGTTCGGCAAGCTGGTCCACGGCGGCGAGGTCAAGGTGAAGATGAAGGACGAGACCCTGTCCTTCGAGATCGTTCCCGCAGCGCCCAAGCGGCCCAAGAAGGGCGGCGCGAAGCCCAAGATCAAGGCCTGACACGCCCATCCTGGAACCCGGATCGTAAGGCCCGTCTCGAAAGAGGCGGGCCTTTTCCGTAAGGCGACCTGCGCGTTAACCATATCTCCAAACTTCAGGCGCAGAAGGGCACGTCGGGCTCGCGATAGCGGTTAATCCGGGGGGTATGATGCGCTACGAATTGATCGTGATAGGCAGTGGACCGGCAGGACGCCGCGCCGCTATTCAGGCCGCCAAGCTAGGCAAGTCGGTGCTCGTCGTCGAGAACCGCTACCGCGTCGGCGGCGTATCGGTGCACACCGGCACCATCCCCTCCAAGACCCTACGCGAAACCGTGCTCAACCTGACCGGCTGGCGCGAGCGCGGCTTTTATGGCCGCGCCTACCGGGTCAAGAAAGATATCGAGGGCAAGGACCTCAACGCCCGGCTCCAGATGACGCTCGATCATGAGATCGACGTCCTCGAGCACCAGTTCACCCGCAACGGCGTCCGCACCATCGAAGGATCCGCCCAGTTTCGCGGCCCACACGAGATCGCCGTCACCGACCCCAAGGGCGCGGTGCATATCTTCGACGCCGAGCGCGTGCTGATCGCCGTCGGCACCACCCCCTATCGCCCCTTGTCGATCCCGTTCAACGGCACGACGATCCTCGACAGCGACGATCTGATCGCCGAGCCGCGCGTGCCTCGCAGCCTGACTGTGATCGGTGCGGGCGTGATCGGCATAGAATATGCGACGATCTTCTCCGCGCTCGACGTCCCCGTCACGCTGATCGAGCCGCGCGACAGCTTCCTCGATTTCGTCGACCGCGAGATCATCGACGATTTCGTCCATCAGCTGCGCGATCGCGGAATGGCGATCCGGCTCGGCGCGAAGGTTGACCGGGTCGAAGTCGATGGCCAGGGCTGGGCCATCTCGGTACTCGACGATGGCCGCCGCATCCGTTCGGAAATGCTGCTCTATGCAGCGGGCCGCATCGGCGCGACCGCTCCGCTGGGCCTCGAGAATTGCGGGCTGGAGGCGGACAGCCGCGGCCGACTGACCGTCGATCCGGTGACGCTGCAGACCAGCGTTCCGCATATCTACGCCGCTGGCGACGTTATCGGCTTTCCCAGCCTCGCCTCCACCTCGATGGAACAGGGCCGCATCGCCGCCTGCCACGCTTTCGGCGCACCTATCCCCCCCGCCCCCGCCTATTTTCCCTATGGCATCTATGCGGTGCCCGAAATCTCCACCGTCGGCCTCTCCGAACAGGAAGTGCGCGAAAAGGGCATTCCCTACGAATGCGGCATCGCGCGCTTCCGGGAAACCTCGCGTGGCCACATCATGGGTATGCAGGCGGGCATGATGAAGCTGATCTTCGCGCTCGAGGACCGGCGCCTGCTCGGCGTCCACATCATCGGCGAAAGCGCGACCGAGCTGATCCACATCGGCCAGGCCGTGCTCAACCTCGGCGGTACGATCGACTATTTCGTCGAGAACACTTTCAATTATCCAACCCTCGCCGAAGCGTACAAGATCGCGGCGCTCGATGCCTGGAACCGCATGCCGCGCTGCGACGATCATTATCAGAGCGCGCTCGACCGCGCCCTGCCAGAATTGCAGCGTCTCAAGACCCAGGGCCCCAAGGCCAAGGCTGCCTAATGCATACGTCACCCCGGCGGAGGCCGGGGCCGCCATAGGGAGTCGGATTGCTCTGAGCAGAAGCCGCTGGCGGCCCCGGCCTCCGCCGGGGCGACGCTGCTTGATGCCTTTTTCATCGTGCCCATTGATAGTCGCACGCGCGATCCTCATGTTGCGTTACAGCAACGACAGAGGAACGCGCGCCCGGCATGACATCCGCTATTATCGACGCCGGCGCCGTCCGTCTCGCGCTTGGCAAGGGTTCGGCGCGGGTCGACATCCTGAAGGGCATCGATCTCAGCATCGGCACCGGCGAAACCGTAGCACTGCTCGGCCCATCGGGTTCGGGCAAGTCCTCGCTGATGGCGATCCTCTCCGGCCTCGAACGCGCCGACGAGGGACGCATCATGATCGCCGGCCTTGATTTCAGCCGGCTTGACGAAGATTCCCTGGCCGCTGCCCGGCGAGGCCGGATCGGCATCATCCTCCAGGCTTTTCACCTTCTGCCGACGATGACCGCGCTGGAGAATGTCGCGGTGCCGCTCGAACTGGCCGGCGACGTGAACGCCTTCGATCGCGCCAGCGCCGAACTCAAAGCGGTCGGCCTCGGCCATCGCCTCGACCATTATCCCGCACAGCTTTCGGGCGGCGAGCAGCAGCGCGTCGCCATCGCCCGCGCCACCGCGCCGCGCCCCGCGATCCTGTTCGCCGACGAACCCACCGGCAATCTCGACGCCGCGACCGGCGAGGGGATCATGGACCTGCTGTTCGATCGCCAGCGAGAAACCGGCGCGACCCTGTTGATCATCACGCATGACCCCGCGCTGGCGCGGCGCTGCGCACGGATCGTCGAGATGCGCGATGGACTGATCGTCTCGGACAAACCCGCGATATGAAGACCGCCTGGGCGCTGGCGTTGCGCGACCTGCGCGGGGGGCTTCGCGGCCTGCGCCTGTTGATCATATGCCTGTTCCTGGGCGTCGCGGGGCTCGCCGGAGTCGGCAGCCTGAGTCAGGCGATCACCGCCGAACTCGACTCGCGCGGACGTGAGATACTGGGTGGCGACATCGAGATGCGCGTCGCCCAGCGTTCGGCGGACGCCGGGGAGCGCGCGGCCTTCGCCCGCTACGGCGCTGTTTCCGAAACGATCAAGATGCGCGCGATGGTATCGCGGCTCGATGCCGAAGCATCGGTGCTGGCCGAACTCAAGGGCGTCGATGATGGCTGGCCGCTCTACGGCACATTCACCCTTGCCCCCGGTGCGCTTACCGCCCGGCCCGCCGGCCTCAACGCCGCGATCGCGCCTGCGTTGGCCGAACGCCTGTCGTTGCGCGTCGGCGACAGCGTGCGTGTCGGCGAGACAAAATTGCGTATCATTGGACTGATCGACGACGAACCCGATCGTGTTGGTGAAGGCTTCACCCTCGGCCCGTCGATCATCACCTCGCTCCAGGGGCTGGAGGCAACCCGCCTCGTCCAGCCCGGCAGCCTCTATGCCGCGCGCTATCGCATCCGCCTGAACGCCAATCCGGATGTTCAGGCGCTCGCCGACCAGCTGGCCGATCGCTATCGCGACGCCAATTGGGAGGTCAGCGACCGTAGCAATGCGGCACGGGGCCTGCGCCGTTTCGTTAATCAGCTCAGCCAGTTCCTTATTCTTGTCGGGCTGACCGCGCTGATCGTGGCGGGGATCGGCGTCGGCAATGGCGTGTCCTCCTGGCTCGATCAGCGCCGGCCCGGCATCGCGACGCTCAAGATACTGGGCGCATCGTCGCGGACGATCTTCCAGATCTATCTGATCCAGATCGCGCTGGTCGCGACAGGGGCGATCCTGGCGGGGCTGATGGTCGGCGCGGCGGTGCCTGCTCTCGTCGGGCAGATCGCAGGCGATGCCCTGCCCGTCCAACCGAAATTCGCCCTGTTCCCCCTCCCTCTGCTGGTGAGCGCCGCTTACGGCCTGCTCGCCACACTCCTGTTCAGCCTCGCCCCGCTGGCGCGCGCGGGCGAGATCAGCCCCGCGGCAATCTTCCGTGCGCGGATCGAGCCCTTCGGCCTGCCGCGCTGGCGCGTGCTGCTGGTGATGAGCGCCGCGGCGCTCGGCATCGCGGCGCTCGCGATCGGCACCGCGCGGCAACCTCTGCTCAGCGCGGGCTTTCTGGCCGGCATGGTCGCGATCTTCGCGTTGCTCGCGCTGGTCGGCCGGCTCGTCCGGCGCGGCGCACGCGCCCTGCCGCGCCCGCGCCGTCCGCTGCTGCGCCTTGCCATAGCCAATCTCCACCGGCCCGCGGCACAGACCGACCGGCTGATCGTGGCTCTCGGCCTCGGCCTGACACTGTTCGTGATGCTTGCGGTGCTCCAGACGAATCTCGCCAACCAGATCGAGCGCACCATCCCCGCCTCTGCGCCCAATTTCTTCGCCCTGGATATCAGTACGGGCGACATCGACCGCTTCCGCGCCGCCGTGCGCGGCCGCGCGCCGGAAGCGGTCATCGACAGCGTGCCCTCATTACGTGGCTCAGTGGTCGCGGTACGCGGCGTGCGCGTCAGCGATATCAAGCCGATTCCCAAGGGCGCGTGGATCCTCAATGGCGATCGGGGGCTGACCTATTCGGCAAAGCTCGCCGAGGGCAATGAGATCATCGCCGGCCAATGGTGGCCCGCCGATTATGCCGGCCCGCCGCTGATCTCGATCGAGGAACAGGCCGCCGAAGCGCTCAGCCTCAAACCTGGCGACATGATGACGCTATCGGTGCTGGGAGTAGAGATCGACGCCAGAATAGCCTCTACCCGCCGGATTAACTGGGAGACGATGGGCTTCAACTTCGGCATCGTTTTCGCGCCCGGCGCCCTCGAAGGCGCTCCGCACAGCTATATGGCGACGATCACCGTGCCCGACGCGCGCGAGACCGAGGTCAACCGGACCGTGATTGCCGGCTTCCCCTCGGTATCGCTGATCCGGGTCAAGGACGTCGTCGGCCAGGTTTCGACGATCTTCGGCCAGCTCGCCACCGCGATCCGCGCCGCGGCCTCGGTGACGCTCGCTGCCGGGATCGCGGTGCTGGTCGGCGCAATCGCGGCATCACGCCGCGCCCGGCTCTACGACGCGGTGCTGCTCAAGCTGCTTGGTGCGAGCCGCCGCCAGATACTGGCGGCGCAAGCAATCGAATATGCCTTGCTGGCGCTGATCATCTCCGGCCTCGCGCTCGCGGCCGGTAGTGCGGCCGGCTGGTACATCGTCACCTCGATCTTCGAGATGAAGTGGGCTCCGGACTGGGCGGTAGTGTTCGCGACGCTGCTGGTCGGGGCGATCGGCACGCTGGGCATCGGCCTGCTCGGCGCACTGCCGACATTGGCGGCAAGACCGGCGGCGGCGTTAAGGACGCTCTAGCCGGGCATTGGCCAGCGCCTTCGGGGTATCGATGTCTATGCCGATCCCCGGATCGGCGACCTCCACCAGCGTAGCTCGATAGTCTTGTAGCAGGGTTCGCCCACCCTGATCGCCGGTCAGATTCGCAAGTCTGGCGAAATGTGCCCGCCCCCACAGCAGGGGATTGCCGGGCCTTCCCTCGAAAACCGGCTGGAGGATCCCGCCTTCATCCGCGTCTCCCGCTAGCTGGATGAGCGTGTCTGGCTGAACGAAGGGCATATCGCCCAAGCAGATGATCGCCGCGGTCCAGTCCGATGGCGCCGCCCGCACCGCCGCGGCCAGTGAATGGCCCATGCCGAGCGCATGATCCGCCACCTCGACCGGTGTCGCCCGGCCTTCGATCAGCGGGATGACCGGGCTATTGGGCGCGACCGCGACGATCGGATTTGCCAGTCCAGCGGCGATAATGGCATCGAAAGCGTGGAGGATCAGCGCCTTGCCGTAAAGATCGGCGAGCAGCTTATCCTCTCCCATGCGGCGCGCGCTGCCTGCGGCGAGCAGGATCGCGCCGACGGTCATAACCGGCGTAGCGCCGCCGTCGCCCCGGCGATGATCGAAAGCGCGATCTCGGCCGGCGTCGCCGCACCGATCGCCAAGCCCGCGGGCCCATCGATCCGCGCCAGCTCCTCTGGCGTGAAGCCTTTTTCGGCAAGGCGTTCAAGCCTAGCGGCCTGGGTGCGCCGTGATCCCAGCGCACCGATATAAAAGGCTTCGCTGCGCATAGCGGCTTCCAGCGCGGGATCATCGATCTTCGAATCATGCGTCAGGGTGATGATCGCGGTGCCGCCATCGGGCTTCCATTCGGCGAAAGCCTCGTCAGGCCAGCGCGTATCGACCTCGATATCGGCGAAACGGCTTGCCGCGGCAAAGCTGTCGCGGGGGTCGACCACCAGCACGCGATAGCCAAGCTGGCGGGCAAGCGGCACAAGACTCTGGCTCACATGGACCGCGCCGACGATCATCATCCTCAGCGGCGGACTGTAAATGTTCAGAAAGCAATCTTCTCCGTCATCCTCGCCTATCACGCTCATGCCGGAGGCGAGATCGGTCGTAACCGCCACGCTATGCCCCCAACCCCGCCGTTCGATCACCGCATCGACGATCGCGGGGGCATAATGGGCATCGTCGATCGTCTGGATCAGCACCGATATCTCACCGCCGCAGGCCAGCCCGTGCGTCCAGGCATTCTCTTCCTGCACGCCATAGTCGCGGCGGACGAAACCCCCGCCATCATGCAGCAACGCCTGGGCCGAGACGATCACATCGCCCTCGACACATCCGCCGCTGACCGATCCCTCGAACAGTCCGTCATCGCGGATGATCGCGTGCGATCCACGCCGGCGCGGGGCCGAGCCCCAGGTACGGATTACCGTCGCAATGGCCACGCCATGCCCGCCCGCCTTCCAGCTACGGGCGGTGCGCAGAAGATCATCCAGTTCGTCGAGCATAGGGACCGTCTTGGGGTTGCCCGCACGCGATGTGCGCGGCATGGGATCCGTGGCTTTGCCACAAGATTTTCACGGGCGCACCGCCTTACCGCAAGGACATGGAAATATAATGACCGAAGCGACCCTCGATGTCGTTGGCATCGGCAATGCGATCATCGATCTTCTCGCCCATTCGGAGGATGCGTTCCTCGACCAGCACAAGCTCGCCAAGGGCGCGATGACCCTGATCGACGAGCCGACCGCCGAACGGCTTTATACCGCGATGGGGCCGGTCACGCGCGCATCGGGCGGATCCGCCGGCAACACGATCGCCGGGCTCGGATCGCTGGGTGCGGCATGCGGCTATATCGGCAAGCTGCGCGATGACGAGCTGGGCGACGCCTATCGTCACGATCTCCTCGCCGCGGGGGTCCGCTTCACCACCGCAATGGCGACCGAAGGTCCGGCCACCGCACGGTGCATCATCTTCGTCACTTCGGATGGCGAGCGGACGATGAACACCTATCTGGGCGCCTGCGTGAACCTGACCGCCGACGATATCGACGAGACGCTCGTCGCCTCGGCGAAGATCACCTATCTTGAGGGTTATCTCTACGACGATCCGCAAGCCAAGGCGGCGTTCCACCGCGCCGCCGACATAGCTCATGCCGCCGGGCGCAAGGTCGCCCTGTCGCTGTCGGACAGTTTCTGCGTCGAACGCCACCGCGACGATTTTCTCGATCTGGTCGCAAACCGGATCGACATCCTCTTCGCCAACGACAGCGAGGTCGCCTCGCTCTTTCCGGACACCGGGCTCGACGCTGCGCTCGACCGGCTGTCGGCGATGGTCGACCTCGCAGCCGTCACCCTGGGCTCGGAAGGGTCGATCGTGGTGCGCGGCGGCGAACGGATCAAGAGCCCGGCCGCGAAGGTCGAGCGGGTCGTCGACACTACCGGCGCGGGCGATCTCTACGCCGCCGGTTTCCTCTACGGGCTGACCAACGAGCTGCCCCTTGCCGAATGCGCGCGGATCGCCGGTCTGGCGGCGGCGGAAGTCATCTCGCATTTCGGCGCGCGGCCCGAAACTCCGCTGCGCGAATATGCCGCCCTCGCCTGACATGGATTTTCGTTCCGGCAGAGCCCGGCAAAGCGACAAAAAAAGGGCGGCCCCGAGAGGCCGCCCTTTCTGTTTCAGGCTGATGGAGCCGCCTTAGAAGGCGCCGCCATAAGCTTCATTACCGACGAAGCCCATCTTCTCGACCTGAGCGCGCTTGGTAACAGCGAGCACCTCGTCGACCACCACGTAGCGGGCCTGCGGGTCGGGCTGCAGATGCAGCTCGGGGATCGGGTTCATCGTCTGGGTGATGTCCAGATACTGGCGCAGCTGGATCTTCGTGATCGGAGCGCCATTCCAGAGAATCTCACCCGCCGGCGTGATCACCACCTTGTTCTTCACCGGCTCGATCGGCGGCGGCGCTGCGTTGGTCTGGTCCTGTGGAAGGTCCAGCTTAACGGCATGCGTCTGGATCGGAATGGTGATGATGAACATGATCAGGAGCACCAGCATCACGTCGATCAACGGCGTGGTGTTGATGTCCATCATCGGCTCGCCTTCGGCAGTACCTGCTGACATTGCCATGATTAAAACTCCTCGAAAGCGATATCAGAGACGCGCGGTGGCGTAGCCGGCGGGCGGTTCTGAGATGAAGCCGACGCGGGTGAACCCGGCGCGCTGCATGTTGAACACCGCTCCACCGATGCACCGATACGGCGTATTGACGTCGCCACGGATGTGGACCTCGGGAAGTTCGAGACCTGGCGCGCTCGGACCGCCCTGCTTGTCGATCTCCTTGCGGAGCTTGACGACCGCGCGGTCGATCAGTTCCTGTGCCGTGACCCTGGTCTGGCCCCAATAAACTTCGCAGGCGCCGTTTGAAGCCGCGCGCACCGACAGGGAGACGTTCTCCGGCTTGGTCGTAGTCGCTTCGAAGACCACGCTAGGAAGCTTAACAGGAACCGTCTGAATCGCGACGGGAACGGTGATGAGGAAGATGATCAGAAGCACCAGCATGACGTCGACGAGCGGCGTCGTGTTGATGTCCGACATCGGGGCGTCGTTTTCGGCGGGGCCCGCACTCATGGCCATCGGCACAAATCCTATCTGCTTGGGCGGCTCAACGGACAGCCGGCTTGACTACCGGCTCCGGGCCTTTCGTTCCTGGCGAACGGGGCAGGCACAACGCGCCTGCCCCTATTCGTCAGCCGCTTACTTCTTGATCGCAGCCGCCGGAGCAGCCTTGACCGCAACGGCAGGCTTCACCGCACCGGCCGACACCATGTAGCCATGCAGATCGGTCGAGAAGGCAGCAAGCTGCTCCGCAACGACCTTGTTGCGGCGGATCAGCCAGTTGTAGCCGAGCACGGCCGGAACGGCCACGGCGAGACCAAGCGCGGTCATGATCAGAGCTTCACCGACCGGGCCGGCGACCGCGTCGATCGAGGCCTGACCGGCAGCACCGATCTTGATGAGGGCGCGGTAGATACCGATAACGGTACCAAACAGACCGACGAACGGCGAGGTCGAGCCGACGGTAGCGAGAACCGCAAGGCCGTTGCCGAGCTTCGAGTTCACGGCAGCCTGGCTGCGAGCGAGCGAGCCGGTCAGCCACTCATGCTGGTCGACAGGGTCGGTCAGCTTGGTGTGCTGGTCCTGGGCGAGCAGGCCGTCGTCGACGATCTGGCGATAGGCCGAGTTCTTCTCGAGCTTGGCCTGTCCGTCGCGGAGGCTGGGGGCGGTCCAGAAGGTCGCACGCGCCTTCTTGCCCTGATTCAGGATCTTCTGCTGCTCGAGCAGCTTGGTGAACATGATGTACCAGGAAGCCGCCGACATGACGACGAGGATGATGAAAGTCGCCCATGCGATCGTGCCACCCTGCTCGAGGGCGGCCATCAGGCCATATGGGTTGGAACCGGCGGCTGCGGGACTAGCCATAACTGAATTTCCTTCTCTGAATCTTGTATAGAATAATGTCGTGAGACCGAGGCCGGCCGGAGCCAGCCCCGCCAGGATCAATCCTTCGGAATTCGCCAGGTGAAGCGGCCGTTATAGACACCCGTCACCGGATTGCCGGCTGCATCCTTGCCGATGTTGAATCGGGCACGGCGCTGCAACAGGCGGCAGGCGGTGGTGTCGAGCGCCGGGAACCCACTGCTGCCCGTGATCGTGCATGCAGTGACCTTGCCGTCGGTGCCGACGTCGAGCCTGTATCCGACCGTTCCCTCTTCGTTGTTACGAAGCGACGACGAAGGATAATCCTCGGTCGACATCAGGGATTGGAAATTGCCTCGCGGCGTCACACGCACAGCCTGACTGACCGGCGGTGCCGGCGGTGCCGTGGGCGTGATGACCGGCGGCGGAGCGACCGGTACCGACACGATCGTTGGAGCAACCGTCGGCGCAACCTGTACGATCGGCGGCGGCGCCACGACGGGCGGCGGCTCGACGACCTGTTCAGGCGGCGGCGGGGGCGGCTGGTCCGGCGGCGGAGGAGCCTCTTCTTCCACGTCGAACGTCTTCAGATCGCGGGCGACCTTCTTCACGACGTTGTACGCAAGCCCGGTGACGAAGGCATAGCCGATGATTGCATGAAGCAGAATCACCAGCCCGATCGACACCGCCTTGCGGGTGCTCATCGATTGATCAGCATAAGCCATTAAGGAACTACACTCCCTCCAATCCATAAGCCTGCAAAAGGCGCCGGGATGCACCGATGGCGTACCATCGTTGCCCGGCCCCACACCCGCCATATGTCTTTTAATATTTAGCGGAAGTGTGTCCTTATCGCGACAGTTCGATCGACGCAATAACCCAAACGCCAAGCATGTTACGGTTTTGAGGCATAGCTCCGCCCGCTCCGTCCCGCTATTGAGCATGAGCTTGTAGTGGCAATGAGGACTTCACCGATGCGTCGACTGGTTAGCGCCCGCGAGAAATCCACTTTTGGTATGCTTTTTGCTTTTGGCTCACTGTGTATCCCGGCTTGCGCTCTCATCGCGCCCCTCGCGCCGGCCACGGCCCAGGCGCAGACAAGCCCCGAAATCCGGGCGCTTTCCTACGCCGACATCGCTGATCTGGCACTTCCGGCGCAGCTTGTCGCGGGGGTCACCATAGCCAAGGCAGAGCGGCTCAAAGGCGATCTCGCGCCGGGTCTCGCGGCCGATAAGGCGCGTTTTTTGATCCAGGCAAACACCGCGATGCTGCTTCGCGGAGCTGACGGAATGCCGGGCGTGATCAGCTATATCGTCGATGTCCCGCTCGACGCGAAGGGCAAACCACCCAAGCTTAAGAAGAGTCGGTTCATCCTGTTCGCCGACCGGGTCGCCGGACGGCCGCAGGAGATCCGTCTCACCTCGCCCTACTCGCAGCTCGATTGGACACCTGCGAACGAATCGCGCCTGCGGGCGATTCTCACCGAGGCGAGCGCTGCATCGAGCCCGCCGCACGTCACCGGAATCGGCAATGCCTTTCACGTCCCCGGCGCGATTCCGGGCGAAAGCGAATCCCAGATTTTTCTGACGACGCGTGACAATCGCCCGATCTCGCTATCGGTGTTGCGCCGTCCGGGCGAGCAACCCGCATGGTCGGTAGCGCTTGGCGAGATGGTCGACGACAGCGCCACAACACCCGCGCGGGACTCGCTGCTTTGGTATCGGCTCGCCTGCTTTCTTCCGCCGAGACTTCCGGCCAAGAGCGTAGCCGCGCTATCCGAAGGCGATGCGGCGGCGGTGCGAATCGATTATCGCTATGTCCTGGAGCAATTGGGGGCATGCGAACGGACGATCGCGCGCTGAGCCTCTCTAGAAGGAAGTCAGCTCGACTCCGACCGCCGCGCAATCCGGATATACATCGGGCTTGCTGGTCGCGACGCGCAGTCCTTTGACTCCGGCCCGCGCGGCAATCAGCGTGTAAATTTCACGCGCGAGTGTTTCCTGGAGATTATAGCGCCGGCCCTCGACCAGACGGAGGATCTCCGTCCGCAGGAAATCATAATCCCAGGCCGCCGCCACCACATCTTCGGCTGCGAAGTTGGCATCATCGAGCCATATCTCGACCGTGATGAAGATGCGCTGCGGATTACCGACCTCGAATTCGTGGAAGCCGATATCGACCGGCACCGAGAGATCCCGGAGCAGGATGCGCCGCGTTCGGGGCAGCAGGCTATCAGGCACGAGCCCGTCGAGCGCAGCGGGATCCATCAGGACTCCATATATTGGACGTCGCGCGTCAGACCCAGGAAACGCTGACCGCCGTCGAGGGTGATCGTCTGCCCGGTGATCGTCGGCACGCTGATCAGGAAGCGGAGCGCCGCGATGATATCCCCGACGTCGACCCCCCGCCCGAGCGCATTGAGATTGTGCACCTTGTCGAAATTCTCTCGGCTCTGCGGCCCGGATACCATCGTCACCGACGGGGCGATCGCGTTCACCCTGATGCGATCCGACGCCAGGCTGCGGGCAAGCAGTTCGTGCACCCCGGCAAAGGCGATCTTGGAAATGGTATAGGTGAAGAAGTCCGCGTTGAGCGCCGACAGCTTCGCGTCGAGCATGTTGACGATCAGCCCCGCCGCCCCGTCGGGCACCGCCGCGGCGAAAGCGCGCGACAGTAGAGCCGGTCCGCGCGCATTGGCGGCCATATGTATGTCCCAGGCCTCGGTCGTGAAATCGTCGAGCCCGTCATAGACGAATGTCGAGGCGCTGTTAACCAGCAGCGCGGGCGGCGGCATGCCATCCAAGGCGGCGATGACCCGATGGGCGCCATCCGCCGCCGCGAGGTCCGCCTGGACCGTACGAGCGCGCGGCAGGCCGGCGGCGAGCGCGCGGGCCTCGTCCCCCGAATTGCGATAATGGATCAGCACATCCCAGCCATCGGCCGCCAATGCCCTGGCGATCTCGGCCCCGATCCGTTTGGCGGCGCCGGTGACGATCGCGGTTCTGGCCATGCCGAATTCAGCTGTCATTGCCGCCTGCGATAGGCGCTGCCCGAAAATCGGGCAAGCCGGTCGGGGCGCCATGATATGATGCGCGCGGAGGGCGCTATCCACAGCTTATCCACAGCCTGTCCACAATTGGTGGGGAAAAGCCTCATGCCGCCGCCGATGGCCGCGCCGACATCTCGGCATGCCAGCGGGCCAGAGCGGGGCGGCCCTCGCGCGGATCGGGCAGGCGCGTCCCCATGCCGAAATCGATCGAGACGAGCGCGGCAATGTCCGCCATCGAGAAGTTTGCCCCCGCCACGAAGCGCCGCTGTTCGAGTCGCGCGTCGAGCACATCGGCGAAAGCCGTCCACATCGTGCGGCCCCGCTCCACCATCGCCGGGATCTGTTCGATCGGCGGCCATTCCCCACTGACCGCGCGGCCGGCGAACACGCCCACCTTGTTCCGGAACGCGGCCGCCACCGCCTGAAAACAATCATGTTCGATGCGGCGAAGCCAGGACTCGATCAGGCCGATCTCCACCGGCGTCCTGCCGAACATTGGCGGGTCGGGCTGAAGGGCCTCGAAGTAACGGCAGATGCCGAGCGAATCGTCGATCAGCGTGCCATCGTCCAGCAACAGCACCGGTATCTGCCGCTGCGGGTTGATGCCGACAAAGTCGGGGTCGAGATGCTCGCCCGTCTTGATGTCGACCTGAATCCGCTCGACGGCTATGCCCTTTTCGGCCAGGAAAATACGCACCCGGCGCGGGCTCGGCGCCCAATCGGCATCGAAAAGCTTCATAAAAGCGCAACCTGATTTTGCTTGGCAATCATCTGCGAACCGCTAAACGCGCCCGTCCGCGCCGTCCAGACGGTTCGGCATATCATACAGGATAGATTCGCGAATTGATCACACTGGTTCCCATCGCATCGGTTGACCTTTTCGAGGTCGAAGAGCTTCTCGACGAGGCTTTTGGAACGGATCGCCACCAGCGGACCGCCTATCGCCTGCGCGAGGGGACCGACCCCGTTCCCGAACTGAGCCTCGCGGCGGTCGAGGATGGCGTGCTGGTGGGCTCGATCCAATGCTGGCCGGTCCAGCTCACCGATGCCGGAGGCAACATCGCTCCGCTGATCCTCGTCGGCCCGGTCGCGGTCCGCCCCGAAAGGCAGCGCGACGGCATTGGCCGCATGCTGGTGGCGGCGGCGCTCGACCGGTCGGACGTGCTGGACAGCGAGCCGATGATGCTCATCGGCGACGCGGACTATTATGATCGCTTCTTCGGCTTCTCCGCCCGGCACACTGGCGGATGGACCCTGCCCGGCCCCGTCGATCGCGATCGATTGCTGGTGCGGCTGCGCTCCGGCCAGCAGGTGCCGCCGCACGCGGCGCTCGGCCCGCGCGGCGCGGCGACGGGCCCTGATTCATCGCGGTCAGCCGAAGAACAAAGTGCATCCGCCCCGGCCGATCAGGCCCTTGTGCCCGGCGGCGATTGACGGCACAGCGCCGTCATGCCCGAGACGCGCCCTCCTCAGGATTTCGCCGGTCTGTCGCTCAGCGACATCGCCGCGCTGGGCGCGGAGAACAAGCTGCCGCCGGTCGAGAAATGGAATCCGGATCATTGCGGCGATAGCCATATGCGGATCGCCAGCGACGGAACCTGGTTCCACGAGGGTTCGCCGATCGGACGCCCCGCGATGGTGCGCCTGTTCTCCACCATCCTTCGTCGCGAAGCCGATGGCGGCTATGTGCTTGTCACGCCGGTCGAGAAACTGTCGATCGCGGTCGACGACGCGCCGTTCGTCGCCGTCGAACTCAAGAGCGAGGGTCGGGGCGAGCAGCGCCGCCTCGCCTTCCGGCTCAACACCGGCGATATCGTCATCGCCGATGGCGAGCATCCGCTCCGCGTTAGTGAAAAGGATGACGGACCACATCCTTATGTGACGGTCCGCAAGGGGCTCGACGCGCTGATCGCGCGATCGGTCTATTATGAGCTGGTAAACCTCGCACTCGACGAGGGGCATGAGCCTCCCGGCCTATGGAGCGAGGGCCAATTCTTCGCGCTCGACGCGCAATGAACCGCCTCGCCGAGCGCCTGCGGCGCAGCTTCGCGGATCATGACGAAACCGAAGCCGCGCCTCTGCTCGATCAGCCCGATCTGATTGCCGATGTAGGAAGGCTGATACACGCCGCGGTGCTGGTCCCGATCATCGATGCCCCGATACCCCGCGTCCTGCTTACCGTCCGCGACGCCGGGCTTCGCTCGCATGCCGGGCAAGTCGCCTTTCCCGGCGGCAGGCTCGATCCCGAGGATGACGGCCCGATCGGGGCGGCCTTGCGCGAGGCGTGGGAAGAGGTCGGCCTGCCCGCCGATCGGGTAGACATCATCGGCGCGACTCGCTCGCATGCGACCGGTTCGGGCTACCTGATCACGCCGGTGATCGGCGTCATTCCCGACGGACTGGAGCTGAAGCCGCACGAAGCCGAGGTTGCCGGGGTTTTCGAGGTACCGCTCGATCATCTGCTTGCCGAGGCAAATCATCTACGCAAATCCGCGATCTTCAACGGGATCGAAAGGCATTTCTATGAGATCGACTGGCCGGAAGAGCGCATCTGGGGGGTAACGGCAGGGCTGATCGTAAGCCTCGCCCCGCGTCTGCGCGGCGCCATCGGAACGCTGGCATGACCCGTCTGCCCGATGCCGCCTGGCGCAACAATGCCGGGCTTAACGCATTGATCGCCGCGCTGGGTGGGACTGAGGGCGATATCCGCTTCGTCGGCGGCGCGGTCCGCGACACGCTGCACGGCATGGCCGTCAAGGATATCGACTGTGCGACCCGGCTGCTCCCCGAAGAGAGCAGCCGCCGCATCGCCGCTGCCGGCTTCAAGGCGATTCCGACCGGGATCGCACATGGTACCGTGACCGCCCTGCTCCCATCCGGACCGGTCGAGGTGACGACGTTGCGCCGGGATGTCTCGACGGATGGCCGCCATGCCGTGGTCGCCTTCACCGACGAATGGCGAGAAGACGCAGCGCGGCGCGACTTCACGATCAATGCGCTTTCGGCCGATCCGTTGAGCGGTGAGGTCCATGACTATTTCGGCGGCATCGCCGATCTGGAAAAAGGCATTGTCCGCTTCATCGGCGACCCGCTGCAAAGGATCGCCGAGGATCACCTCCGCATCCTGCGACTGTTCCGCTTCCACGCCCGCTTCGGTCGCGGCGCGCCGGATGCTGCTGGGCTCGCCGCCTGCATCGCCCGTGCGAACGACCTGATGGCGCTATCGCGCGAGCGGATTGCCGACGAACTGCTCAAGCTGCTGACCTGCCCCGATCCGGGGCCCACCGTACGGCTGATGGCCGACAATGGGATATTCCGCCCGATCATTCCGGAGATCGACGCTGCCGGCGTCGAGCGGCTCGTCACGCTGATCGCGCGCGAGCGGGAGGCCGGGATCGCGGGCAATGCCCTGCGGCGACTCGGCGCGCTGCTCCCGATCGATGCCGGGACTGCGGTGTCGATCGCAAAGCGCCTCAAGCTTTCAAAAGCCGCCACGCGCCGGCTCGAACAGGCGCTGTCGGATGCGGATTCGGCGCGCGCGCTGGCCTATCGCTACGGACCTGAGGTCGCTGCGGATGTCCTGTTGCGCGGCGGCGATGACGTAGAAATGCTCGGACTGGAGCAGCTCACGAACTGGGAGCGTCCTCGCCTGCCGGTCGGCGGCGGCGACCTGATCGGGATGGGCCTGAAGGCGGGACCGACAGTCGCGGCGACGTTGCAGGCGATCGAGCGGCGCTGGATCGCCGAAGATTTTCCCGGCGGTGATCGCGTTACCGCGATCACCGCCGAAGAAGTCGATCAGGCCATTCGCTCGCGCAAATAGGCATAGGCCTGATCCGCGGGCAGCGGACGGGCGAAATAATAGCCCTGTGCGACGTCGCAACCCAGGCCGATCAGCGTTTCCACCAGCTCCTGCGTCTCGACGCCTTCGGCGGTGGTGGTCATGCCCAGCGCCGATGCGAGGCCGAGCACCGCGCGGACGATGGCGACCGAGTCGCGGTCCTCCAGCATCGGAGCTATGAAGCTGCGGTCGATCTTGAGCACGTCGATCGGCAGGCGTTGGAGATAGGCGAGGCTCGAATAGCCGGTGCCGAAATCGTCCATCGCGATCAGGACGTCGAGATCGTGGATCGCGCGCAACACATTGGCGATGCCATCGGGGTCGCTGACGATACAGCTTTCGGTGAGCTCGATCTTGAGCCGGTTACCCCCGATGCCGCTCTCCATCAGCGCGGCATTCACGGCGGCGACGACATCGTCGCGCTGGAACTGCACCGCCGAGACATTGACCGCCACGTGGACGGGCAACTGCATGCCGGCCTTGCGATCCCATTCGGCGAGCGTGCGGGTGGCGGCGCGCAGGGCCCAGCGTCCAAGCGGTACGATCAGTCCCGATTCCTCAGCGACCGGGATGAACTCGGCCGGCGAGATGGTGCCCTTCTCGGCATGCTCCCAACGGGCGAGCGCCTCGAAGCCCGAAACCCTCCCGGTGTTGAGGTCGATCAGCGGCTGGAAGGCGAGCTGAAGCTGGTCGCGCTCGATCGCGCGGCGCAATTCTGTTTCCAGGCTGAAGCGCTGGCGCGCGGCGGTGCTGTCGCACGCCTGATAGATTTCGGCATGCCCCGACTGCTTGGCGCGCTTCATCGCGAACTGGGCGTTGCGGATCAGGTCGTCGGCCGCGTCGATCGCAGAAGACATCATTGCGACGCCGACGGCGCAGTCGATCTTGATCTCCAGGTCGCCCAGGCGGATCGGGGTCGACAAACAGGCCTGCATACGCCGGGCCGCGCGCATCGCCTCCGAACTGTCGTCGGCGACGCTGAGCAGCACTGCGAATTCGTCGCCCGCGAGCCGGGCGAGCACATCACCCGCGCGCAACGCCGATATCAGCCGCCGGGCCACCGTAATGATCAGTTCGTCGCCGGCCAGGGATCCGACGCCTTCATTGACCCGGCTGAAGCGCGTGAGATCGACCAGCAGGACCGCGAACTGGCGGCCTTCGGTCTCGAAATTGAGCATCGCGCTTTCGACCTGCTCGGTGAAGGCGGCGCGGTTGGGCAGGCCGGTCAGGCTGTCGCGCAGCATCTGCGAACGCAGCGAACGCTCGCCTTCGACTTGCTGGGTGCGATCGATCAGCGAAACCATGCAACGCGGAGCCTGCGATTCGCTACCGCTCAGGCGCGCCAGCCGGATCGCGAAGTGGCGGCCACTGATGCCGTCGCCCTCCTCCATATCGAAGGATCTTTCCTGTTCGTCGGAAAGCAGGAATGCCTCGACCACCGGCAGCAGCGGGAGAGCTATGCCGGCGCAAAGATCGCTTCCGGCGTCCGCCTCGATGAAGCTGCCTCGGCGATCGGCGAGCTGCAAAAATGCCCGGTTTCTGGTCAAAATTATCGGCTTGCGATCGACCAGTGCGACGATGGCGATCGCGATCGGTAGCGTGTCGATGAACTCTTGCCGCTCGGCGCTGCGGGGCGTGTCGAGCAGTTCCTGAAAGGCGACGGGCAGGATATGCGTCGGCGACGCGGCAGGCTCGAGACCCTTACCGGCTGGTATAACTATCTGGGTTTTCGCCGCCCGCATCGTCCGACCGCATTAGCAGCCGAGGGTTAACGCTCTGTTTCGAAGCAGTTAGGGGTTCGGTTACCCGCGACGCTAGCCCCCGAAACGATTGTCGCGCGGGAAGCCGACCGGCGGCATCCGGCCCGCCGCGCCGCGCGCCGCGCGCCACGGAGTCAGATCGGTCTCGGTACGGGTACGGCCGCTGTCGCCGCCCATCGTCCAGCTTAGACCGTCGTCCAGCCGGAAGCTGATGACGTCCGACAGTCCGCCATCCTTGTAGCGCTGAATGGTGACACCCTGCCCGCGTGACATGCGCGGCAACTCGCTCAGCGGGAAGATCACCATCTTGCGGTTATCGCCGATGGCCGCGACATAATCGTCCGCAGTCGAAACCGGATGGATCACCTTGAGTCGTCCGCCCTCGCGCAGGTTCACCACCTGCTTGCCCTTGCGGGTCTCGGCGGTCACTTCGCCCATGTCGACGACGAAACCCTTGCCCTCGGCCGAGGCCAGCAGCAGCTCGTTACCGGCCTTCGCGACCAGCAGCGCGGCGACGCGCGCATCGGCATCGATGTCGGCGAACAGCCGCACCGGTTCGCCAAATCCGCGCCCGCCGGGCAGCTTATCGGCGGGCAGCGTGTAGAAGCGCCCCTGATCGGTCGCGAGCAGGATGCGATCGGTGGTCTGTGCGCGGATCGCATAGGACGGACCATCGCCCTCCTTGAACTTCACCGCGGCGATCGCGGCGTCGTCGACATGGCCCTTCATGGCGCGGATCCAACCCCGTTGCGACAGGATCACCGTCACCGGCTCGCGCTCGATCATGGCCTCCAGCGGGATCTCCCGCGCCGGTCCGGCTTCGGACAGCGTGGTTCGCCGCGCGCCAAGCTTCGTCTCTGGCCCATAGCGGTCGCGCAGCGCGGTGAGGTCACGCTTCATCCGGGTGCGCTGACGCGCCGGGCTCTCGATCAATGCTTCCAGGCCCTTGCCCTCGGCATCGAGCGTGTCCCGCTCCTTCTTGATCTCATACTCTTCGAGACGGCGCAGGCTGCGCAGGCGCATGTTGAGGATCGCCTCGGCCTGGCGGTCGGTCAGGCCGAATTCGGCGATCATCACCGGCTTGGGCTCATCCTCTTCGCGGATGATCTGGATCACCCGGTCGAGGTTGAGATAGGTGATCAGATAGCCATCGAGCAATTCGATGCGATCGGCGATCTTGGCGAGCCGATGCTGCGAGCGCCGGATCAGCACCTCGAACTGATGCTTCAGCCAGGCCGACAGCACGTCCTTGAGGCTCATCACGCCGGGGGTCCGGCTGGCGTCGAGGACGTTCATATTGAGCGGCACGCGAGTTTCGAGGTCGGTCAGCCGGTACAGGCTCTCGGTCAGCGTGTCGGGATCGACGGTGCGGCTGCGCGGCTCAAGGACGATCCGGATGTCTTCGTCGCTCTCGTCGCGAACGTCGGCAAGGATCGGCAACTTCTTGTCGTTGATGAGCTCCGCGATCTGCTCGATCAGCTTGGATTTCTGAACCTGGAAGGGGATGTGGCTGACGATGAGGTGCCACCCGCCCCCCTTCTCGTCGACCTTCTCGATCAGTGCGCGGACGCGAAAGGCGCCCCGCCCGGTCGCATAGGCCTCGGCGATCAGCGCCCGATTGTCGACGAGCACGCCACCGGTCGGGAAATCTGGCCCCTGCACGAACTGCATCAGCTCGGCGGTGTCGGCCTCGGGCTTGTCGATCAGCAGCACCGCCGCGTCGATCAGCTCGGCGACATTGTGCGGCGGGATCGATGTCGCCATGCCGACGGCGATGCCGCTAGCGCCATTGGCGAGCAGATTGGGGAACAGGCCGGGGAATATTTCCGGCTCTTCTTCCTCGCCATTATAGGTCGGACGAAAATCGACCGTGCCTTCATCGAGCCCGGCCATCAATTCACCGGCGGCGGCGGTTAGGCGGGCTTCGGTATAGCGCATCGCCGCGGCGTTATCGCCGTCGATATTGCCGAAATTGCCCTGCCCGTCGACGAGCGGATAGCGCAGCGAAAAAGTCTGCGCGAGGCGAACCATCGCGTCATAAACCGACTGATCGCCATGCGGATGATATTTGCCGATGACGTCGCCGACGACCCGCGCGCATTTCTTATAGCCCGACGCGGGATCGAGCCTCAGCAACCGCATCGCCCAAAGCAACCGGCGGTGAACGGGTTTCAGGCCGTCGCGGACATCGGGTAGCGAGCGCGCCGTGATCGTCGACAGCGCATAGACCAGATAACGGTCGGAAAGCGCGCTATCGAAAGGGGTGTTGCGGATGCTGTCGTCGGGCAGCTCGGCGATATCGGTCATGGCCCGACCCTAGCTGGGAACGCAGGCGCTTCCAAGTTCCTCGCTCGGGCTCACTCGTCCGCGGCAACCTCGGCCATCAGCCATTCGCGAAACGCCTTCACCTTGGCGCTATTGAAGCGATGTTCGGGGCAGACCAGCCAGAAGTCGCTGCCGCTGCCGACATGCGGGAAGAGCCGGACGAGACGGCCGGTCGCCAGTTCGAAGCGCCAGAAACGCGGGGTCAGCATCGCCAGTCCATCGCCGGCAATCGCCGCCATTCCCTCGATCACCTGCGAGTCGACGTGGAGCGAGTAGCGGGCGAAATCCTCCCGGACGGTCACGCCAACCTGATCGAACCATGCCCGCCACCAGACATCGTCGGAGTTCAGCCGAAGCACCTCAAGCAATTGGGAAGGCTCGTCGAAAGGCCCCACCCGTTCCAGATAGGCAGGGCTGCACATCGGCGTGAAATCGGCGGGAAACATCTTCACCGCGCGCAGCCCGGGCCAATCGCCCTGACCTATGCGGATCGCGACGTCGACGCCATCATGGCCGAAATCCGCCAGGTCTCCCGTCGCGAGCAGACGGATGGCGATATCGGGCCGCGTCATCTGGAACTTGGCCAGGCGCGGCCCCAGCCAGCTTGCCGCGATACCCGGCGCCGCGCTTATCGTCAGCACGCCGCTCTCAACCTCGCGCACCTTGCCGAACGCCTCGTCGAGCATGTCGAACGCCGTCGAGATCTGCGGCGCCAGCCGCTGCCCCGCCGGGCTCAGCGACACCCGCCGTCCCGATCGCACGAACAGGCTGGTGCCCAACCGATCCTCGATCATCCTGACCTGATAGCTGACCGCCGCCTGGGTCATCGCCAGCTCTTCCGCGGCGCGGGTGAAGTTCAGGTGGCGGGCCGCCGCCTCGAACACCCGGACCGCACTCAGCGGGGGAATCTGTCGCGCCATATCGATAAACTCACCTTATCTATGACAATCGATAACCGATTGGCGTGAAGGAAGGAATGTCCATATTTAAAAGGTCTTCGAGACCATGGAGATGACAATGCAACAGATAAAGACATATGATCATTCCGGCAACGCTCACAGCCGCTTTGAAGCTATCCGCCAGCGAGTCGCAACCGGTATCAAATGGTGGGCCGAGCATCAGGCATGGCCGGCGACCGACGAGATCCGGATCGAGCGCCACCGTTCGACCTGCGGCTAATGATGCCGGTGGCACGATCTCGAACAGGCGCTGCCGGAAATCTTCCGCTCGCGGCCTGCGCCGGTCTGGCCTTCGGCCTCGCCTGCCTGGCCGCGGCGCTTGGTCTCACGCACGGCGATTGCAGTCGGGGAGCGGCATCGCGCGACTGCCTCACCCGGCTCTGATCACGTCCGCAGGGGGGTGACGAACGCGGCATAAGGCGGCATGCTTTGTCCATAATCACAACGGACTAATCCGCCGATGCGTTATATTCCCCTGCTTGCCCTGGCCGCGCTGGCCAGCCCCTTCCCTGCCCTCGCGATCGACCATAGCCGCCCGCAGCCGCTGCCTGTCGAGCGACTGGTGCCTGCCGCGCGCGACATTCCCTATCCCGGGACGATCGGCCTCGCCGTCGATGCGACCGATGTCGCTCGCGGTATTTTCCGCGTGAAACAGCAGATACCGGTCGCGGCCGCCGGCAGTCTGTACCTGCTCTACCCGCAATGGCTCCCCGGCAGTCACGCGCCGCGCGGCCCGATCGACGACGTCGCGAACCTCGCTATTACGGCCAACGGACGGACACTCTCCTGGCGGCGCGATCCGGTCGATGTCTATGCGATCCATGTCGACGTGCCCGAAGGGATCCCCGCGATCGATCTGGCGTTCGACTATGTCTCACCAGTCTCCGCGTCGCAGGGCCGCGTGGTGATGACCCGTGAGATGCTCAGCCTGCAATGGAACCTGACCGCCTTCTATCCGGCCGGCTATTTCACCCGCAGGATCATGGTCGCCCCCAGCGTCACCCTGCCCACCGGCTGGGGCTATGGCACCGCACTCGATCCCTCGCCAGGCAAGGGGCCCGGCACGCTCACATTCCGCCCGGTGGACTTCGAGACGCTGGTCGACAGCCCGATGCTTGCCGGCCGCCATTTCCGGCAGTTCCAGTTGAGCCCCAAGGTGCGTCTCAACATCGCCGCCGACCGGCCCGAGGAACTGGCGGCGACCGATTCCCAGCTGCTCGCGCATCGCCGCCTCGTCGAACAGGGCGTAAAGCTGTTCGGCGGCGAACATTATGATCGTTACGAATTCCTGCTGTCGATCAGCGACCGGCTGGGCGGCATCGGCCTGGAACATCAGCGGTCGAGCGAAAATGGCGTCGCAAGCGGCTATTTCATCCATTGGGACGAGCAAACCGCGCGTCACAACCTGTTGCCGCACGAATATACCCATAGTTGGAACGGCAAATATCGGCGCGGAGCGGACCTCTATACCCCCGATTTCAGCGTACCGATGCGCAATTCGCTGCTGTGGGTCTATGAAGGACAGACCCAGTTTTGGGGCTATGTGCTGCAGGCACGCTCCGGCCTCGTTTCGACCGAGGATACGCTTGCCAATCTGGCGATGATCGCGGCGACGCTCGACACCCGCCCAGGACGGCAATGGCGGCCCCTGATCGACACCACCAACGATCCGATCATCGCCGCGCGCCGCCCCCAGCCGTGGACCAGCCTCCAGCGCTCGGAGGATTATTACAATGAAGGCCTGCTCATCTGGCTCGACACCGACATGAAGCTACGCGAACTGACGGGCCGAAAGCGCTCGCTCGATGACTTCGCAGGCGCCTTCTTCGGCGTACGCGACGGCGACTGGGGCATATTGACCTACAGCTTCGACGACGTCGTCCGCACGCTTCAGGGCATAGCGCCCTATGACTGGGCGACGTTCCTGCGCAACCGCGTCGATCGCCCCCGGCCCCGCGCGCCGCTCGACTGGCTCGCAAAGGGCGGCTACCGGCTCGTCTATACCAGTCAGCCGACCTCGTTCTGGCGCACCGAGGAGCGCCGCCGCAAGCAGGCCGATTTCAGCTTTTCGCTCGGCATCGTGATCGACAGCGGCGACCGCAGCATCGATCAGGTGATCTGGGACAGTCCGGCGTTCGAGGCGGCGCTGACCAACAACGACATCCTCGTCGCGATCGATGGCGAAACTTTCGAGCTCGGCAGGCTTGCCGAGCGGATCACGAGCGCGGTGACGACGCGCAAGCCCATCGAACTGCTCGTCCGCCGGGGCGATCAGTATCGCACGGTGATGATCCCCTATTATGGGGGCAACCGCTATCCACGGCTCGAACGGAGCACCGGCGCGCCGGGGTGGCTAGACCAGCTGCTGCGGCCGCGCTGAGCGGCCTCAGCCGACGAAGGCCTTCTCGATCACGAAGTCGGCGGGCTTGGCGTTCGAGCCCTCCTCGAAGCCGAGCCGCTCGAGAATCGCCGAGCAGTCGCGGATCATGTCCATGCTGCCGCACATCATCACCCGGTCGGTCGCCGGGTCGAGCTTCGGCTCGCCATCGACCCCGGCGAACAGCCCGCCACTCTCCATCATCGTGGTGATGCGATCGGCGCGCTCGAACGGTTCGCGGGTGACGGTCGGGATATAGCGGAACTTGGCGGCGGCTTCTTCCTCGACCAGCGGATCGCCGGCCAGCTTGCTTTCCAGCAGGTCGCGAAAGGCGAGGTCGCTCACCCGGCGGACACTGTGGACGATGACGACCTGCTCATAGCGTTCGTAGATGTCGGGATCGCGCATCACCGACAGGAAGGGCGCGAGGCCGGTGCCGGTGGACAGCAGGAACAGCCGCTTGCCAGGAGTCAGCGCGTCGGCAACCAGCGTGCCGGTGGTCTTGCGGGCGAGGTAGATCTCATCGCCGGGAATGATGTGGCGCAACCGCGAGGTCAGCGGGCCGTCCTGTACCGCGATCGACAGGAACTCGATCTCGTCCGAATAGGATGGGCTGGCGATCGAATAGGCGCGCAGCAAGGGCCGTGCATCGGTCGGCAGGCCGATCATCACGAACTCGCCCGAGCGGAAGCGCATCGAGGCGGGACGATCCACCGCGAAGCTGAACAGATGATCGTTCCAATGCTTCACCCAGAGAACCGTCTGGGTGTTGAAGGCATCGTTCGGCGCGATCTTTACCGCTTCCGTCCGGCTGCTCATTGTTCCGCTTCCTTCTCAAAAACCAGAGGCGCAAGGCCGATATCGGCGCTCCCATAAAGCGCCAGGACGGCCCACGCCACATCGGAATCTTTTGGAAGCGTGACAGCTAAGCTTCATCGGTTCCCGAAGAGGCAACCCCGCCCGCTCCCCGGAGATGGAACGGACGGGGCGCGAACCGCCCTACGGACGGAACAGGGAAGATGAGACGCCCGAGCGCGCGCTGACGGCGCCGAGCGCGAATTTGTCGATACCGGCGATCGCCGGTGCATGCCCGGGTTCGACAAGCTCGATGAAGCGATCGAGAAGCTCCTCGCCCTCCGGCCACCAGCCAAGGCCGTCGCGCGGGCCGAAATGTCCCCATTCGCCAAATCGGGCGAAGCCGGCGCCCCATTGCCGCGCGAGGCTGAACGCACGATCGGGCGACACCAGGGCGTCGTCGTCGCTGGCAACGACCAGCGCCGGAAAGGAAAAGATCGTCGCCGGCAGGGGTGCGAAGTCCTGAAGCCTCGCGTCGCCGCGCTCGGCGACGGGATCGCTCGGTCCGATCAGCAGCGCGCCGGCCACTGCGACCTCGCTCTCGCTGCTCATCAGCCCGGCCCAGGCGGCGATCGTCAGCGCGCCGAGGCCATGGCCGACGAGGATGAGCGGCGCATCAATCCCCCGCATCGCATGTTCCAGGCGGGAGACGCAGTTATTGCGATCGGGGGTGCGGACATGGCCGAGATCCACCGCCCGGCAGTCGATCCGGGTCGCAATCCAATGATCCTGCCAATAGCTCAGACCCTCGCAATCGAGGTCGGGCAGCAGCAGCGCCACCGGCGCCGCGGACGGGTGCTCGAAACGGGACGTCGCCATGCTTCGTTCCTCTCCGACTCGGGTGACGGTGCACCCTGCCTTCGGGATCGGAGACTATCTCTAGCGTAGTGGTTGTAAATACCGCTGCGGCAAAATGCGGCAAGATTGCGGCAAAGCGGAAGCGATTGAGACAGGCTCTCAACCGCGTCCGCCTAAGTCACTGCAATTACTTGCCGCGATTCTTGCGGTGGGTTTCCAGGTCGAGGATCATGTTGTCGCCGTCGGGCATCAGGCCGAGACGCCGGGCGATCTCCTGATAGGCTTCAACCTCGCCGCCCAGATCCTGGCGGAACCGGTCCTTGTCGAGCTTCTCGCCCGTGGTCATGTCCCACAGCCGGCAGCCGTCGGGGCTGATCTCGTCAGCGAGGATCACGCGGCTGAAATCATTGTCCCAAAACCGGCCGAATTCGAGCTTGAAATCGACCAGGCGGATGCCGATCCCGGCGAACAGACCGCACATGAAGTCGTTCACGCGGATCGCCATGTCGGAAATGTCGTGCATCTCCTCCTGGCTCGCCCAGCCGAAACAGGCGATATGCTCGTCGGCGATCATCGGATCGCCGAGCGCGTCGTCCTTGTAATAATATTCGATGATCGTGCGGGGGAGCTGCGTCCCCTCCTCGATCCCCAGCCGCTTGACGATCGAGCCCGCCGCGACGTTGCGCACCACGACCTCGATCGGGATGATCTCGACCTGACGGATCAGCTGCTCGCGCATGTTAAGACGGCGGATGAAGTGGGTGGGCACGCCTATGGTGCCGAGCAGCGTGAAGATATGCTCGGATATGCGATTGTTGAGAACGCCCTTGCCGTTGATCGTGCCCTTCTTCTGGGCATTGAAGGCGGTCGCGTCATCCTTGAAATACTGGATGAGCGTTCCAGGCTCGGGACCCTCATAGAGAATCTTGGCCTTGCCTTCATAGATTTGGCGACGGCGGGTCATATTGGTCGGGCCTCCGGGGGCTCGGGAAACAGAGAAGCCCCGGAGACAACGTCGATTCGGACGCGCCACCGGGGCAGTTCGAGATCGCCTTTACAGCGATTGATCTATCCACGCAAACAATGCCGCATCGCAACAACATTTCGCGTGCATTCTATTCGGGACAGGCCTAACCCGCCCGCCGATTCGCCGATGAGGACCTGCTAGATGCAGAGTGACGAGGCCGACGCCAAGCCGGGGCAACCGCAGACACGGCGGCGCAAGGACACGATGGCGGCGCTGACGCTGGGAGCGCTCGGCGTTGTCTTCGGCGATATCGGCACCAGCCCGATCTATGCCTTTCGCGAGGCGCTAGGCCAGGCGGCGGAAGACGGGATCGTCGCGGGCGAAATCCTGGGCGTTCTCAGCCTTGCCCTGTGGGCGCTGATCCTCGTCGTGACCTGCAAATATGTCCTCTTCCTGATGCGCGCCGACAATAATGGCGAAGGCGGCGTGCTCGCGCTGATGGCCCTCGCCCAGCGCTCGACTCGCAAACGCCGGACACTGGTGATGGCGCTCGGCGCGGCCGGCGCGGCACTGTTTTACGGGGACGGGATCATCACACCCGCCTTGTCGGTGCTCTCGGCGGTAGAAGGCCTCAAGACCATTCCCGGTCTCGAACACGCCATTTCACGCGGGGAGATCATCCTGGTCACCTCGGCAATCATCATCGGCCTGTTCCTGATGCAGGCACGCGGCACCGCCGTCGTGTCCCGGCTGTTCGGCCCGGTCTGCCTGCTGTGGTTCATCACCATCGCGGCGATCGGCTGCATTCACATCTTCGACGAACCAGCGATCCTGATGGCGTTCCTGCCGCACAATGGCGTGCTGTTCATGGCCAATCATGGCGTGGCGGGCATGTTCGTGATGGGTGCGGTGTTCCTGACGGTGACCGGGGCCGAAGCGCTGACCGCCGACATGGGCCATTTCGGCGTTAAGCCGATCCGGACCGGCTGGCTGGCGATCGTCTTTCCCGCGCTCGCGCTCAACTATCTGGGCCAGGGGGCTTTCGCGCTCCACGGCCTGGAGGTCGCAGCCGAGAACGGAACCGAGTTTACCAACCAGGACTGGTTCTTCATGATGGCGCCCGGCATCGCCCGCATACCGCTGGTCCTGCTCGCCACCTGCGCCACCGTGATCGCAAGCCAGGCGGTGATCACAGGCGCTTATTCGCTGACCCAGCAGGCGATCCAGCTCGGCCTCCTGCCCCGCCTTAAAATCCGCCAGACCAGCGAACACGCCGCCGGTCAGATTTATCTGCCGGCGATAACCGGACTGCTGTTCGTCGGGGTGATGATCCTCGTCCTCGGCTTCGGCTCTTCGTCGGCGATGGCGGCGGCCTATGGCATCGCCGTATCCGGCACCATGGTGGTGACGACCTGCCTCGGCTTCATGGTGGTGCGGCGGACATGGGGCTGGAGCCTGCCGCTCGCGCTGGGCGTGATCGCGCCGCTCCTTCTGCTCGACATCTTCTTCTTCGGGGCCAATATCCTGCGCGTCTACGAGGGCGGCTGGGCGCCGCTGATCGTCGCTGGCGGAGTCGCCATCTTGATCTTCACCTGGGTGCGAGGCCGCAAGCTGCTGCTCGCGATAGGCCAGAGCCAGGCGATTGCGCTTGACGAACTCGCCCGCATGCTTCGCGCGCGTCCTCCCGAGCGCGTACCCGGCATGGCGATCTTCCTGTCATCGGATCTGAATGCGGCGCCGAGCGCCCTGCTCCACAACCTCAAGCACAACAAGATCCTCCACGAGCGTAATCTGGCGCTCACGATCAACACGGTGAACACACCGGTGGTCGATTCCGGCAAGCGGCTGGAGCTCATCAACATCGACGAGAATTTCACCCGCGCGATCCTCAACTACGGCTTTATGGAAAGCCCCGACGTGCCGCGCGACCTCGCTTATGCCCTGCGCCTGAGCGACAACAAGCTCGAGCCCATGCAGACCAGCTACTTCATCGGCCGGTCGACGTTGC
Source organism: Sphingomonas sp. SRS2 (assembly GCF_000971055.1). Lineage (GTDB taxonomy): Bacteria > Pseudomonadota > Alphaproteobacteria > Sphingomonadales > Sphingomonadaceae > Rhizorhabdus. The sequence continues at coordinate 55,271 of NZ_LARW01000075.1, forward strand.
GCCCGTCGAAGCATAGCGGAATGCCATTCTGGCAGGACCTGTTGTTCATTTTCCTGTACCGCAACGCATCCGACCCGACCGACTTCTTCAAAATTCCACCGAACCGCGTGGTCGAGCTGGGATCTCAGACGACAATCTGAGGGTTGCACGGACGGGATAACGCCCTATGCGGGATCAAATGGCGGATAAGATCGATCTCGCGACGTTTAATTTTGGCCAGCGCGGCCATACCGATGAACTGGGCCTGCGCTTCGTCGCGCAGGGCGACGATTGGGCCGAACTCGCCTTTGATTACGATCCCAAGCTGGCCATGAACTCCGACATCGGCATTCTGGCGTCCGGCCCTATCATTTCGTTGATAGACACCGTTTCGGGCGCCGCGATCATCGCGAGGAACAATCGTTTCCGGCCAATGGCGACGCTGGACCTGCGCATTGATTATATGCGCGCCGCAACCCCTGGCCGCTCGATCAATGCGCGGGCGACCTGCTACCGTGTCGCGCGCAATATCGCCTTCGTCCGTTGTGAGGCGCATGACGGAGACCCTGACGATCCCGTAGCATCGGCCATGGCCAGCTTCTTCTTCACGGCTGATTGATGTTCGGCCTTCCCCCTTATGCCGCCATGATCGGCGCCCGTCGCGACCGGAGCGGCGGCGAACCGATGCTCTCGATGAGCTGGCGGATAGAGATCGAAGGCCGGCCTGGCTTTATCCATGGCGGCGTCATCGCCGGGCTGCTGGAACTGGCATGTTACGAAGCGCTCTATAACGAATTTTCGGAGGGTGACGCGCCGCGGATCAAGCCGATCAACGTCGCGGTCGACTATCTGCGCGGGGGACTGATGATCGACACCCATGCGGTGGCGCAGATCGTGCGCGTTGGCAAACGTGTCGCCAACGCCACCGCATCGTGCTGGCAGGACGACCGGTCGAAACCGATCGCGACCGCGCGCATGCACCTGCTCCTCGATCGCTAGCCGGAAGAGCGCCTTGACCGACTTCGCCAGCCTGCTCCTCCCCGATCGCGGCGAAGCCGCGCACAGCCTGAAGCCGGTCGCCGCCGAAGATTTCGACGTCTGGCTGAAGGAGCAGCCGCCGCAGGTCCGCACCCTCGCCGCCGCCGGACAGTTCAAGGCTAAGCCAGGCGACCTGCTGATCCTGCCCGGCCACAAAGATGGCGATTGGTCGGCCGCCTACGGCCTTGCCAAAACATCGGGGCCCTGGGACCTTGCCGCCATCGCCCAGAAGCTGCCCGCCGGCACCTATCGCATCGATGGCGACAACCCGGGCGAAGGCACGCTGGGCTGGCTTCTGGCCCATCACCGCTTCGACCGCTACCTCGCCAAAGCCGATCCGATCCCGCAACGTATCCTGCTGACCGGCGATCCCGCCGCCATCCCCGCGCAAATCGCGCTGGCCGAGGCGGTGGCGCTGGTCCGCGATCTCGTCGACACCCCCGCCGCCGACATGGGGCCCGCCGACCTCGCCGCCGCTGCCGAGGGCGTCGCCAAGGCGCATGGCGCCGACTATCGCGTCACCCAGGGCGATGCCCTCGAACAGGGCTATCCCATGATCGCGGCGGTCGGCCGCGCGGCGACCCGCGAACGCGCGCCCCGGCTGATCGAGCTCGAATGGGGCAACCCACAGCATCCCCGCGTTGCAATCGTCGGCAAGGGCGTCTGTTTCGATTCGGGCGGCCTCGACCTCAAGCCGTCCTCTGCCATGCTGCTGATGAAGAAGGATATGGGCGGCGCGGCGCACGCGCTGGCGCTGGCGCAACTGGTGATGGGCGCGCGGCTCCCGATCCGGCTCCACCTGCTCATCCCCGCGGTCGAGAATGCGGTCGCTGCGGATGCCTTCCGCCCCGGCGACATATTGCGCAGCCGCAAGGGAATTTCGGTCGAGATCGGCAACACCGATGCCGAGGGCCGGCTGGTGCTCGGCGATGCGCTGACCCGCGCGGGCGAAGACAAGCCCGAGCTCATCATCGATTTCGCCACGCTGACCGGAGCCGCCCGCGTCGCGCTGGGGCCCGACCTGCCCGCGTTATTCGCCAATGACGAAGCGCTGGCCGCCGAGATCGCCGCCGCCGCGCTCGCCACATCGGATCCCGTCTGGCGGCTGCCGCTATGGGCCGATTATGCGGATATGCTGAAATCGACCGCAGCCGACATAAACAATGCGGGTGAAGGCGGCATGGCCGGCGCTGTTACGGCCGCATTATTCCTTCAGCGCTTCGTCCCGGACGACACGCCCTGGGCGCATTTCGACACCTTCGCCTGGCGCCCATCGCCCAGGCCGGGACGCCCCAAGGGCGGTGACGCGCTGGGTTTGCGCGCCGCTTTCGCGGTGCTGCGGGCGAGATTCGTTACGCCCTGAGGCCAGATGCCGGATTTAAACGGCGAAACGCGAAAAACATGGTCGTCTGGTGAAACGAAATAGCGTCGTGCGTGTTTCTGTTGAGGGAGTCCGGCTCCCGCAATCAATCTCACGCGAAGGGCGCTGCTTATGGCCGATTCTCAGCTTTCCCAGTGGATGCGAGCTTTGGTGTCCTACGTCCGGTCCGGCCAGCCGGACCTGACCAACAGGCAAATGGCGCTTCTGCTCATCAGTTACATCACGCCGGGGCCGCACACGGTCCGTGGGCTCGCTCAGCAGCTGGGCGTGTCGAAGCCTGTTATCACGCGCGCCTTGAATACCTTGGGCTCGCTCGGCTATCTGCGCCGCGAGCGCGACGATAATGATCGTCGCAACATATTCGTCGCCAAGACCGATAAAGGGGCCGCCTTCCTCGATGCGTTCGGAAAGTCCATCGATCTCGAGAAGATGCGCGGCTGATTCCACTGCCGGCGGGCGGCCGCCCGCGACCGCCTTCCATCTCGATGGACCAACCCGCGTGCTGGATGCGCGGACCAGTGCTTTTCGCTCCGACATCGCCGACGTAGCGCTCGCGGGCACGTTGTTCGCGCCGCATTACGCCGCGCCGATGTCGCGCTCCGCCCTTAGCGGCACCATGATCCGCAATGCCCCCAGCCATCAGGCTGAAGCGGCGTCCCAGCTTCTGGTCGGGGAGGAGTTCGCGGTGCTGGACCTGACGGGCGACTGGGCGTGGGGTTATTCGCGGCACGATCATTATGTCGGCTATGTCGTTGCCGACAGCCTTGGCGCACCCATTCAGCCCACACACCGCGTTGCCGTGCGCGAGGCGCTGCTGTTCGCCGGGCCTTCCATCAAATCTCCTGCGATCGGCGCCCTTCCCTTCGGCGCGAAAGTCGTCGGCGAAGCTGATAATGGCTTCATCCGGACGAGCGGCGGCTTTCTGCACCATCGCCATGCCATAGCGATCGATGAGCGCGCCGCCGATGCGGTCGCCGTCGCCGAAATCTTCCTTGGCATGCCCTATCTCTGGGGTGGCCGTGGCGACGATGGGATCGACTGTTCGGGCCTGACGCAGGTCGCGCTGGCCGCCACGGGCGTAATCGCGCCGCGTGACACCGATATGCAGCGCGAGAGCCTGGGCGAGCTGCTGCCCGAAGAGGCCCCCCTCCGACGAGGCGATATCGTCAGTTTCCCGGGCCATGTCGGGCTGATGGTGGACGAGACGCGGCTGATCCATGCCAATGCGCACTGGATGAGCGTAGTCATCGAGCCACTCGCCGATGTCGTAGCCCGTCTCGCCACCCATCATGACCGGCCGATATTGAGCCGGCGGAGAACCACTGCATGACCTCCAGGGTCTTTATCGACGGCGCCGCGGGCACGACCGGGCTGGAAATTCGCGACCGGCTTGCGGGCCGCGCCGACATCGAGCTGATCACCATCGCCGACGATCGGCGCAAGGATGCCTCCGCGCGTGCAGAGGCTCTCAATGCAGCCGATGCCGTCGTCCTGTGCCTGCCCGACGACGCGGCGCGCGAGGCCGTTGCGCTGATCGAAAACCCCAGGGTCAGCGTGATCGATGCTTCGACCGCACACCGCACCGCCGCCGACTGGGCCTATGGCTTCGCCGAGCTCGACCCCGGCCAACGCGACGCTCTCGGGCGGGCGAAGCGCATATCCAATCCTGGCTGCTATCCCACCGGTTTTCTGGCGCTGGTGCGGCCCCTGGTGCGCGCCGGCCTTCTGCCCGGTGATGCGGCGCTGTCGATCAACGCCGTGTCGGGCTATTCCGGCGGTGGCAAGGCGATGATCGCCATGTTCGAGGATCCGGCCTCGCCCGAAGCTACAGACACCGCCTTCCGCGCCTATGCCCTGGACCTCGGCCACAAGCATGTGCCCGAGATGCAGACGCGCGCCGGGCTCGCCCATCCGCCGATCTTCTTCCCATCGGTGGCGCGCACCTATCGCGGCATGCTGGTGGAGGTGCCGCTCCATCTGCATCTGCTCCCCGGACGACCGACAGGCGACGCGCTGCGCGATGCGTTGGCCGAAGCCTATGCGGGCAGCAAGGTCGTCCATGTCGTACGCGATAATCCGCCCTTCCTGACGATCGAACAGGCCGCTGGCACCGACCGGCTCGACCTGTTCGTCTATGCCGATGAGAAAGCGGGTCAGGCCCGGCTGATCGCCGCGCTCGACAATCTCGGCAAGGGCGCAGCGGGTGCGGCGGTCCAGAACCTCAATCTGGCGCTGGGGCTCGACGAGACCGAGAGCCTCCGGCTGTAAGATCAATCGGCTAGCGCCGATCTCCGGTACCGGCCGCTCCCCGCCCAACCATCCGATATCACATGCTGGATCGGGAGGCTGGGCGGAGCAGCTTGCCGGTACCGCACATACAGCAAAGCTGGACCACAAAGCGCCATTGTCATCTTTCAAGAACAGGCGCATCTTCCCGTAACGAAAGCGATTGGGGGAGGTCGCCGTGGTTCCCATATGGTATTGGATTGTCTCGGCTATCCTGTTGATCTGGAACATGATCGGCTGTGGCGCTTGCTATGGCCAGATGGCGATGAGCGCCGACAGGATCGCAACCTTGCCCGAAAATCAGCGCGACGCATGGCTAGCCATGCCGAAGGCCGCCAGGATCGCCTATGTCGTCGCGGTGAGCGCCGGCCTGTTCGGTGCGATCGCGCTGCTGCTGCGCAGCCTGGCCGCGGGCCCCTTTTTCATCGCCTCGCTTGTCGGTTTGATCGTCCAGTTCGGATGGTTCTTCATCGTCTATAAGGGCATGTCGAGGCTCGGCGCGTCTTCGGCCGCCTTTCCTGCCTTCATCGCGCTGGTCGCAGTCGGCCAGATCGCCTTTGCCTGCTGCGCCAAGGCCCAGGGCTGGCTCGGCTGACAATGTCACGACCTTTGTAGGATCGGAGTGATGCGTGCCGTCTTCATCGCATCACAGTTTGATATCGGGAGATGAATGATGAGCGATAACATGGCCCTTCCCAGATGGTTCTGGCTTGTCGGCGCGGTATTCCTGCTGTGGGGTTGCGCGGGCATCTTCGCCTTCTACTCGCAACTGACCACGCCCTATGACGCGATGGTCGCCTCGATGGGCAAGCTCGCCGCCGACTGCATAGCCGCGATGCCAGGCTGGCTCTGGTGGGTCTATGGCGTCGCAGTGTGGAGCGGCACCCTCGGCTCGGTGGCATTGCTGCTTCGCCGCGTCTGGGCGCAGCCGCTTTACCTGCTCTCGCTGATCGCCGTGATCGTCCAGTTCGGCTATTCGTTCGGGGTGATGAAGACACATGAAATCATGGGCTGGCATTCGGCCGTGTTCCCGGCCTTCATCCTCCTGATGGCGGTCGTCGAACTCTGGTTCGCGACATCGGCGAAAAAGAAAGGCTGGATCGGCTGAACCATCCGTCACCCCGGCGAAGACCGGCGCGGCGCGCGGCGCTACATCTCGCCGCGCGAGCGGCGGATCGCGTAGAAGCGCTGCACATTGGCATTATGCTCGGCCAGCGTCTTCGCGAAGACATGCCCGCCTTTGCCGTCCGCCACGAAATAGAGCGCCGCGCTCTTCGCCGGATCGAGCACCGCCTCGATCGCGGCGCGGCTCGGATTGGCGATGGGGCCCGCGGGCAGTCCCGCCGAGGCATAGGTGTTATAGCCGTTGACCGCGTTGAGTTCTGACCGCCTGATGCGGCGGCCGAGCGGTTTTCCCTTGGTAATCGGGTAGATCACCGTCGGATCGGCCTGCAGCTTCATCCCCTCGCGCACCCGGTTGGTGTAGACCGAAGCGACCATCGGCCGCTCCGAGGCAACCCCGGTTTCCTTCTCGACGATCGAGGCGAGGATCAGCGCCTCGCGCGGGGTGCGCGCCACCGTGGTCGGCTTGCGCGCCGCCCAGGCCTCGTCGAGCGCGCGGCGCATCGCGGTCTGCATCCGCGCCAGCACCGCCGCGCGCGGCTCGCCTGCCTCATAGCTGTAGCTGTCCGGCAGCACCGATCCTTCGGCGGGCACTGCAATCTGGCCGGTGAGTTCGGGCACCGCCATCAGCCGCTCGTACACAAGGATCGATGCCATCCCCTCCGGGATCGTCACCAGACGCTGGACCGGCGTGCCATGCTGGAGGATGTCGAGAATCTGCGCCCCGCTCACATGCGGTGGGAACTGGAACTCGCCCGCGCGAATCGGGTCTTCGGAACCAAAGCGCCTGGCGAAGCGCAGGAAATTGGTGGTCGAGCGGATTGCCCCGGCCTTTTCCAGCCTGCGCGCCGCAGCGGCGAGCGTATCGCCCTTCTCGACCCTTATGCTGGTTTCGGCCTGAAGCGGGCCGTCACCCCACCAGTCGCGCGATATCCAGGCCGCCGCCCCGACCCCGATCAGGCCGAGGATCAGGATCAGGGCGATGAGGCGGCGGATCACCGATGGCTTCCTGCGCCGTCTCAATCCTCGACGGCGCGCATGATGAGGCTGGCGTTGGTGCCGCCAAAGCCGAAGCTGTTGTTCAGCACCGCCTTCACCTTGCGCTTCTTGGCCTTGAGCGGGACCAGGTCGAAATCCTCCAGACCGTCGCTGGGGTCTTCGAGGTTGAGCGTCGGCGGCACGATCTGGTCACGCATCGCCAGGATGCAGAAGATCGATTCGACCGCGCCCGCGCCGCCCAGCAGATGGCCGATCGCCGACTTGGTCGAGCTCATCGACACAGTCTTGAGCGCATCGCCGAACAGGCGGCGGACCGCGCCGGCCTCAAGCTCATCGCCCAGCGGGGTCGAGGTACCGTGCGCGTTGATATAGTCGATATCGGACGGCTGGAGCCCTGACTTCTTGAGCGCCATGGCCATCGAACGGTAAGCGCCCGACCCTTCCGGGTGCGGCGCGGTGACATGATAGGCGTCGCCCGACAGGCCATAGCCGATCACTTCGGCGTAGATCTTCGCGCCGCGCGCCTTGGCATGCTCATATTCCTCGAGCACGACGATACCCGCGCCTTCGCCCATCACGAAGCCGTCGCGGCGCTTGTCGTAGGGGCGCGATGCCCTTTCGGGCTCGTCATTGAAATCGGTCGACAGCGCGCGCGCCTGGGCGAAGCCGGCGATGCCGAGGGGGCAGATCGCGCCCTCGGCGCCGCCTGCCAGCATGACGTCGGCATCGTCCATCGCAATCATGCGCGCGGCATCGCCGATCGCATGCGCGCCCGTCGAACAGGCGGTGACGACCGCGTGATTCGGCCCGCGCAGACCGTATTTGATCGAAACCTGGCCCGAGATCAGATTGATCAGCCGGCCATGGACGAAGTGCGGCGATACGCGGCGCGGACCCTTGTTCTCGCAGACGAGCGATTCGCTGGCGATGCCGGGAAGGCCGCCAATGCCCGAACCGATCGACAGGCCGGCGCGGTAGCTCTCTTCCTCGGTCATCTCGGTCAGGCCCGCATCCTCGAGCGCCTGCCCTGCGGCGTCGATGCCGTAGATGATGAAGGGATCGACCTGGCGCTGGACCTTATGGTCGACGCGCTTGTTGGGATCGAACCCATAGGGATGGTCGGCGGGCTTTACCTCGCAGGCGATCGTGCAGGCATGATCGGTGGTATCAAAGCGGGTGATTTTCCCCGCGCCCGATTTGCCGGCGATGATATTCGCCCAGGCGGTCTCGACGTCCGCGCCCAGCGGCGTGACAAGGCCCAATCCGGTTACGACCACGCGACGCATGGCATTCTCCTGCTTTTGGGGTGTGCCCCCTTCGTCTCGAACGGCAAAGCGGCTCCCCGTCCCATCGGATAGTCCGGGGTCGGGGAGCCGCTGAAACTGCTCGGCTCTATCACCTGCCCCGGTCGATCAACGGCCGGCCGGCGGAATGATCAGCCCTTGTTGCTATCGATATAGCTGATGGCGTCCTTGACGGTCGCGATCTTCTCGGCCGCATCGTCAGGGATTTCCACGCCGAATTCTTCTTCGAAGGCCATAACCAGCTCGACGATGTCGAGGCTGTCCGCGCCCAGATCGTCGATGAAGCTGGCTTCTTCAGTGACCTTCTCGGCCTCTACGCCCAGATGCTCAACAACGATCTTCTTAACGCGCTCGGCGGTCTCGCTCATGTTCTAAACCTTCCTTAGGGTCTCTTTCGCCTGCCCTAACGAGGGCCGGCAAGCCTTGCAAGCATGCTTTATAGCGGGCGTACTGAAGAAAGCTGGGAAGCCGCCTCAGATCATCGCCATGCCACCGTTCACATGCAACGTCTGACCGGTGACATAGGATGCCTCCGGGCTGGCCAGATAGACGACCGCTGCGGCGATGTCGCTGCCCTCGCCCAGCTTGCCGGCGGGAATCTTGACCATCAGCGCTTCCTTCTGCGCATCGGGCAATCCATCGGTCATCGCCGAGGATATGAAGCCCGGCGCCACGCAGTTGACGGTGATGTTCCGGCTCGCCAGCTCCTGCGCCAGCGCCTTGGACATTCCGACGAGACCAGCCTTCGACGCCGCGTAATTGGCCTGTCCCGGGTTGCCGGTGGTGCCGACGATCGACGTGATGGTGATGACGCGGCCGAAGCGCGCTTTCATCATCGGCTTGGTCGATGCGCGGATCAGGCGGAAGGCGGCCTCGAGGTTGACCGAGATCACCTGATCCCATTCCTCGTCCTTCATCCGCATGATCAGATTGTCGCGAGTGACGCCGGCGTTATTGACGAGGATATCGAGCTTGCCGCCGAGCGCCTCGACCGCGCGCGGGATCAGCCCGTCGACCTCCGCCGCATCGCCCAGATTGCACGGCAGGATGACGACATCGCCACCGATCTCCGCCGCCACCGCCTTCAGCGCATCTTCGCGCGTGCCCGACAGCGCCACTTTGGCGCCCTGCGCGGCAAGCGCCTTTGCGATCGCCGAACCGATGCCGCCCGATGCGCCTGTGACCAGTGCGGTCATGCCTGAAAGATCGAACATGTTTCTTCCCTTCCCTCAAGCGTCATCCCAGCGAAGGCCGGGATCTCAGGCGGGGGTTCGCGCCCTTGCCCATGAGATGCCAGCCTTCGCTGACATGACGAATTGCTACAGCGTCGCCGCGATCGCCTCGATATCGTCCATGCTCACCACGCTGGTCGCGGTCGCCTTATCGGTGATGTCCTTGACCATCGGACCGACGACCTTGCCGCCGAATTCGACGAACTGCTCCACCCCGGCATCGGCCATCGCCGCGACGCTCTCGCGCCAGCGCACCGTGCCCGTCACCTGCTGGACAAGCAGCTTTACGATATCCTGCGGATCGGCAACCGCCGCCGCGGTTACATTGGCGTAAACCGGCACCAGCGGGCTCTGCACCGCGGTCTTGCCCAGTGCCTCGGCCATCGCCTCGGCGGCGGGCTGCATCAGCGAACAGTGGAACGGCGCGGAGACCGGCAGCAGCAACGCACGCTTCGCCCCCTTCGCCTTGGCGATCTCGATCGCGCGCTCGACGGCGCCCTTGTGACCCGAAACGACGACCTGGCGATTGCTGTTGTCGTTGGCGGCCTCGCAGACCTCGCCCTGGGCGGCCTCTTCGGCGACCGCGCGCGCGCCCTCGAAATCGAGGCCCAGAAACACTGCCATCGCCCCGACGCCGACCGGCACCGCCGCTTGCATCGACTGGCCGCGCAGCTTGAGCAGCCGCGCGGTGGTGGCAAGGTCGATCGCCTCGGCGGCGCACAGCGCGCTATATTCGCCCAGGCTGTGACCGGCGACGAACGCCGCCTTGTCGGCCAGGCTGATCCCGCCTTCCCTCTGGAGAACCCGCCAGGTTGCGATGGCATTCGCCATGATCGCCGGCTGGGCGTTTTCGGTGAGCATCAACTCGTCGGCCGGCCCCTCGACCATCAGCTTAAAGAGATTCTGGCCGAGCGCATCGTCGACCTCCTGAAACACTTCGCGCGCGATGGGGCTCGCGGCGGCCAGCGCCTGACCCATGCCGACGGCCTGGCTGCCCTGTCCGGGGAAGATGAATGCACGCATCGGGGGCTCCCTTGTTCTGGCGTGCGGCACTAGGAAAGCTTGGACGCAGTGGCAAGCGCAAAGCCTGCGGTTGGTTTATCGCTTCAGGCGACCGAACGGCAACAACTGTCGGGCCAGAGTCTGAACGGCCTTATGGTTGCCCGCCTTGAGCGGCGCGAGCATCGCCACGGCGCTACGCTGGAACACGCGATCGAGCGGCTGCGGCGTGGCGGCGGCGCTAGCCTTTTCGGCCAGCGCGCGTCCACGAGGATCGGCGGGATCGATCGATAGCCGCAGCAGCGCCGCGAGACCGGGATACATAGCGCGATTGCCACCCAGCGTAACGGCCCGGTCCATCATCGCGAGCCCGATCGCCTTCTTGGCGCCGATCGCCATACCCGCGACCAGCCCGCCGAGATCGATCACCGAATCTAGATGCCAGGTGCCGACCGCCGCCGCCGCATCGGGGTCGCGCGGGTCGGCCGCCGCCAGCGCCTCGAACTGCTTGCGCGCAGCCATCGCGTCGGCGCGGCTACGATCCAGCTTGGCGCGATAGCCGAGCGCCATCGCACGGACGAAGGTAGCGTCGCGATCACCCGCGTCGGCAGCAAGCTGGGCCACCGCGCCCCTCTCGGCCTCGGCAATCTGCGCGAGTGCGGTCGCCTTGTCGCGGGTCTGGAAGGCGGCTTCCGCAAGAATCTGCCGCGGCGTGGCGGCCTCCAGCGGCATCGCCAGCACCGACGATGCTGCGATCATTATCGGGAGACGATATCCCCAAGAGCGCATCAATGAAGCTTCATCATATGGTCCTACACCCGTTGCGGTTGCACAACCATCCCCACCGGGCCCGGTTCCCCCGCGCGGCCTTGCTTTCGACGCCATACTCCGCCATAGGCCGCCGCAGCCGGGGTGGAGACTCGTTCTCCGCCCTTGCTCATTTTGAAAGACAGCCGGAGGGGCGCCCGTGATTGGCACGGCGTCAGCGATCGGCCAAATGAAGGAAGACGCGAACATGGCTCTCTATGAGCATGTGTTTCTCGCGCGTCAGGACCTGGCGCAAGCGCAGGTCGACGCGTTGGCGGAAGCCGCCACCAAGATCGTCGAAGATGGCAAGGGCAAGGTCGTCAAGACCGAGACCTGGGGGCTTCGCAGCCTCGCCTATCGCATCGCGAAGAACCGCAAGGCGCATTATGTGATGCTCCAGATCGATGCCCCTGCGGGCGTCGTCGCGGAACTCGAGCGCCAGACGGCGATCAACGAAGACGTGATCCGCTATATGACCATTCGTTTCGACGAGCTCGAGCAGGGCCCGTCCGCAATGATGCGTCGTGGCGAGCGCAACGAGCGTGACGGCCGCCGTGACGGTCGTGGTGATCGGGGCGACCGTGGTGATCGTGGCGATCGGGGCGATCGCCCCCGCCGCGAAGACCGCGAATTCGCGTAAGGAGATAGAGACACATGGCACGCGCATTTTTCCGCCGCCGCAAGAGCTGCCCCTTCTCCGCGAAGGATGCTCCCCGGATCGATTTCAAGGACGTTCGTCTGCTGCAGGGCTTCGTGTCCGAACGTGGCAAGATCGTCCCTAGCCGCATCACTGCGGTTTCCGCCAAGAAGCAGCGCGAACTCGCCAAGGCGATCAAGCGCGCCCGTCACATCGGGCTGCTTCCGTACATCGTCAAGTAAGAAGGGAGGACCGCCAACATGGACGTGATCCTGCTCGAACGCGTTGAAAAGCTGGGCCAGATCGGCGACGTCGTCTCGGTCAAGGCCGGCTTCGCGCGCAACTATCTGCTGCCGCGCAAGAAGGCGCTCCGCGCCAACGAAGCCAATAAGAAGGTCTTCGAGGCAAACCGCGCCACGATCGAATCCGACAACGCCAACCGCCGCGTCAACGCGGAAAGCGAAGCCGGCAGCCTCGATGGCAAGTCGATCATCCTGATCCGTCAGGCGTCGAACACCGGCCAGCTTTACGGTTCGGTTTCGACCCGTGACGTCGCCGACGCACTCGCCGAGGACGGCATCAAGGTCGCCAAGTCGGCGATCGTTCTCAGCCGCCCGATCAAGACGATCGGCGTGCATGAGGTAAAGGTCGTCCTTCACGCCGAAGTCAGCCGCATCATCACCGTCAACGTCGCCCGCTCGCCCGAAGAGGCCGAGCTGCAGTCGCAGGGCGTCGATGTCATGGCCTCGATGTTCGAGCGTGACGAAGCCGGCTTCACCGAGGACTATGATCCCAACGCCGAACCCGGCGAGATCGCCACGGATCTGCTCGAAGAGCAGCCAGCCGGGGAAGCTTCGGCCGACGAGGCCTGAGGCTTTAGCCAGACCAGAAAAAAGGCCGTCCGGAGCGATCCGGGCGGCCTTTTTCTATTTGAGCCCTCTTCCCGCTGTCACGGGAAAGTGAAAAGCCGTTACGCCGCTGCCCGATACTTCGTCTGCTCGACGCCGATAAGGATGTCCGCGAGCATCCAATAGGCCTCGCCCCAGGCATTGAGCACTTCCTCGTTAACCGCGTCGCCCAGCACATCCTTTATCGCGGGTAGCAGCGCGGCGGCCACGGCGGGATAATGTTCGGGCTTCACGCCGGTCTCGACATGCCGCGCCGCCATCCGTTCGACCGCCTGGGAGAGCGCACCGAGATTGTCCACATTCTTCGCAAAGGCGAGGATCGCGCCGGCGAGCCGCTTGGGCTGCTCGCCCGATTCCTGTGCGGCCTGATCGAACAGCGCCTTGATCTCCGGATCGACGAACAGGCGCTCGTACATGCGGGTCGTAATCGCGACACCATGTTGCTGGAGCGCGGGCGCGGTCGACTTCACGATGGCGATGGTCTCGGGCGAAAGCTGCTTGGTCATGACGACTCCGTAGAAGATGCATTACAGATACATCTATATAGAGTCGTTTAAAGATGCAATTCGAATCCATCTTTAAATCGAGCTATCAGATGCCATGCGCCTTTCCCGCCATACCGATTATGCGCTGCGCACGCTGATCCATCTTGCGGCCCGCCCAGACCGGCTCGCGTCGATCGCCGAAATCGCGCGCGCCTATTCGATCTCCGAAAATCATCTGATGAAGGTGGTCCATATGCTGGGCCGCGCCGGCTTTATCCGGACGGTGCGGGGCCGCGGCGGCGGCATCGCGCTCGCCCGCGCGCCGGAAGAAATCGGCGTCGGCGCGGTCGTGCGCCATGGCGAGCCCGACCTAAACCTAGCCGATTGCGATGCCTGTGTGATCGCGCCCGCCTGTGGGCTCAACGGCGTGCTTGGTGAGGCGCTGGCGGCTTTCCTCGCGGTGCTCGATCGCTACACGCTGGCGGATATCAGCCGTCAGCGCGTCGATCTGGCCGCACTGCTGGGTTTCGAACCTGCCTGACGGTTCAGAGGGCGCGGTGCCCCATCGGACCATGCCCCTGTCCCAACCCCGGCGCGGCGAGCAACGCCGCACGGACGAAATCGCGGGCGCGACCGATCGCATCGGGTAACGACATGCCCTGGGCAAGGCCCGTCGCGATACCACTGGCGAGCGTGCAACCGGTACCATGATCGTGAATGGTGTCGATCCTGCCGCCTTCCCAGCTGACAGCCGCCTCGCCGCGCCGAAAGAGGGTGTCGCGCAATAACTGATCGGTCGAGGTAGCCCCAGTCGCCAATATGGCGCCATTGCCCGTGCCGGCGAGCAAGTGACTCGCCGCCGCCGCGATCTCCTCCTCGGTCGTCGGGGCCCCACCGCTCAATGCGCCAAGCTCATCCAAATTGGGGGTCGACACCGTCGCCCGCCGCAGCAGCCGTCCAAAGGCCGCGATCGTCGCGTCGTCGGCGAGGCGGCTACCGCTCGTCGCGATCATCACCGGATCGAAGACGACCGGCACCGCAGCGAGATCGGCGAGGGCGAGCCGGTCGGCCACCGCCTCGACGATCGCTGACGACCCGATCATGCCGATCTTGATCGCATCGACGCCGATGTCGGACACCACAGCATCGATCTGGGCGATCACCATTTCGGCTGGAATGGGGTGAACGCCGGTGACGCCCAGCGTGTTCTGCGCGGTGATCGCGGTGATCGCGGTCATCGCATGGCCGCCGAGCAATGTGACCGTCTTGATGTCGGCCTGAATGCCCGCGCCGCCGCCCGAGTCCGAGCCGGCGATGATCAGCACGCGCGCGATGGTCACGAAGCCTTCCTCACGCCGCCTTACGCACCGCCTCGCAAATCTGGTCGACCATCGATTCGACGAGCTTGCGGTCCTCGCCCTCGGCCATCACCCGGATCAGCGGTTCGGTTCCCGATTTGCGGATGACGAGCCGGCCCGTGCCGTCGAGCTTCTGCTCGGCATCGGCGATCGCCGCGATAACCTTGTCGTCCTTGAGCGGTTCGCCGCCTGTGAAACGGACATTTTTGAGCAGTTGCGGCAGCGGATCGAACAGGTGAAGCAGCTCATGCGCCGGCCGGCCCTTCTCGACCAGCTGGGCAAGCACCTGAAGCGCCGCGACGAGGCCGTCGCCGGTCGTCGCATGATCCGACATGACGATATGGCCCGATTGCTCGCCGCCGATATTATAGCCCTCGGCGCGCATCGCCTCGACCACATAGCGGTCGCCGACCTGGGTGCGGTGAAGGCCCAGCCCCTTATCCGCCAGGAAGCGCTCCAGCCCCAGATTGGACATCACGGTGGCGACGATACCGCCGCCCTTCAGCTCGCCGCGCTGGTGCGCGCCATGCGCCACCAGCGCCATCAGCTGATCGCCATCGACCACCTTGCCATTGTCGTCGACCACGATCAGCCGGTCGGCGTCGCCGTCGAGCGCGATGCCGATATCGGCGCGGGTCTCGCGGACCTTGTCCTGCAGCGCCTTGGTATCGGTCGAGCCGCATTTGTCGTTGATGTTGATGCCGTTCGGATTGACTCCGATGGTGATGATGTCGGCACCCAGCTCCCACAGCGCCGAAGGGGCGACCTCATAGGCCGCGCCATTGGCGCAATCGACCACCACGCGCAGGCCATCGAGGCGCAGATGCTCGGGGAAGCTCGACTTGACCGCATGGACATAGCGGCCCCGCGCATCCTCCACCCGGCGGGCGCGGCCGATATCCGCGGCAGGCGCGAGCTTGACTGGCTTGTCGAGCCGGGCCTCGATCGCCATTTCGTCATTGTCGGAGAGCTTGTAGCCGTCGGGCCCGAACAGCTTGATGCCGTTATCGGCGAACATATTGTGGCTGGCGGAGATCATCACGCCCAGGTCCGCGCGCATCGACCGTGTCAGCATCGCGACCGCCGGCGTGGGCATCGGCCCCATCAGCACGACATCCATCCCGACGCTGGTGAAACCCGCGACCAGCGCCGATTCCATCATATAGCCCGACAGGCGCGTATCCTTGCCGATGACGACCCGGTGGCGGTGATCGCCGCGCAGGAAATGCGCGCCCGCAGCCTGCCCCACCTTCATGGCTATTTCGGCGGTCATCGGGCTTTCGTTGGTCCGGCCCCTTATGCCGTCAGTCCCGAAATATTTACGCGCCATCAAAAAGCCCCCAACGAAATCGGATCGCTAGATGCGCCGATTTTCGCCGGGCCTCAAGCCCCGCCATCGCCGTCGCCCCGGCGGAGGCCGGGGCCGCCAGCGGCGAGGACGGTGTATCCTTCATGGCGGCCCCGGGCGATGCCCGTCCTCGGGCTGGCTAAGCCAGACCCGGGGGCCGGGGCTACGCGATCGTCAACGCTCATAGGCCTTGGGCAGCGCCTTCTCGACCGGATCGAGATAGCGATCACGCAGCTTGGTCTGACGGCTCGTCATCGGCTGGGAAACACCATCGATGAAAATCGCCTCCGGCGCCGATGCCAGTTCGAGGGGATCGCCGTCCCAGATCACGACATCGGCGCGGCGGCCAGGCCGCAACGACCCGAGTTCGCCATCCATGCCGATCGCGGCGGCCGGCTTCGACGTGATCGTCGCAAAGGCCGCGCCCCAGTCGAGCCCCTGCGCACCCGGCACCTTCGTCAGCGCGACGAGGTTGCCGGCATATTGCGCGAGGTAGGACTCATAAGGTCCTTCCGAGATATCGGCATTGGAGATCGCTACCGTGACACCCGCGCGGGTCAGTCGCCCGACATTCGACTGGGTGGCGGCGAGCATCTCGAACTTCTCGGGCAGATCGACCAGCGCCGCGGCAATCACCGGCACGCGCGCGGCGGCGATCTGGTCGGCGATCATCCAGCCCTCGGTCGCGCCGACCAGCACGAGCTTCAGCGCCGGATATTGCGCCTTGAGCGCGAGAACCGCCTTAATGTCGGTGACGCGCTCGACATGCGCGAGCAACGGGATCGCGCCGCGGATCACCGGGGCCAACGCCTCGGCATCCTGGCGGGTGATCAGCGAATCCTTGCCCGCGATCTCGATCGCCGCCGGGTTGGCCGCCGCCGCCAGCGCCGTGCGCAGCAGGACATGCGCCGCCGGGCGGCTGCCGCCCCCCGGCCCCGCCCCGTCCTCGCCCAGTTCGACGAACTGGAAGGCGCGCGGGCGCGTTACCGGATCATAGTCCGCCCCCAGGTCGATCACCGCGCCCTGCCCCGCGAACATCGTGTTGCCGGTTCCGGGCATCACGAAGGCGCGGGTGACGCCGGCCGAGCGTTCGGTGGCGATGCGCTGGCCGGTCGGGTTGATCGCGGGCGCGATATCGATCGCCGCCGAGAAAGGCGACTTGTCGGCCGAAGCATCGTTGGTTTCCGACAGGCCATAGCCATCGAGGATACCCAGCGTGCTGACCGCCGCGATGATGCCGGGCGAAACCCATTTGCCGCTGGCATCGATCACTTTCGCGCCAGCCGGAACCGCGACGCCCGCGCCCGCGCCGACGACGCGGCCGTTGGCGATGACGACGGTGCCGCCCCGGATCGGCGCGGAGCCATCGCCGATCGCGACCGTGCCGCCGGTGATGGCGATAGTCTCGGCCCAAAGAGGACTGGCGTGCGGAGCCACGATCAGAGCAGCGGCAGCCAGAAGGAGATGCTTCATTTCACATCTCCCTCACCGGGCTGGCCCAGCTCGAAGTCGCTGACCGGCCGGAGCCTCGGATTGTTGACGTCATAGAGCATCGCCCCATCGACCCAGACCTTTTCGGGCCGCGTGTAGACACTGAATGGATTGCCGTTCCACAGCACGACATCGCCCATCTTGCCGGGCCTCAGGCTGCCGGTCCGGTCGGCGATGCCCAGCGCGCGAGCCGGGTTGATCGCGAGCCAGGTCCAGGCGAGCTCGTCGGGGATGGCGATACCCGCGCGCCGCGCGGCAGCGACGCCCTTAGCCACTTCCTGGTTCAGCCGCTGGATGCCGTTCTGATCATCGGAATGGATCATCACGCAGGCGCCCGCCTGCTGGAGAATCGCAAGATTCTCGGGAATGCCGTCGTAGCTTTCCATCTTGAATCCATACCAATCGGCCCAGACCGCGGCGCAGGCGCCATTGGCCTTGAGCAGGTCGGCGATCTTGTAGGCCTCGACCGCGTGATGGAAGGCGGTGACGCGGTAACCGAACTCCTTCGCCATATCGAGGACGATCGCCATCTCGTCGGCGCGGTAGCAATGGTTGTGGACGAGGATGTCGCCGCTCAGCACGCCTGAGAGCGTCTCCATCGCGACATCGCGCGCGGGCGGCTCGCCGCCCTTTTCCTCATATTTGTCCCATTTGCGGCGATAATCGGCGGCCTTCATCCATGTCTGCCGATCCAGCGCGACGTTGCCCATGCGGGTCGATGGCTGGCGGTTCTTGCCGCCATAGACACGCTTCGGGTTTTCGCCGCAGGCCATCTTCAGCCCATAAGGCGCACCGGGAAATTTCATGCCCTGCACGGTGCGCGCATAAACATTCTTCAGCGTCACCGAACGGCCACCGAACAGATTGGCCGACCCCGGCAGGATCTGCAGCGTCGTCACGCCGCCATTGGCGAGCGCGCGGCTGAAGCCAGGATCCTGCGGCCAGACGCTATGTTCCGCCCAGACGTCCGCCGTGACGGGTGCGGTCGCCTCATTCCCGTCCGACAGCGACTTCACCTGGGGCGAGGGATAGTCGCCGAGATGGCTGTGCACGTCGATGACGCCGGGCGTCACCCATTTGCCTTTGCCGTCGATCAGCGCCGCGCCCTTCGGCACGGCAAGATCGGAGCCGCCGACGCCGACGATCTTGCCGTCGGCGAGCAGGACGGTCCCATTTTCGATCCGCCCGCCCTCGCCATCATAGACGGTCGCACCGACGATAGCGGTGCGCACGCCCGGATAGGTGCGGTAGGTCGAGGGATAGGGATCGCGGTCGAAGCCCTTGCCCTTGCCGGGGGCGGCGTTGTCCGCAGAGGCCGACTTGGGCGCGGCCCCGCCGGTGCAGGCGCTGAGAACCAGCGCCAGCGCGATGCTGAGCTTGAGCTTACTGGACACCGTGCATGAACCTCTTGATGAGCGGTGAAACGAACAACAGCACCACGGCGATACCGATCGAGATGAAGCCGATCGTCTCGAAGACGGCGGCATAGGTTTCCAGGCTGACCTTGAGGTTCGTCACCTGTCCGCCAACGGTCTCGACGCTGGCGAATTGCGCGACGACGCCGGCGACATATTGCGCGCAGCTGATCGACAGGAACCACAGGCCCATCATCAGGCCGACCACGCGCACGATCGACAGCTTCGTGATCATCGAGAGCCCGACCGGCGAGATGCACAGTTCGGCCATCGAATGGATCAGGTAGAGCAGCGCGAGCCACCAGAGCGCCACCTTGAAGTCCGGCCCGGCATAGGCCGTGCCCCACACCAGCGCCAGGAAGCCGAGGCCGACGCCCGCCAGTGCGATCGCGAACTTGATGGGAATAGAGGGCTCGATTCCCCGCCGACCCAGCGCGTTCCACATGATCGAGGTCAGCGGGGCCAGCACGACGATGAAGAAGGCGTTGAAGAACTGCGTCTGCCCCGCGCTCATCTTCCAGTCGCCGATGACCGTCAGGTCGGTATTGCGGTCGGCGAACAAGGTCAGCGAGGAGCCCGCCTGTTCGAACAGCGTCCAGAAGACGACGTTGAAGATGATCAGCACGATCGCCGCGACCATCATCTGGAACTCGACCTTGTTGCCCACCTTATAAGCCCAGATCGGGATGCCGATCACCGACAGCAGGAAGGTGAAGAACAGCACCTTGCCCATGATCGGCAGCGCCAGCAGATAGCCAACGATACCGCTCCCCGCGGCGGCGGGCGCGGAGGTCATCAGGTTCATGAACAGGAACCAGCCGACCGGGATCGCGGCGAGCGCACCGATATAGATCAGCAGTGAGCGGTCCTTCGTCTGGCCGGGGGGCGGATCGCCATAGCCTTCGAGCTTCTCGCCCGCGAACTGGATCAGCGCCCAGCTGATCATCATGCCGATCGCCGCGAGCCCGAAGCCAGCCCACCAGCCGAGCGCGACCGCCAGAAATGGGCAGAGTATCTGCGAAAAGAGCGAACCGAGGTTGATGCCCATGTAGAATATGGTGAAGCCGGCGTCGCGACGGCGATCGCCCTGTTCGTAGAGCGTGCCGACGATCGTCGAGATGTTCGGCTTGAAGAAGCCGTTGCCGATCGTGACCATCGCCAGCGCGACGAGCATCAGCCCGGTATAGAAATCGCTGCGGTCCGCGTCTGACGTGAAGCCGCCCTTGGGAATGTCACGCGCGACGGCGCCGTCGGGCGCGACGAGATGGACCGAGCCGTCCTCCTGCCCCTTGATCGCCAGCTTCTGCGCGCCATCGATGACATATTGCTGCTTGGCGTCATCGATCACGACTTCGTAGCGGGTGCCGTCGACCATCGCATAGGGCTTGGCGGTGGGACCGCCGAAGCAGAGCACCAGATAGCCGAGCGACATCAGGATCGCGCCGAACTTCACCGACTTCTTCGAACCCAGATAGCGGTCGGCAAGCAGGCCACCGATCAGCGGCGTGAGATAGACCAGCGCGGTGAATCCGCCATAGAGGCCGTTGGTGGTCTGGTCGCTGAACAGGAAATGCTGGGTCAGGTAGAGCGTCAGGAGCGCCCGCATCCCGTAATAGCCGAAGCGTTCCATCGCCTCGGTCGAGAAGAGCCGGGCCAGCTGCCGGGGATGTCCGAACCATGTGTCGCCATCGGATCGGCTGATATGGGGTGAACCGGGCTTGGTTGTCGCGTCAGCGTCGGGATTGACCATGAAGTTCTTTCTGTTCTGCGTTCTATGGCAGGCGGCGCTCCCCCAAGCGCCCGTGCCTTCATGGATGTAAAGAGTAGCGTCGAATCCGGCTCTGTGAAGCCGGTTATTGTTCGGCTAAGGAGCCGCCCATGTTCAACGATCTCTCCTCGACAGCTGCCCTGCTGGCCACCCGCCGTTCGGGCAAGCCGCGCGACATGATCGCGCCGGGCCCCGACGCCGCGCAACTGCGCCGGATATTGGAGGCCGCGATGCGTGTGCCCGATCATGGTAAGCTTGCGCCCTGGCGCTTCGTGATCATCGAAAACGACCGCCGCACAGCCTTCGCGGACCTGCTCAAGGACGCCTACCGCGCCGACAAGGCGGGTGCGGGCCGGCTCGAACTCGATGCGATGGATCAGTTCGCGCGGCAGGCGCCAATATTGGTCGCGGTGCTGTCCACCCCGGTCGAGAATAGTAAGATCCCCGTCTGGGAACAACAGCTGTCGGCGGGTGCGGCCTGCATGAACCTGCTGGTCGCGACCCATGCCGAAGGCTTCGTCGGCAGCTGGCTGACCGGCTGGCCGACCTATAACGCCGCGGTTCTGGCGTCGCTGGGCGGCGCGCCGCAGGACCGGATCGCCGGCTTTCTGTTCCTCGGTTCGCCGTCACGCGAACTCGAGGAGCGCCCGCGCCCGGCCTATGAAGCTGTCGTTTCGACGTGGAAAGGCTGATTGCCATTGACGCGCCATGCTGTGTTAGCACAGTGTGACGCCATGAGCAGCCAGGATCGCCCCGTCTATCTCCGCCTTCGCGACATCATCGCCGAATCGATTCTCGATGGCACCTATGGCGATGGCGACGCCCTGCCTTCGGTGCGCGCCTTCGCCGCGCAGCATGGCGCCAATCCGCTGACGGCGGCCAAGGCCTATCAGGGTTTTCAGGACGAAGGCTTCGTCTCGGTGAAGCGCGGCGTCGGTATGTTCGTCGCCGAGGGCGCCACTACCCGGTTGCGCCGCGACGCCCGCGAGAGTTTCCTGCGCGAGGAATGGCCGCGCGTTGTGCGCAGCATGCGCCGGCTGAAGATCGATCCGGCCGATCTGCTCGAGCGCGTCGACAGCTGATCCTTGCCCTTCGCCGCCGCGCGCTATAGCGGCGCGGACGTGACAGCCCCCCGTATCATTCCCGCCGACAAGGCCGGCATAGCCGAAGCCGCCGCACTGATCGTGCAGGGACAACCGGTCGGCGTGCCGAGCGAGACCGTCTATGGCCTCGCCGGGGACGCGACATCGGGCGATGCGGTCGCCGCGATCTATGCCGCCAAGGGGCGGCCCAGCTTCAATCCGCTGATCGTCCATGTCGTCGACCTTGCGATGGCGGAAAGCATCGCGCAGTTCTCCTCTATCGCGCGCCGCCTCGCCGACGCCTTCTGGCCGGGACCGCTGACGATGGTGCTGCCCCAGGCCGCCGATGCCCCGATCGCCAGCCTCGTGACGGCTGGATTGCCCACCGTCGCGGTGCGCATGCCATCACATCCAGTGATGCGCGCGCTGATCGACGCCACCGGACGCCCGCTTGCGGCGCCCTCCGCCAACGCCAGCGGCGCGATCAGCGCGACCCGCGCCGATCATGTCGCGCGTTCGCTCGATGGCCGGATCGCACTGGTGCTCGACGGTGGTCCGACCGAGGTAGGGATCGAATCGACGATCGTCGCGGTCGCCGACAACAGGCTTAGGCTATTGCGGCCGGGGAGCATCACGGTGGAGATGCTGGAAGCGGCAAGCGGACTGGCGGTCGATAGCACCGACAATGGGACGATCGAGGCCCCGGGGCAGATGCTCAGCCATTATGCGCCGTCCAAGCCGGTTCGGCTCGATGCCGGAAACGCCGCGCCCGGCGAATTCCTCATCGGCTTCGGCACGGTCGAGGGCGAAGCGAACCTGTCCCCGTCCGGCGCCCTTACCGAGGCCGCGGCCCGCCTGTTTGATATCCTCCACCAGGCGGATCAATCGGAGGCATCGGCCATCGCGATCGCGCGGATTCCCGATACGGGCCTGGGCCTCGCGATCAACGACCGGTTGAAACGGGCGGCAGCGCCGCGCCCATAGCTCAGGCCTTGGCGCTGTCTTTCAGGCGCGCCGTATAGCTCTTGCGAAACTTCGCCAGCTTCGGCGCGACGACCATCACGCAATAACCGTTGTTCGCGCCCTCCTTGGCGAAATATTCCTGATGATAATCCTCGGCCTCATACCACGGGGCGTCGGGCTCGATCGTGGTGACGATCTTCTGCGGCCAGTCGGCCTGGGCACGCCCGATCGCGGCCTGCGCCTCGGCCTCCTGCTCGGGCGAATGCGGGAAGATTGCCGAGCGATATTGCGTGCCCACATCATTACCCTGGCGGTTAAGCTGGCTCGGATCATGAACGTGGAAGAAGATGTCGAGCAGCTCGCCATAGCTGATCACGTCGGGATCGAAGGTGATGCGGATCGCCTCGGCATGGCCGGTATCGCCATTGCATATCTGCTTATAGGTCGGGTTTGCGACATGCCCGCCAATATAGCCGCTCTCGACCGTACTCACCCCGATCACATCGTCGAACACCGCCTCGACGCACCAGAAGCAGCCACCGGCCAGCGTCGCGATTTCCTTAGCCATTACGTCCTCCGAACTCAGACCCCGAAGATAGGAGACCGGAACGGGGATGCAATGGAGAGAAACTTACGTGTCCTATAGATGTCCGCGCGGACCAGCCCGGATACTGCGCTGCGCGCGCTTGCGAGCGCGGGCCCCGGTCGATTCCACGTTACGGAAACCACGATGCCTTCGAACGGGTTTCGGCTTGGCGAGATAAACCGCGTCCGGCGGCGCTACTCAAATCAACAATTGTAACGCGAAAAATGCCAGAGGGTCTGTAAGCCGGGTTCTGTCCACCAGTTTGCACTGGATGGGCGATCATTCCTCTAGGACCGGACTTGCGCCCGGCCTCCAGCAATCAACCCGGACGACCGGGCGGAGTAGCCCATGCGCCGTCCCTATTCGATCTTGCTCCCGGTGGGGTTTACCATGCCGTTCCCGTTACCGGGACCGCGGTGCGCTCTTACCGCACCCTTTCGGCCTTGCCCGGAACCCGTGAGGGTCCGCCGGGCGGTCTGCTTTCTGTGGCACTGTCCCTGGGGTCGCCCCCGCCGGGCGTTACCCGGCACCGTTACTCCTTGGAGCCCGGACTTTCCTCCCCGCATCGCTGCGCGGCGATCGCCCGACCCTCTGGCGTGGCCCTGTTAGGCCGGATCGTGGCGGGGCTCAAGCAATCCGTCACCCTCGCGGTGGAGCAGCAGGCGCAGGAGAATTCCCCGCGTTTCGCCGTCTGCGATGCCGTCGATCGTCTCGGGCCGGAAGCGGCGCTGGAAGGCCGTGACGGCAGCCGGGCCATCGCTGACGTCATAGCCGAAGCGTTCGAGCGCGAGCAGGAAGCCGCCTGGCGTCCAGTGCGGGTCCTGCAATCCATGGCGTGGCCGCTTGAGCGCGAGGCCCAGCTTGCCGAGCAGCGGCCAGTCGAACAGCTCACCCGGATCCTGCTTGCGCGCCGGGGCGACATCCGAATGGCCGACGACGTTCGTCGGCTCGATGGCATGGCGCTGCACGATGTCCGCGATCAGCGGCACCAGCGCGTCCATTTGCGCCTTGGGAAAGGGACGATAGCCCAGCTCGTGACCCGGATTGACGATCTCGATCCCGATGCTCGCCGAATTGACGTCGGCGATGCCGCGCCAGCGCGACTTGCCGGCATGCCAGGCGCGCCGTTCCTCGGGCACCAGACGCATGACCTGTCCGTCCTCCGCGACCAGATAATGACTGGAAACCTTCGCTTCGGCATCGGTCAGCCGCGCGATCGCCGAAGCCGCATCCTGCATACCGGTATAATGGAGCACCAGCATCGAGATCGGCAGGACGCGTTCATCATGGTTGGGAGACAGGCAGTCGATGATCTCGCTCATCCCCCACCATTAGCCCTGCCGGCACGCCGGGCGCAACGCGTCAGGCTGCGTTCGACAATCCCGTATAGGCGGCGGCGCGATAGACTGTCTGCGCCACCGGATCGCTGATGAAGCGGGTCGAGTTGCCGAGCGCGGTTTCGCCCGCGCCGAGCAGCAGCGCCCCATCGGATGCGAGCGCCAGCGAAAGCCCCTCGAGAAGCTGATGCCGCCGCTCTGGCGAGAAATAGAGTAGCGCGTTGCGGCAGAGGATCAGGTCGAAGCGCCCACCGGCAGGTGGCGGCCCGAGCAGATTGTGGCGCGTGAAGGTGACGACCGACGTCAATGCGGGCTTCGCGCGCCACCCCTGATCGAGGACCGGATCGAACCAGGCGATGAGCTGGCGAATCGGCAGGCCGCGTTGCACCTCGAACTGCGTATAGAGTCCGCCGCGCGCCTGCTGGACTGCCGAGCGCGAGATGTCGCTACCCAATATCTCGATCTTCCAGCCGTTCCAGCGATCACCCTGCTCGGCGAAGAGCATCGCCAGCGAATAGGCTTCCTGGCCGGTCGAACAGGCCGCGGACCAGACACGGATGCGCTTCTCGCGCTGCCGGTTGGCGGCGATCTGCGGCAGGATCTGGTCTGCGATGTGGGAGAACACCACCGCATCGCGGAAGAAGCTGGTCTCGTTGTTGAGCAGCGCGTCGATCATGTCGAGCGACAGCTCGGGATCGGAGGAGCGTTCGAGAGTCAGCGCGAGCCGATCGAAACTGTCGATGCCCCGCGCCCGGCAGAAAGGGCTGAGCGTGGTTCCAATCCGCCAGAAGCGATCCTGCGACAACAGCTGGCCTGTGGCCTTCTCGAAGAGGCTCGCTATGATCAGGGCCGCGCGGGGACTTACTTCCACGCAGCACCGAACGCCCGGTTGCAGACATGCCGGGCGAGGTCCTCGGGCGGCATCACCATCGAGGCGAACCCCGCCTGCGCGACCGAACCCGGCATTCCCCAGACTACCGACGTTCCGGAATCCTGGGCCAGTATCTCGCCCCCGCAGCGGACAATCGCCTCCGCGCCTATGGTGCCGTCGCGGCCCATGCCGGTCAGCACGACCCCGACGCCTTCGGCGCCGTAGACCTCCGCCACCGCTTCGAACATCGGATCGACCGAGGGCATGCAGCGGCTGGGCGCGGGTGTGGAATCGATCCGGACTACGACGCGTGATCCATTGCGGACGAGGCGGATATGCCCCTCGCCCGGAGCCACCAGCATCTCGCCCGGGACCAGCGGCGTGCCCTCGGCGGCAACCGAAGTCGGGCGGCCGGCAATGTCGCGCAGCTGCGCGGCGAAATAGGGCATGAAGGGCGGCGGCAGATGCTGGGTGATGAGGATCGGCGCCTTGAACGCGGGCGACAGCCGCCGCAGGAAGGCCGACAGCGCGTGCAGTCCGCCGGTCGACGCGCCGATTGCGAGGCAGGAAATCTTTCCGCTGTGCGCCGCGCGCAAAGCAACGATCGGCGTGGGCGCGACCGGACGGGGCGCGGCATCGCGCGCCCTTCCTTCGTTACGTTCATGAATATGGTTGGCGTGGCCGATGCGCAGCAGCGCATCGACGAACTTATGCGCGAACTCGCCCGCGAAATTGCCGGCGGTGGGCTTCAGAAGCGTGTCGGCGGCGCCCAAGGTCAGCGCCCGAACGGTCGCCGACGCGCCCGCTTCCGCGGCCGAGGATACGATCAGCACGCGCGCGCCGTGGCTTGCTTCGAGGATTTCGGGGAGTGCGGTCAGCCCATCCTTGCCG
This sequence comes from Sphingomonas sp. SRS2, assembly GCF_000971055.1. Classification (GTDB taxonomy): domain Bacteria; phylum Pseudomonadota; class Alphaproteobacteria; order Sphingomonadales; family Sphingomonadaceae; genus Rhizorhabdus. Next base: position 81,558 of record NZ_LARW01000075.1, read on the forward strand.
GGCATCTCGACATCGAGCACGACGATATCGATGTCATGGGTGGCCAGGAAGACGATCGCCTGATCGGCGGTGGGTGCGGCGCCCGCAATCTCGAACTCGGGACGGTTGTCCAACAGGCGCGCCAGAACGGTACGGGCGACGAGCGAGTCGTCGACCAGCAGCACGCGGATCGGGCGGACCGTTGGCCGTCCGCTATCCGTCGTTCCTAGTCTGACGTTGCCCCGTTGGGCCGCCACCGACATGGCTCAGGCGACGCCAACGAGCTGCAATTTGCTTTCGAGCGTCTCGCGATCGAAAGGCTTCATCATATATTCGTCGGCGCCCGCGTCGATCGCGGCGCGGATATGCGCAATGTCGTTCTCGGTGGTGCAGAACACCACCTTGGGGCGGCTGGACAGGCCCGACGCGCCCAGCGAGCGCAGGAACTCCATCCCCGTCATCACCGGCATGTTCCAATCGAGCAGGATCACGTCAGGCAACGCTTGCCCCATCGTGCAGCGATCCAGCGCCTCGCGGCCGTCACCCGCCTCCTCGACGTTGAAATGCAGAGCTTCCAATATGTGACGAGCGACCTTTCGGATCACTTTGGAATCGTCAACCACCAGGCAGGTCTTCATCACGATCTTCCGTCTTGAGTGCGTATTGGCGCACCATGATTAAGCGATATCGGTAAGCGCCCCGTTAACGGGGGGTCAGGCGGCCAGATCAAGCGGCCCGGCAATCATCGCCGGCACGTCGATCAGCAGCAGCGGCTGCCCCTCATGCTCGAGAACACCGGTCGAAAAACGGACCCAGCCCGGCGACAGCAGCGCGCGCGGCTGGGCCGGAGCCGCCTCGATCGCCACGACATCGTCGACATTGTCGACGAGCAGGCCATAGAGATGCCCGTCGACGGTAACGATCACCGCCTGCTTCTCCCCCGCGGCGCTACGCCCTTCGCCCAGCGCCGCGATCGTATCGATCACCGTCAGCACCCGGCTGCGCAGCGCGAACAGGCCGAAGACGTGCGGCGGCGCGCAAGGCACCGGCGCGATATCCTCCACCTCGACGACCGACTCGACATAGCAAGCCGGGAGTGCGGCGCGCTGGCCGGCGACTTCGACTATGAGATAAAGATCCTGCATCATCATGCGCCCCGCTTGCTCCAGTGCCTGCGCAGCTCGGCGGTGAGGCCGGCGCGATCATATCGCCAGAAGCTGTCCGGCGACGCGCCGCGCTCCTCGGCTGTAGGACGCAGCCGGACCAGCGCGCCGGCCTCGACCCGCTCCACCGGCGATCCGTCGGACACGATAACCAGATCCGCGGCAACGGGCTGATCGCCCTGCTGGAAAATTACGCTGTAACCAGCGCCTTCGACCAGCGGCGCCAGCACCTGACGGGTCCAGGGATCGTCATCGGACAACAAACAGACCGGGCGTTCGGCGGGCGCCGGATCGGCGCCCAGCCCCTGCGCGAACAGCCAGAAAGCATCTATGAACTCGACTGGACGTTCATCGACCAGCATCACTCCGGCCACCGGCCCCGGCACGCTGTTGCGTTGCAGGTCGATCGTCACTGGGACGATATCGATCACGCTATCGATCGCGTAGGCCAGCTCTTCCTTGCCGTCATGCATGCGCAGCACGCGAACCTTCATGTCGGTGATCGGCGCGCCGCACGACACCAGCGGCACGAGACGGCCGTCGATGTTCAACCGCGCACGGCCCGCGCTCTTGCCGATCGACGACGAGAAGCAATCCTCGATCCGCTCGACCAGCGCGAGCGGAATACCGCGCTCGATCCCGTCGAGGTCGCGGAACAGCAATACGGGAACCGCGCCGGCTTCCTCCATCTCATCCTCGACGTCGTCTGCAACCGCATCGACCGCATTCTTTTCCTCGCGGCGGACGCCCGCCTTCTCGGCGACGCCCGCGACGTCGAGCAGCAACATCGGCCGGCTATTATCGGGCAGGGTCGTGCCGCCATAGATGCCGCAGGCCATGACGACCGGTGCGGCGGGCTTCACGACAAGCTCCTCATGATCGTGCACCGCTTCGACCGCGAGCGCATAGCGCGCGCCGCCCGACAGCTTGAGCACGACGAGATTGGCAGGCTCGCATGTCCCGGTGAGTCCGATGACATCGCCGAGCGAGACGACCGGCAGGCGGGTCCCGCGGATGAAGACAATATCGGCGCCGCCGAGCGTGCCCATCTTCACCGCATCGCCGCCGATGCGGACGATCTCGTCGATCGCCGAACGCGGGATCGCGAAATGCTGGCCGCCGCTGCTGATCGTCAGCGCGGGAATGATGGTGAGGGTCAGCGGCACGCGCAGCGTCAGGCGCAGTCCCTTCCCCGGACGACTGTCGATATCGACCAGGCCGCCGATCCGTTCGACATTGGCGCGGACGACATCCATGCCGACGCCCCGGCCCGAAATCGCGGTGACTTCCTGCGCGGTCGACAAGCCTGGCTCGAAGATCAGTTCGAGTTTGCGGTCCCAGTTGAGCGTCGCGGCGCGCTCCTGGCTGATGACGCCATTGGACACCGCCTTCTGGACCAGGTTGTCGGCGTCGATGCCGCGGCCGTCGTCGATGATCTCGATCAGGATCTGGTTGCCGACCTGCCGTGCGCTGACATGGAGACGGCCCGCCATCGGCTTGCCGGCCAGGATGCGCGCCTCGGGGCGCTCGATGCCATGGTCGATCGCGTTGCGGACGATATGCGTCAGCGGATCGCGGATCATTTCGATCATCTCACGATCGAGTTCGACGTCGCCGCCATCGATCTCCAGCTGAACCTGCTTGCCGAGTTCGGCGGAGACGTCCCGCACCATGCGGGGCAAGGCGGTGAAAAGATGTTCGACACGCGCCATGCGGGTGCGAGTGATCGCGTCGCGCATTTCGGCGATGCACAAGGACAGCCGTTCGAACGCGACTTCGGCGGTGGACTCGGTGCCGCTCTCCCGCAGGCGGCGGGCAAGCTCGTTGCGCGCCAGGACCATATCCGACACGCCCGCCATCATCCGGTCGAGCAGGTCGACAGGCAGACGGATGGTCCGCGACACCGCACGCGGCGTGGCCGCTGCGGTGGCGGTAGCGGGGGTGGCGGGGGCCGCGGCGCCGGGCGTCGCGCTGCTCGCCAAAAGGGGTTCTACCGCCAGCGAGAGCTCGGTTACCGCCACGGACCCCGCCACCCGCTCCCGCCATTCGGCCTTGGGCCGGGGCGCGGCGACCAGCAGACGGGCGTCGGCGGCGGGAACGTCGCGGCCAGTGTCGATCGCGGCGGTCGCCCCGGAG
>NZ_LARW01000076.1 GCF_000971055.1 Sphingomonas sp. SRS2
GGGTTGGGGTGGGGGCTCGCCCAGCGATCCGGCGCTTTTTGAAGTGCGGCGAAGATCGTTTCGCGAACCCCGTCGAGGTTGTTCATCACCTCGTCGTTGGTAACGTGCAGGACGGTGAAGCCCTTTGCCCGAAGGGCAGCATCGCGACGACGATCGATATCGACGTCGTGCGTGTTGCCGTCGACTTCGACGATCAGCGCTTTTTGCGGGCAGAGAAAGTCGGCAATGTACGAGCCGATCACGGCCTGCCGGCGGGATTTGAAGCCAAGCTGCAAACGAGACAGCGCGCGCCACAGTCGCACTTCCGGCTCGGTCGATTCACGCCGCATGTCACGGGCGTAGCCCTGCAGCTGACCGATGCGCCCAGCGGATAGCCCCCACCCCCGGCCCCTCCCCCGAAGGGGAGGGGAGTCGAGCCGGCGATTCTGGTCGCGAGGGGAAAGATCAGCCAACCGACCCCTCCAGGCTTATCCCGAGCAGCTTCTGCGCTTCGACCGCGAATTCCATCGGGAGTTGCTGGAGCACTTCCTTGGCGAAGCCGTTGACGATCAGCGCGACCGAGGCTTCCTGATCGAGCCCGCGCGACATCGCGTAGAAGAGCTGGTCGTCACTGATCTTCGAGGTGGTCGCCTCATGCTCGATCTGCGCCGACGGGTTCTTCACCTCGATATAGGGGACGGTGTGCGCGCCGCATTGGTCGCCGAGCAGCAGGCTGTCGCACTGGGTGAAGTTGCGCGCGCCTTCGGCGGTGGGGGCGACGCGGACGAGGCCGCGATAGGTGTTGTCGCTCTTCCCGGCCGAAATGCCCTTCGACACGATCGTCGATCGGCTGTTCTTGCCGAGATGGATCATCTTGGTGCCGGTGTCGGCCTGCTGGCGGTTGTTGGTGACCGCGACCGAATAGAATTCGCCGACGCTGTTCTCGCCCGCGAGGACGCAGCTCGGATATTTCCAGGTGATCGCGCTGCCGGTCTCGACCTGGGTCCAGCTGACCTTCGAGTTCTTGCCCTGGCACAGCGCGCGCTTGGTGACGAAGTTGTAGATTCCGCCCTTGCCCTCGGCGTCGCCCGGATACCAGTTCTGGACGGTCGAATATTTGATCTCGGCATCGTCGAGCGCGACCAGTTCGACCACCGCCGCGTGGAGCTGGTTCTCGTCGCGCATCGGCGCGGTGCAGCCCTCCAGATAGGAGACGTGGCTGCCCTTGTCGGCGACGATCAGCGTGCGTTCGAACTGGCCGGTATTCTCGGCATTGATCCGGAAATAGGTGCTCAGCTCCATCGGGCAGCGTACCCCTTCGGGGATGTACACGAAGGTGCCGTCGGAGAAGACGGCGCAGTTGAGCGTCGCGAAATAATTGTCGTGCATCGGCACGATCTTGCCGAGCCACTTCTTCACATGCTCGGGATATTCGCGGATCGCCTCGCTGATCGAGCGGAAGATGACCCCGGCCTTTTCGAGCTCTGCGCGGAAGGTGGTGGCGACCGAGACGCTGTCGAACACCGCGTCGACCGCGACCCTGCGTGCGCCTTCGACGCCGGCGAGGACCTTCTGCTCCTCGATCGGAATGCCGAGCTTTTCATAGACGCGCAGGATCTCGGGATCGACCTCGTCGAGCGAGCCGAGTTCCTTCTTCGCCTTGGGCTCGGCGTAATAATAGGCGTCCTGATAATCGATCGGCGGCACGTTGAGCTTCGCCCAGTCGGGCGGCGTCATCGTCAGCCAGTGGCGATAGGCCTTCAGCCGCCATTCGAGCATCCATTCGGGCTCGTTCTTCTTGGCGGAGATGAAGCGCACGGTGTCCTCGGACAAACCCTTGGGCGCGAAATCCTGCTCGATGTCGCTGCTGAAGCCCCATTCATAGTTGGAAGCCTTGTCGGCGGCGTCGATCGCGGCGCGATTCTTGTCCGTTCGGTCGGTGCTGGTGCGTGTGTCGCTCATGCGGGCACTCCCGTAGAAGCGCCCGACAGCATTGCAAGGCTGACTCCGCCCAGCGCGCCGCGGATCGTGCTGTTGACCACGCCCCAATGCGGTTTGACGCGACATGATGTTTCGAGGCCACAGTCGTGGCGCAGATCGTCGACGCAGGCGGTCAGCGCGATCGGGCCTTCGACCGCCTCGACGATGTCGGCGAGGCTTATTTCGGCCGGATCGCGGGCGAGGCGGACGCCGCCGCCGGTGCCGCGCGCCGAGCTGAGCAGCCCCGCCTGCGTGAGCCGACCCATCAGCTTCTGCGCGGTGGGGAGCGGCACGCCGGTCTCGTCGGCAAGCTGGGTCGCGGTCAGCCGCTCGCCCGGCGCATGGCGCGCGGCGGCGGAGAGCATCACGACCGCATAATCGGCTAGGCTGGACAGGCGCATGGTCGCTTGGTTTCCAATCGGACTGATTCGATCCGATTAGGCAGATGGGCGCGCAGACGGCCAAGGTCAAGGGGCGTGCGGCATGGCCAGGCAATCGGAAGGCCCGGCCGGCGATGAACCGGCCGGGCCATCGAATGGACCAGAGGTGGCCATCCGATACCGTCCCCGCCTCAGGGCTTAAAAAAAGGCGGATACGGCAACCACGGCGCCCGAAGGCGCCGCTTGTACGCGCACGTGCCACGGGAGACATGAGCGCTGCCGGATCAACGGATGAGGGAGGCGATTTAATCCCGGAGACGGCGAAAAATCTTCTCCACCACGCTTAAAATGCTCTAGGCGAACGCCATGTCGTTCTACACCGCCTTCCGCCCGCTGCTGTTCACCCTTGAGGCCGAGCGCGCGCATCGCGCGACGATCCGGGCGTTGCGGCTGAAACCGGGGAAAGCGCCTGCCGCCGACCCGCGTCTGGCGATCGATGTGGCGGGGCTACGCTTTCCCAATCCGGTCGGGCTCGCCGCCGGGTTCGACAAGGACGCGCAGGTTCCCGACGCGATGCTCGGGCTTGGCTTCGGCTTTACCGAGGTGGGGACGCTGACGCCCTTTCCGCAGGCGGGCAATCCGCGTCCACGCCTGTTCCGGCTGGTCGAGGACGAGGCGGTGATCAACCGCATGGGCTTTAACAATGGCGGTCAGGCGGCGGCGCATGAGCGGCTGCTCCGCCGCAATGCCCGGCCCGGCATCGTCGGGGTCAATATCGGCGCGAACAAGGACGCCGCCGACCGGATCGCCGATTATGCGCGCGGGGTGCAGGTGATGGCGGGGGTCGCGCGCTACCTGACCGTCAACATCTCCTCGCCGAACACGCCGGGCTTGCGCGCCCTGCAGGATCGCGGCGCACTCGACGATCTGCTGGGTGCGGTGATGGCGGCGCGGCCCGCCGGTGGCCCACCGGTATTTCTTAAGGTCGCACCCGATCTCGAGCCCGCCGATATCGACGACGTTGCGGAGATTTCGGCGGCGCACCGGCTCGACGGGCTGATCGTCTCGAATACGACGATCACGCGCCCCGTGCTGGCGTCGCGCCACGGCGGAGAGACGGGGGGCCTGTCGGGCGCGCCGTTGAAGGATCTCGCGCAGCAGCGGCTGGCCGATTTCCGAAAAGCGACCGGCGGCGCGATGCCGCTGATCGCGGCGGGCGGGATCGCGAGCGCCGAGGACGCCTATGCGCGCATCCGGGCCGGGGCGAGCCTCGTTCAGCTCTATTCGGCGCTGGTCTATGAAGGGCCGGGCCTGGCGAAGCGGATTAATGCCGGGCTGGTGAAGCTGCTCGATCGCGATGGGTTCGCGACGATCGGGGAGGCGGTTGGGTCTGAAGGCTGGCTGGGGTGACGGATCGATTAAGAGGCAATAAGCTGCTGATATGTTGCAGCGCACTCTTCTCGCTCTCGCCCTCGTCGTCGTCGCGCCCGTCGCAGCCCATGCCGCGCCGCCGATGGTGTCCGCCGCCGACCCCCGCGCCGCCGCCGCAGGGGTCGAGATGCTGAAGAAGGGCGGAACCGCCGCCGATGCGGCGGTGGCGATGATGCTTGCGCTGGGGGTCGTCGAACCTGCCCATTCGGGCATCGGCGGCGGCGGTTTCATGGTCTATTATGACGCCCGCACCGGCAAGCTGAGCAGTTATGACGCGCGTGAGGCCGCGCCAGCCGCCGCCGATCCGCGCTGGTTCTTCGGGGATGACGGCAAGGCGATGCCGGTCCGCCAGGCAGTGCCGGGAGGCCGCAGCGTCGGCGTGCCGGGCGAGCTGCGGCTGATGGAGACCGCGCACGCCGAACATGGCAGGCTGGCATGGAAGGCGCTGTTCGGCCCGGCGACAAAGCTCGCGCGGGACGGATGGGCGATCACGCCGCGTTTCAACAATTTCCTGACGCGGATGCCGGCCACCGGCTTCTTCAACGACTGGGCGAAATCCTACCTCTACACCCCCGATGGTCAGGCCAAGCCGGTCGGTACGGTGGTGAAGAACCCCGAGCTCGCCGCGCTGTACGACGCGATCGCGAAGCGCGGCCCTGATTATTTCTATGTCGGCCCCCCGGCGCAGACTCTTGTCGCGACCGTCAACGGCGCGGCGCGCAACCCCTCGAAGATGACCACCGGCGATCTGGCCAGCTATCAGGTGCGCGAGCGTCCGCCGGTCTGCGGCGCCTATCGCGGCTATCGGATCTGCGGCATGGGCCCGCCCGCGTCGGGCGCGATCACCGTATTGCTTATCCTCCGGCAGCTCGAACGGTTCGACATGGCCGGCCTCGGCAAGGATTCACCGGTCGCCTGGCATCTGTTCGCCGAAAGCTCGCGTCTTGCCTATGCCGATCGCGACGCATGGATCGCCGATCCCGATTATGTTCAGGTCCCGGTCGAAGGGCTACTCGCCTCCGACTATGTCGCGAGGCGGTCGGCGCTGATTTCACCCGATGTGACGATGGCGAGTGTGACGGCCGGGATGCCCGCCGGCGCGCCGGCGTTCAAGGCAGCCGAGCCACAGCCCGAACATGGTACCTCGTCGCTCACCGCGGTCGACCGTTGGGGGAATGTCGCGCAGGTGACGGTGACGATCGAAAGCGTGTTCGGATCGGGCCAGAGCATGCACGGGCTGTTCCTCAACAACGAACTGACCGACTTCAACCTCACGCCCGACAAGGGCGGCTTCCTTACCGCCAACCGGGTCGAAGGCGGCAAGCGCCCGCGCAGTTCGATGTCGCCGCTGATCGTCTTCGACCCGGCGGGCAAGGTGCGGCTTTCGATCGGCGCGGCGGGGGGATCGACGATCATCGCGCAGGTCGCCAAGGCGCTGATCGGGGTGATCGATTGGAAACTGACCGCGCAGGACGCGATTTCGATGGGTCTGCTCTACGCGCCGCGACCGGGCGGCGTGGCGGAGAAGGGCACGCATATCGAAGCGATGCTGCCCGCGCTGACGGCGCTCGGCGAGCGCCTGTCGGTCGCACCGCTCGGGCTGAAGGCTAATGCGATCGAATGGCGCGACGGCGGCTGGGCAGGCGCGGCCGACCCGCGCAGCGAAGGCGTGTCGATGACCATCGACGGTGCCGTGATCAAGCCTGCCGCAGCGGCGCTCCAGAAGGATAGACCTTCCGAATAGCCTTGTTTCCGCTGCGTCACTTTGTAACGGTTATGCTCTATCCACCGGTGCGCGCGGGCCTATATTCCGATCGACAGGCGCAAAAGACGCGGCAGGAGAGACGATGCGCACTTTCGAGCGATTTCCCAACCTGGTCACGATGTTCTTCACCCGCGCCGCGGCGAAGGGGGACGCACCCTTTCTATGGGCGAAGCAGGGAGGCGAATGGCGGTCGCAGAGTTGGGCGGAGATCGCTCGCCAGGTCGCTTCGCTCGCCGCCGCGCTCAAGGCGCAGGGACTGAAGGAAGGCGACCGGGTCGTCCTCGTCTCGGAAAACCGGCCTGAATTCTGCGTCGCCGATCTCGCGATCATGGCGGCGGGCTGCGTCACCGTGCCGACCTACACGACCAACACCGAGCGCGATCATACCCACATCCTGGAGAATAGCGGCGCGCGGGCGGCGATCGTCTCGACCGCGAAGCTGGCGCAGGTGCTGCTGCCCGCGATCGTCCGCTCGTCGACCTGCGAGTTCCTGATCGCGATGGAAGCGCTGCCCTCCGGCGGCACCCGCACCCTGTCCTTCGCCGAACTGGCGGGCGATCCCAATGCCGATGTCGCGGCAGCGGCGGCCGCCGTCGCCGATGTGCGGCGCGAGGATCTTGCCTGCCTGATCTACACCAGCGGCACCGGCGGCGCGCCGCGCGGGGTGCGCCAGCATCACGGCGCGATCCTGCTCAACGTCGAAGGCTGCATCGATATCATCGAAGCCGATTTCGGCTGGGGAGACGAGATATTCCTGTCCTTCCTGCCGCTCAGCCATGCCTATGAGCATAGCGGCGGCCAGTTCCTGCCGATCGGACTGGGCGGGCAGATCTATTATGCCGAGGGGCTGGAGAAGCTCGCCGCGAATATCGAGGAGGTCGGTCCGACGATCATGGTCGTCGTCCCCCGGCTGTTCGAGCTGATCCGCGCGCGGCTGATCAAGGCTGTCGAGAAGCAGGGCGGGATCGGCCAGAAGCTGCTCGACAAGGCGATCGAGCTGGGATCGCGCGAGAAGCTGCGCCTGACCGATTATCCGTACAAGATTGCGATCGACCTGTTGCTCAAGCCCAAGGTGCAGAAGCGCTTCGGCGGGCGAAGCAAGGCGCTTGTCTCGGGGGGCGCGCCGCTCAATCCGGAGATCGGCCAGTTCTTCGCCGCGCTCGGCCTCACCTTGCTACAGGGCTATGGCCAGACCGAATCGGGGCCGGTCGTGTCGTGCAACCGTCCCGGCGCGGGGATCGATTCGACGACGGTGGGCCCGCCGATGAAGGGTGTCGAGGTGAAGATCGCCGATGACGGCGAGATATTGGTGCGCGGCGAACTGGTGATGCACGGCTACTGGCGCAACGAGGCCGAGAGCGAGCGGGTGCTGAAGGACGGCTGGCTCCACACCGGCGATGTCGGCCTGCTCGACGCGAAGGGGCGGCTCAAGATCACCGATCGCAAGAAGGACATCATCGTCAACGACAAGGGCGACAATGTCGCGCCGCAGAAGCTGGAAGGCATGCTGACCCTCCGGCCCGAGATCGCCCAGGCGATGGTCTCGGGCGACAAGCGACCGTATATTGTCGGGCTCGTCGTGCCCGATCAGGAGTGGCTCGCCGGCTGGGCGGCGGAGAGGGGTCTCTCGCCCGAGCTCGCCAGCCTCAGCCGCAATGCCGATCTCCACCGCGCGCTGATGGCGGCGGTCGACCGGGTCAACGCCGACCTGTCGGTGATCGAGAAGGTCCGCCGCATCGTCATCGCCGACGAGCCCTTCTCGATCGACAATGAGCAGATGACCCCATCGATGAAGAACCGCCGCCACGCGATCCGCGCAGTCTATGGGGAACGGATCGACGGGCTGTACAAAGGGTAGTCACAAGGGGCGCTCCGGCGGAGGCCGGGGCGACGCTAACCGGCGGTCGCATCCCGCCGCGCCTGACGCCAGCCATATAGCGCGATGATCGCGAAGCTGACGGCGGGGACGATCAGCGACCCGCGCAGGCCCAGGCCGGTCTGGCTGAGCAGGCCCATCAGCGGCGGCAGCACCGCGCCGCCGACGATCGCCATGATCAGCAATGACGCGCCGAGCGAGGCGCGCGGGCCGAGATCGCGGACGCCCAGCGAGAAGATCGTCGGGAAGATGATCGCGGTGGTCAGGCCGGTGAGGGTCAGCGCCGCGACCGAGGCGTAGCCGGGGAGGACAGTCGCCAGTGCGCAAAGTGCGATGCTCGACGCCGCGGCGATCGAGAGCATGCGCGCGGGGCTGTGGCGCGTCATCAGCGCCGCGCCGCCGAAGCGGCCGAGCATGAACAGGACGAGGCTGCCCGAGAGCAGGAAGGCGGCCTGCTTTTCCGAGAAGGCGGGGGCGGTCTCCTTCACATAGTCGACGAAGAAGCTCCACAGGCTCACCTGCGCGCCGATGTAGAAGAATTGCGCGACCACCGCGCGGGTCAGCCCGCGTTCGCGCAGCAGGCCGGCGAGGCCGGGGCGCTTGCCGTCGCTATCGGCCGCGCCCCCGCTGGTGTCGACCGCCGGCAGCGGCACGAAAGCAACCGCGAGCGCGACCAGCGCGACGACGATCGCGAGGATCAGATAGGGCATCTGCACCATGCCCGCCTCGGCTGCGCGGAACGCATCGAGCTGCGCGGGCGACATCGACGACAGCGCTTCGTGGCCATGCTCGACCCCCGAGAAGATGAAGATGCCGCCGAGCGCGGGTGCGAGCACCGAGCCGAGCCCGTTGAAGGCGTGCGCGAAGTTGAGCCGCTGCGAGGCGCGGCGCGGATCGCCGAAGGCGACGACATAGGGGTTGGCGGCGGTCTCGAGGAAGGCCGCGCCGCAGGCGATGATGTAGAGCGCGGCGAGGAAGGGCAGATAGAGCCGCACTTCCGCCGCCGGCCAGAACAGCAATGCGCCGCTGGCATAAAGCAGCAGCCCGGTGATGATGCCGGCGCGATAGCCGAAGCGGCGCATGACGAAGCCGGCAGGCAGCGCCATGGTGAAATAGCCGATATAATAGACGAACTGGATCAGCCCCGCCTCGGCGCGGTCGAGCGCGAGCGCCTTCTGGAACTGGCGAATCAGGATGTCGTTGAAATTATTGGCGATCGCCCAGATGAAGAACAGCGACACCACGAGGATGAAGCCGCTGCGATAGCCGGGATGGATGAAGGCGCCGTTCGGCCGATCCTGCGTTTCGCGGCCTGCGCCCGCCCCTATGTCCACGCCCGTCTCCCCGATTATTGCTTATCGGGTGAAAGTGCATCCATTTTAGCGGGGCGTCAATTAGGAGGTGTACGTCGCGCCGGGCGCGGCGCGCCTCACCGGCGCGGCCGCGCCAGCAGCCAGCCGCCACCAGGCGGTTTGACCATCGGTCGCCCGCATATCGTGCAGCTGGTGACGAAGCGGCCCTCGTCCCAGCGGCTCGCCATCAGGTCGGGCTCATGCCGGCCCAACAGGCTGTGAAGATCCATGCGGGGTCTTCAGGACTTCACGCCCATGACCGTATTCTTCTGCGACGGATTGGACGCATTGGTCTTCGGCGGCCCTTCCTTCTTGGGCTTGCGGATTTCCTTGCTCTTCTTCTGCTGGCCCTTGGCCATATCGATGTCCTTCGCGTGGTGGTTACTGGTCGTTGGTTATCCAGAGCGGCACCGATCGCCACGGCATCCGGGTAAGGTCGGGCGATGGCAGCACCGCAGCGCCGTGCCTGCGCAATTCGGTCGCGGTCTCGGCATAGCTTTCGGCGAGGTCGGTGAACTGCTGGCGGACGAGCGGATCGCCGCTGCCCGCGGCGGCGGCGAGCGCCTTGCGGCGGAACTGCTCCAGCATGCTGGTATCGCAGGGAGAGTGGGACATCATCATGCTCCGGCCGGTCGGCAAGCGGGAGCGCAAAGAATCTCTCGGTCGCCGCATGCCTGCATGCGAGAAGGCGGCGATGCGGGCATTATACGCCTTATCGCGGCCATCGGCAAACCGCATCCGTCGTACGCGGCGAAAATCGCTGCCACGCCGCGCGCTTGATGCTAACCAGCGCTGTCGGCCCCGAGCGGGCCCAGCCGAGCAGCGAGGAAGATCATGTCCGCGGACCGTTTCGAGCGCCACCGCCAGCCCTGGACGCAGGACGAGATCCAGAAGCTCCACACCCTCGCCAAGAAGGGCATGGCGCTTAAAGCGATCGCCAAGGCGCTCAAGCGCAGTGAAGAATCGACCAAGGACCGGGCCAAGGCCGATAGCCTCAACATCGCCAAGCTGCGCTAGGACCGATCATGGCGCTGAAACTCTATCTCCACCCGCTGTCATCCTACTGTCAGAAGGCGACGACCGCTTTTTACGAGAAGGGCATCGCCTTCGAGACACGCATGCTGGACGGTGACGGGCCGGTATCGGTGGAGTTCGCGGCGCTGTGGCCGGTCGGCCGTTTCCCGGCCATCGACCATGACGGCAAGCTGGTGTTCGAAGCCACCTCGATCATCGACTATCTCGACGCGCGCTTTCCCGATGCGCCGCGGCTGATCCCGGCCGATCCGCTGGCGGCGGCCGACGTGCGGATGTGGGATCGCTTCTTCGACAATTATATCAACTATCCGCAGCAGCGGATCGTCTTCGCGGCCATCGGCCGCGAGCCCGGCGGCGACGAGATGCTGGCGAAGTGGCACGCAGCGTTCGACACAGCTTATGCCGTGCTCGACAGCCATATGCAGGGGCGCGAATGGGCGGCGGGGGATTTCAGCCTCGCCGATTGCGCGGCGGCGCCCGCGCTGCTCTACGCCGACTGGACCTATGCGATCCCGAAGCATTTCGAGGCGCTTCACGCCTATCGCGCCCGGCTGCTCGCCCGGCCCAGCTATGCGCGCGCCCTCGACGAAGCGCGACCCTACCGGCACATGTTCCCGCTGGGGGCGCCGACCGACCGCGATTGACGATCCGCCGCAAATCGACGCGGAGGCGGCAACTCCGGCGGCTCCGCTTCGTTCTTTGGGTCTAACCAGCCCGAGGAGAGAAGCATGTCGGACGCGCACAAGCTCAAAGAGCATCTCTGGAAGAAACTGAGCCAAGGCCCCTTCATGATGGTCGGTCTCAGCGGTCACGGCCATGCCGAGCCACTCACGGCTCAGCTCGATGAGGACCAGGCCGACCGCATCTATTTCTTCGTCGGGCGCGACAACCGGCTGGTACCGGGCGGTGCCGCGATGGCCCAGTTCGTGTCGAAGGGGCAGGATTTCTTTGCCTGTCTGGCGGGCACCGTCTCGGTCGATAACGATCCCGCGATGATCGACAAGCTTTGGTCGAAGCCGGTCGAGGCCTGGTTCCCCGGCGGCAGGAACGATCCGAGTCTGACGCTGATCCGGCTGGACATCGACGAGGCCGAACTGTGGGAGTCGGATATGTCGCTAACCGGCAAGCTCAAAATGATCTTCGGCGGCAAGATCGACCCGTCGGAAGAGGGCAGCCACGCCAAGGTCTCGTCGACCGTAGTGTGATGGCGCCCCCGCTCAGACGGGCGTCGGCGCGGCGGCGGCGCGAGGGAAGAAGACGGTGACGCGCATTCCCTTGCCTGCTGCCGACGTCACGACGAATTCGGCGCCGGCGTTCTGGCGCAGCGACTGCGCGATCGCCGAACCGAGCTTGCCGGGCTTCGGCCATGTCTCCCCGGCGGGAAGGCCGACGCCGTCGTCGGCGATCGTTACGCGGCATCCGGTATCGTCGATCAGGCTGTGCAGCGTGATCGTGCCACCGCGATCCGGAAAAGCGTGTTTCAGCGCGTTGGTCAGCAGTTCGTTGACGACCAGCCCGGCGGGCATCGCGATGTTGATCGACACCGGCCAGGTATCGACCTTCAGGTCCAGCCGGATGCCCTCGATCGCATGCGCCTGCATCACCGACGAAGCAATCTGGCTGAGATAGACGCCAAGATCGACGCTCTGTTCGAGCCCGCGCGCCGCCAGCATATCGTAGAGCAGCGCGAGCGAATTGATCCGCCCCGCCAGCCGGTCGAACCGTTCGCCGGTCTCGTCATCGGTGACGTTGCGCGATTCGAGCCGGATCAACGCCGTAATCATCTGCAGGTTGTTCTTCACGCGATGCTGGAGTTCGAGCAGCTGAACATCCTTCTCGCGTAGCGAGCGGAGCGTATTCGCGCCGTCGTCATGCTGACCGACCGTGGCCAGTGCCACCAGCCGGAACAGTTCGGTGCCGTCGTCATCCTCGATCGTGTTCGACCACGCGTCGACATCGATGGGTCCATCGGCGCAGGTGATGGTGAAGGTTCCGATATAGTCCTGGTCGTTCGCCACGGCATCGCTGAGTCGCCGGTCGTCGCCCTGCGCTGTGGCGATGCCGGGCAGCGTCCGCCAGCTCCGGCCGACCATGTCCGACACCGGGCAGCCGGTCAGCCGCTCGAACTCGATATTGGCGTAGGTTATCGTCTCGGACGGAAGAAGCTCCGACACCGCGATCGCGACGGGGACATGGTCGAGGAACTGCTTGAACCGATCGCTTTCCAGCGCATCCGCCAGATTTGGCGTCGCCATCAGATTCTCGATTTGCTCGACGCCTTCTTCGGAAGGGCCACTCATTGCGACAAAGCCATGCGGCGCAAATAGCATGGCCCCGCGAATATAGGTGTGAATTCGCGATCCTCCGATCGAAATCCTGCGATTTTGCTGTCGTTACGGCCGCGCCGGTTACGCGTCATCATCGATTTCCGTAGCGCGCGCCGCCCTTTTCGCCGTCCGTGCGGCAAAAACCGGCTTCGGTGGAAATTCACGCGATAATCGCCTATGTGCGCGCCATGAATCACCCGCAGCCCCTGAATCCCGGAATGGCGCCCATGGCCATTCCCGGCCATATCGATCCCGTGCCGGTGCCGCGCGCCTTCGTGGCGCGGCAGGATGGGCGGGTCGACCTGCTTGGGCTGACCAAGGCCGATCTGCGGATGGCGCTGGAGACCGCGCAGCTCGAACCGAAGCAGGCCAAGCTGCGCGCCAAGCAGATATTCTCGTGGATCTACAATCGCGGCGTCACCGAGTTCGCGCTGATGACCGACATCGCCAAGGACATGCGCGGCTGGCTCGAGCAGCGTTTCGTGGTGTCGCGGCCCGAAGTCGTCGAGGCGCAGGTCTCGAACGATGGCACCCGCAAATGGCTGCTCCGTTCGGATGACGGCCAGGATTATGAGATGGTGTTCATTCCCGACGCCGATCGGGGAACGTTGTGCGTGTCGAGTCAGGTCGGCTGCACGCTCAACTGCCGCTTCTGCTACACCGGCACGATGCGGCTGGTCCGCAATCTGACCCCGGGCGAGATCGTCGGGCAGGTGATGCTGGCGCGCGACGCGCTGGGCGAATGGCCGTCGCAGCCCGAAGGACGGATGCTCACCAACATCGTGATGATGGGGATGGGCGAGCCGCTGTATAATTTCGACAATGTCCGCGATGCGCTCAAGCTGGTGATGGACGGCGACGGGCTCGCGCTGTCGAAGCGGCGGATCACGCTGTCGACCTCGGGCGTGGTGCCGCTGATGGCGCGCGCGGGCGAGGAGATCGGGGTGAACCTCGCAGTATCGCTTCATGCCGTGACCAAGGAGGTGCGCGACGAGATCGTGCCGCTCAACCGCAAATATGGGCTAGAGGAGCTGCTCCAGGCCTGCGCCGACTATCCGGGCGCGAATAATGCGCGGCGCATCACTTTCGAATATGTGATGCTCAAGAACAAGAATGACAGCGACGACGATGCACGCGAGCTCGTCCGGCTGCTCAAAAAATACCAGCTGCCTGCCAAGGTGAACCTGATCCCTTTCAACCCCTGGCCGGGCGCGGACTATGAATGCTCCGATCCCGAGCGGATCGCGCGCTTTTCCGATATCGTCTTCAAGGGCGGCATCTCCGCCCCGGTGCGCACCCCGCGCGGACGCGACATCATGGCGGCGTGCGGGCAGCTCAAATCCGCGTCGGAGAAGAAAAGCCGGGCCGAGCTCGACCGGCTCGCGGCGGAGAAGCAGGCCGCGCTGGGCTGACCAAAGGCCGGCGACTGTGCCGGGACGCACGTTTAACGGTTAAATTTCCCCGGCTGCGCCTCTTGCATCGCCCGGCGATCGGGTTTTCTATGCGCTCCCCAGGGAAAGGCGCAGCAATGTCGCTATTCGATAAGTTCGTGGGCCGGCTGTTCAAGCGCGGGTTGTTCACGATCATCTTCGCCGACGGCAGCCGCCGCACCTATGGCGATCCCGATCCCGATCTGAGGCCGGTCACCGTCCGGTTCGCCGACGCCGGCGTGACGCGCTTCATTGCCAGCAATCCGCATTTGCGCGCCGCCGAGGCATATATGGATGGCCGGCTGGTGATAGAGGAAGGGGACATCCGCGACCTGATCGATCTGGTCCGGGCCAACGGCAGATGGGAGGATGCCCGCGTCACCCTGCGCGGCACGCTGGCCAGCCTGATCAGGGACCGTATCCGGGCGCGCATCCAGAGCTTCAATTCGGCGCGCGAGTCGAAGCGCAACGTCGCGCATCATTATGATCTTAACGACCGGCTGTACGATCTCTTTCTCGATGCCGACCGCCAATATAGCTGCGCCTATTTCACCGGCCCCGATGTCGGGCTCGATCGGGCGCAGGCCGACAAGAAGGCGCACATCGCCGCCAAGCTGAACCTGAAGCCCGGCCTGCGGGTGCTCGACATCGGCTGCGGCTGGGGCGGGATGGCGCTCTATCTGAATCGCGCGGCGGATGTCGACGTGCTGGGTATCACTCTGTCGGAGGAACAGCTCAAGGTCGCCCGCGGCCGCGCGGCGGCGGCGGGGGTATCCGATCGGGTGAAGTTCGAGCTGATCGACTATCGCGACCTGACCGGACGGTTCGACCGGATCGTCTCGGTCGGCATGTTCGAGCATGTCGGCGTGCCGCAATATGAGACCTATTTCCGCAAGTGCCGCGCGCTGCTCGCCGATGACGGGGTGATGCTGCTCCACACGATCGGGCGGCTTGGCGTGCCCGGCAAGACCGATGCCTTCACCCTCAAATATATCTTCCCGGGCGGCTATAATCCCGCGCTGTCGGAGATCATCGCCGCCAGCGAGCCGGCGCGGATGATCGCCGCCGATGTCGAGACGCTGCGGCTCCATTATGCGATGACACTCGACCATTGGTATGGCCGCACGATGGCGGCCAAGGACGCGATCGTGGCTCTCTATGACGAGCGCTTCTTCCGCATGTGGACCTTCTACCTGGCGGGTGCGCGCGCGGCGTTCGTGCACGGCAATCTGTGCAACTATCAGATCCAGTATATCGCCGACCGGCGCGCCGTGCCGATCACCCGCGACTATATGGCCGAAGCTGAACGAGCCCTGCCGCGATAAGACGAAACCCTCTCCCGTGAAGGCGGGAGAGGGCGGGTCCTGTTACGCGCCGAAGCCCCCGTCGATCGTCTGCATGGATCCGGTGATCATCGCCGCCGCTGGGCTGGCGAGAAACGCCGCATAATCGGCGATCTCGTCGGCATGGGCATGGCGGCCGATCGCCATGAAGCTGTGCATCAGATCCGCCATCGGGCCGTTTGACGGGTTCATGTCGGTGTCGACCGGGCCCGGCTGAATCGAATTGACGGTGATCCCGCGCGGGCCGAAATCGCGGGCGAGGCCGCGCACCATGCCCTGCATCGCCGACTTGGTCATCGCATAGGCGGCGGCCCCGGCGAAGGGGATGCGGTCACCATTGGTCGATCCGATGATGAGAATGCGGCCGTTGTCGGGCATGGTCCGGCCCGCCTCGACCGCCGCGAAATAGGGCGCGCGAACGTTGACGTCGATCATATTGTCTACCGCGTCTGCCTCCAGTCCGAGCGGATCGCCAATGACGGCTGTGCCGGCATTGACGAGGAGGATATCGATCGGTCCTTCCGCCGCGACGGCGGCGACCAGCGCATCACGGTCGGCGCTGTCGACGCGGATGGCCCGGGCGCCGGTTTCGGCCGCCAGCGTAGCGGCTGCTTCATGCGCGCCCGCATAGGTGAAGACGACGTCGCCGCCGTCGCCCGCGAACTTGCGGACGAGCGCGGCGCCGATGCCCCGGCTGCCGCCGAGAATCAGGGTCTTGGGTCGGTGCGGACGGCTCATGGAAAGCTCCTTTGAATTTCTGTAGTGATCGCTATATAAATAGCTTAGACGAAGGCGCAAGGATTTTATAGTGATCGCTACAAAAAAATCTGCGGGTCGGGGCAGGCCGCGTTCGTTCGATCCCGAGGCGGCGCTCGCAACCGCGCAGACGCTGTTCCAGCAACATGGCTATGACGGGGTCGGCGTGGCCGAGATCGGCAAGGCGATGGGGATCACCCCTCCGAGCTTCTACAACGCCTTCGGCAGCAAGGCCGCGTTGTTCGATGCCGTGCTCGACCGCTACACCGCCGACTTTGGCAATCTGGTGCTGGCGGCACTGGACGGCGAGGGCGACATGGCGGCGGCGGTCGAGCGCGTGCTGAAGGGCGCCGCGCGACTCTATCCGGGTTGCGATGGCATCGCAGGATGCCTGGTGATCGACGGCGCGCGCGGCAGCCAGGATCCGGAAGCCCGCGCGTTGACCGCGCGGCGCATGGCGGAGAGCCACGATGTCATCGCGGCGCGAATCGCGCGCGAGCTGCCCGACCGCGCCGATGCACTGGCGGCGTCGGTGGTGATCGCGCTCAAGGGCATGTCGTCGGCGGCGCGCGACGGCGCGACCATGGACGAACTAACCGCCTTCGCCGACATGGCGGTGGCGGGCTTTCGCGCCGCCGTCGCCCGGAAATGAAGTTCAGCCGGCCCTGAGCGCCGCTGCCACGCGGGCGCGACGTTCGATCTCCGCGGGGTCGGGCTTGCCAGAAGGCACCACCCAGCTGCCCCCGACGCACAGTACCGCGTCGAGCGCGAGCCAGTCGGGCGCGGTCTCCTCGCTGAGCCCGCCGGTCGGGCAGAATCGCGCCTTGTAGAGCGGGGCGGAGATTGCCTTGAGCGCCGGAATGCCGCCATTTGCGGCGGCGGGGAAGAATTTGAAATGGGTCAGCCCCATGTCGAGCCCGCGCATGATGTCGCCGGCATTGGCGGTGCCGGGTAGAAACGGCAGCTGGCTGGCAATTGCGGCATTGGCGAGCGGATCGGTCAGCCCCGGCGAGACGAGGAAGCGCGCGCCGGCATCGACGCTGGCCTTCACGTCGTCGGGGTTGAGCACCGTCCCGGCACCCACCACCGCACCCTCGACCTTCGCCATCTCGCGGATCACCTCGAGCGCGCAATCGGTGCGAAGCGTCACCTCCAGCGCGCGGAGCCCGCCAGCGACCAGCGCTTCGGCGATCGGACGCGCATGGGTGACATCATGGATCACCAGCACCGGGATCACGGGCGCGAGGGTCATCACCTGTTCGACGTTCATCTGCGATGTTCCTCCTGATAGGCGGCGGCGGCCCCCAGCAATCCCGCTTCGGGATGGCGCGCGAGACGGATTGGGATATCGGCCATGCGCCGCTCGAAACGGCCTTTGGCGCGGAACCGGTCGTTGAACAGCGGGCTGGCGAGCCGGTCGGCGATGCGGTTCGAGAGCCCGCCGGTGATGACCACCGACTGTGCGCCCTGCGCCAGCGCGAGATCCCCCGCCACCGCGCCGAAGCTCATCACGAACCGGTCGAGCGCCTGCACCGAGACGCGGTCGCTGCCGTCGGTGGCGGATTCCCAGACCGCCGCATCGTCCATCGGCACGATCGGCTCGCTGGCGATCAGCGCGATCGTCGCGCGGATATCGGCAAGCGCGGGGCCCGAGACGACCCGCTCGACCGATACGCGGCGGTGACGCTCGCGCAAGCGGGCGAGCAGCTTCTCCTCGAAGCCGTCAAGCGCGGCGAAGTCGATATGTCCGCCCTCGGTCGGCAGGACGATGTTGTGCCCTTCGCGGCGAAGCAGCTGCGCGACGCCGAGGCCGGTGCCCGGACCGATGACGGTGGTGAGGCCCTTGCCCGGCAGCGGACCTTCGGGGCCGCCGACATGGGCCAGTTCGTCGGCCTCGAGCACGCCCACCGCCGCCGCCATCGCGGCGAAATCGTTGAACAGACGCAACTGCTCGATCCCAAGTTCGGCGGCGAGCGTGGCGGGACGGATCACCCAGCTGTTGTTGGTGAAGCGGATCAGGTCGCTTTCGACCGGCCCGGCGATGGCGATGCTCGCCGCTTTGGGCAGCGCGCCGCCCTCGTCGCGGGCGAAGGCCGCCCAGGCGTCGGTGAGGCCGCCATGATCGGCGGTCCTGTACTTGCGCGATTTACCCAGCGTCGGGCGGCGATCGTCATGCAGGTCGGCGATCGCGAAACGGGCGTTGGTGCCGCCAAGGTCGACGGTGACGATCTTCATTTCTATCTCCCCGCCCCTTCGGGGGTGGGGCCGGGGG